>JAUVKT010000069.1 GCA_030596125.1 Bacteroidales bacterium | reverse complement strand
GGTACCAGGGAATAAACAGGAGCCGAAGGTCACGAAAGCTTTATGGGGGACTTAATAATAACGATTACCTCCTTCTTGCTGAAATGCGAAAGCGTGATAAACTTGTTATTCTTGAGTATAATACATTCGATTTTCCTACCAATGCATTCGAAAAGTATAGGATAGAAGAGGATCAGTTGGGAATTAAATTTTCAGGTTGGACAGGGCAATATTATGCTTCCCTGGACTCACTTGATGTTCCATTCTGGATGCTGAAGATGTATGAGAAAAGATATAGGATGCCCTGGGACTTTAACGACGCCGGTATTGTTTTTCTTAAAGGTGAAAATGAGATAGTTGTTCTTGAAGAAGGCCCTCATTTACAAAATGCTTTACCATTTATTGTTACCGATGATGAAGTGGCTGCCGGATACGGAGTGGTAAATAAAGTCCCGTTTGCAGGTCCGTTTGATGTGATGGATGCAAGAGAAAACAGATCACTTTCGAATTTTTCCCTGGATGTAACAGATGAAGGTGCAGAACTTCTGGATAAGCATTTCCTGACACCAGTATTTCCTGCAGTTATTATGGATAATAACACCGGACACTCAATCTATATGTGTGGTGATTTTGCTTCAGGTAAAATAGCTCCATGGACTGCATGTTTCGGATCATTGAATATATTAAAGGGATTTTTATATGGAGATGATATAAATGATACCAGAAGATTCTTTTGGTTATATTATAAGCCTCTGTTATCCGGAATAATGGATAAATATTATATTTCGCTTGATAAATAGATATTTTTGAGATTACTAATGTAACAGGCTGTTTTATAGCCTGTTATTTTTTTACTCCAAACCCCGGAATTAATGAATATAGCTGCTATCCAATCTGATTTAGTCTGGGAGGATCCGGATAAAAACAGGTCTTGCTTTTCACGGATAATTGATGACCTCGACAGTAATACTGAAATGGTTGTTCTCCCTGAAATGTTTACTACCGGGTTTTCCATGAATTCGATAGTTATGGCCGAGCCAATGAATGGTAATACCGTAGAGTGGATGCGAATTACATCTGAAAAAAATGGTGTGGCAATTGTTGGAAGCCTGGTAATTAAAGAAGATGATAAATTCTTTAACAGGCTGATATTTATGAAACCTGACGGTACCTTCTCGTACTATGACAAGGGCCATTTGTTCAGGATGGAGAGAGAGAATCTCTATTTTACAAAAGGGATCAGACCTCTTATAGTCAGTTGGTCGGGATTCAATATCAGTTTGCAGATATGTTATGATCTGCGGTTCCCTGTATGGTCGCGAATAAGGAATAATAATTTTGATCTGCTGATCTATATAGCAAACTGGCCAGGGAACAGGAGAGATGCATGGAACACCCTGTTAAGAGCCAGAGCTATGGAAAATCAGTGTTATGTTGCAGGGATAAACCGTATTGGCGAAGATGGTGAAGGGTTAAGCTATTCGGGCGACTCTGTTATTCTCGGTCCTAAGGGTGAGACTATTGCCTCTTTATCAAAATGTCAGGAGGGTATTATTACAACTAACCTGTCACTCCGCAATTTGCACCGGTTCAGGGATAAATTCCCGGTTTGGAAAGACGCAGACGATTTTAAGATTGTCAACTGCTAACTGCTTTGCCCTTCCGAAGCTTGAAACGAAGTGGAGAGCGAAGGAGGGCCGACTGCTTGCCCTGTGAAATACGACTATTTCACTATTCCATTTTTCTTCTTTAAAGCTCTGTATAATATCTGTATGGGGTGAAGGGCATTTTTTCCGGTTCCGTCTTTTATCTGGTGTCTGCAACTGGTCCCGGGGGCTGATATAATTGTCTGTTTTCCGGCTTCTCTGACTGCAGGAAACAGTATTAGTTCGCCAACTTTATTGGACAGTTCGAAATGCTCCTTTTCATAACCGAACGAACCAGCCATTCCACAGCATCCTGAAGGTATCTCCTTTACACTGTAGTTAAACGGTATAGATAGTAATACTTTTGTCGATTCAGTATCTGCTACCGCTTTTTGCTGACAATGACCATGCAAAAGAATCTCCAGATGTGAGTCTGTAAACTTGTCTGAACTTATCCTTCCGCTATTAAACTCGTCGGCAATAAATTCATCTATCATTTTTGCATTTCTGCCAAGGTTAATCGCGGTCTCTCTCAATTTATCACCTACCAGATCAGGATATTCATCCCTGAACCCCAGTATAGCAGAGGGCTCTATTCCTATAACCGGACTGTTATCAGATACTTTATCTGCCAGCGACATTACATTCTTCACAGCATGCTTTCTGGCAGTCAGTAAAAGCCCTTTCGAAATAAATGTCCTGCCACTTAAAGAGTGTTTTGGAATTACTACTGAGTAGTTAAGTGATGTTAGAAGCTTAATTGCTTCAATACCAATACTTGTATCGTTATAATTGGTAAATTCATCTGCAAACAGATAAACTGTTTTGGTTGGTTCATCCGGGTTTAACTTTTTAAGATTTTTAGATGCCCAGCGCCTTAAGGTTATCTTGTATAAAGTCGGAATACTCCGTTCCCGTGCAAATCCCAGAAAGCCCTTCAGAAAACCGGAAAGAAACTTGTTCTTAACGAAGAAGTTGAATACAGGCGGCACAATTGATCCTAACTTGTTAATTGAGCTAATATAGGCTATTAGTCTGGTTCTTATAGGCATACCGTGTTTATCGTACCAATGCTGCATAAATTCAGATTTGAACTTGGCAATATCAACACTGGCCGGACATTCGCTTTTACACCCTTTACATCCCAGACACAGATCCAATATCTCGTAAATTTCCTGGTGATTCCACCTGTTGTTTTCAGGCTTACATAAGAACTCCCTGAGAATATTTGCCCTTGCCCTGGTAGTGTTTTTTTCATCCCTTGTTGCCATATAGCTGGGGCACATTGTTCCACCAATAACGGACGATTTACGGCAGTCTCCTGACCCGTTACATTTCTCTGCTGCACGAACTATTCCATCGGTATCCGAAAAATCATAAATGGTATTAATTTCGGGCGTTTCCATCCCTGGTTCATAACGGAGAAAAGTACTCATTGGAGGAGTGTTAACTATTTTCCCGGGATTCATAATATCAGCAGGGTCGAAAGCTGACTTAAGCTCTTTGAGAAGCGAATAGACATGATCGCCAAGCAGAAGAGGTATAAATTCGCCCCTGAGCCTTCCGTCACCATGCTCACCACTCAGTGATCCCCTGAATTTCTTAACCAGTTTTGCAGTCTCCAGTCCGAGAGTATGATACATTTCAACATCGGCCTTATCTTTTAAATTTAGAATTGGTCGAAGATGCAGTTCACCGGTTCCAATATGTGCATGATAGATGCACTCCTTGTTGTATTTCTCCATGATTGCATCAAACTCCCTGATATAATCGGGAAGTACTTCTACATTAACTGCAGTATCCTCAAGTAAACTAACAGGTTTACCATCTCCTTTAATATTTGAAAGAACACCCAGACCGGCTTTTCTTAAGTTCCATACACGGGATACATCACTATCCCATATTATCGGAAATGCATATCCATATCCCTTTTCCCTCATTGAAGTCTCCATCCTTGAACATAATGATTCAATCTCCTTCTTGCTATGTTTTGCAAATTCAATTATCAGTATCGCACCCGGAGATCCTTCAAGAAAAAAGCGGTTCTTATTCTGTTCAATATTGCCTTTTGTTAGTTCGAGTACCTTATTATCCATCATCTCAATGGCATCGGGATCATATTCAAGCGCAATCAGGTTAGCTTTATAGGCATCGTTACGTTTTGCCAGGTGGACACAACATACAGCTTTAACAGGTGGCGGAACAGGCACCAGATTAAGTTTTATTTCGGTAGAGATAGCCAGAGTCCCTTCTGATCCGGCCAGAAGGTTAGATATATTAAAATCGGGACCTCCATCTGTAAAGGGTGCAGAATTTAGAAGCAGGTCAAATGCATAACCGGTATTCCGGCGCGGTATCTTTGGGTCAGGATATTCATTTCTGATCTCCCTTACATTTTTTTCGTTGGTAAGAAGTGAATTTATTTTCCTGTATATGTTACCCTCCAGCGTTTTTAGCTGGCATTTTTCATCATACTCTTTATTTGTGACTGCCTTGAAAGTGACCTCACTACCATCGCTTAGCAATGTTTTCACCTCAAGTGTATGATCGCGCGTTGAGCCATATCTGAGTGAATGGAGTCCGCATGCATTATTTCCCAGCATACCAGCCATTGTACATCTGCTGGCTGTTGATGTTTCCGGTCCGAAAAAGAGACCGATCTTCATCATTTCACGGTTTAGCTCCTCCAGTATAACACCGGGTTGAACCTTTACCCATCGCTCTTCTCTGTTAACCTCCAGGATTTTGTTCATATGCCTTGATATATCTACCACTATACCCGAACCTACAACCTGGCCGGCAAGTGATGTTCCGGCTCCGCGTAGTATTATACCCAGCTTATTGGTATTGGCATACTCTATTATCCTTTTCAGGTCTGCCTCACCCTCAGGCCATACTACAGCCAAAGGAGTTTCCTTGTACATCGACGCATCTGTAGAATAGATAGTCAGGGTTATCGTATCCATCTTCATCTCTCCGTCAAGAGAGGAGATAAGTTCTTCAAGGGAGGTCTTGGTATCTGTCATCAACTTCAAAAATTAGATTAGCAAAAATATAAAATATGGTAATAAGTAAGTACTTAAAGTGACTAAAGTTATAAGTGAGCTAAAGGTGAAAAGAAATAGGTGGCAATGTTAAGAGAACTGCGAAATCGACCAGAAATAGCTAAATTATGACTAAATTCGCACATAAAAAATAGACAATTGAAGACAAATCATAGAATAGTAAATGGGGACAGCCGACAGATGAATCTCATCCAGAACAAGTCGGTTCATTTGGTGATAACATCACCACCTTATTGGCAGCTAAAAGACTACGGAACTGAAAAACAAATTGGCTACCATGAAAATTATGAGACCTATATCAACAATCTCAATCTCGTATGGAAAGAGTGTTATAGGGTACTTGATGATGGTTGTCGCCTGTGTGTGAATATTGGCGACCAGTTTGCTCGTGCTGTGTATTATGGACGTTACAAAGTCATTCCAATTCGTACTGAGATAATAAAATTCTGCGAAAGTATCGGGTTTGATTATTTGGGGGCTGTTATCTGGCAAAAAAAAACGACAACTAATACGACAGGCGGCGCTTCATTAATGGGAAGTTTTCCAACACCACGAAATGGCATCTTATCTATTGATTATGAGTTCATCTTAATCTTTAAAAAATTAGGCACACCTTCCAAAGTAAGCAAAGCAATAAAAGACCAATCTAAATTAACAACTGACGAATGGAAAGAATATTTTTCTGGGCATTGGAATTTTGGTGGTATAAAACAAGACGGACATATTGCAATGTTTCCTGAAGAATTACCAAAAAGACTGATAAAAATGTTTGCTTTCAAAGGAGAAACTGTATTAGACCCATTTATGGGAAGTGGCACTACTTCTTTAGCAGCCCGGAATTTGGATAGAAATTCAGTTGGTTATGAAATTAATGCTGAATTCATTGAGATAGCAAAACAAAAACTAAATATCAATCAGACCGACATTTCAGGGACAACTTATGAATTTTTGAAAGATGAAATCAATTTAGACATTGATAAAGAATTTGAAAAACTTTCGTATCGTTTTGTTGACTTTCACAATCTGGATAAAAAAGTTGATCCAAAAAAACTACAGTTTGGTTCAATAATAGACAAGAACAGTTCACAACGTGAGGAGTACTATTCAATAAAAGAGATTATTAGCCCTGAGCTCTTAAAACTCAACAATGATCTTGTAGTAAGATTGATTGGTGTTAAGGAGAAGGAAAGTTTGATTAGTGCTGCAAAACAATTTCTTTATGATAAAACCAAAGGACAAAAAGTTTTTTTAAAGTTTGATAATCAGAAATATGATGATAACAATAATTTAATGTGTTATTTATATTTAAAAAATAAAACCTTCTTAAATGCGCATTTGCTTAAAGAAGGGTTGGTTGAACCAGATTCGTCAATTGATTTTAAATACAAAAGTAAATTTCTAAATCTATCATCAAATGAATGACGAACAACAGGCAATTCTTGGTTATCTCAATGAAAATGCTATCGGTTACAATAATCGTAAATCTTCAACTGAAATTCGATTGGCTTTAAATCTTGAAAGTGGCGGTGTCACCAACGAACACGTTAGAGATTTAATCAGAGAGATGATTTTAATCCATGGAATCTGTATCGGTAGTTTAATGTGGAATAGAGGATATTGGATAATTCAAAATGAACAAGAACTTAATCGAGTATGCAGTAGCCTTGAAAACAGAGCAGACTCAGTAAGAGAAAGAGCGAATGCATTAAGAAGAAATTGGCAAAATAGAAGCAATGGCTAAAGAATGGATTTTAAATAGTGCTATGAATCGGTTTCAACTGAACTTTAAAAGAAATGTTGGGCCGACATCCGAAAGCATAAGAAAATGTGAACCTAAAGCATTAGAAGAATGGAAAGAATACTACTTCTCAAATGTAAGGCCTAAAGAACACATTATAGACCTTGGGAAAAAACTCTACATCAAAATTACTGAAGTAATATCAGCAGAAGTTGAAGAAATAACCGAAGGCGATTGCATAGACTATATGCTTAAACTCGTCATTGATAGAACTTTTGATGGTTACATGACCGAGATAAAAACTATTTACGGACAATTAGAAAGAGAACTTGACTACAAGATTGAACCTGCTCCTGATAAATGGGATAGATTGTTCAATGTGGACTTTTTCATCAAGATTAAAGACAAATATATCGGGCTTCAAATTAAACCGGTAAATCAAGGAATCCAGCTATCTCAAATTTTCAAGGAAAAAGGCCTTCAAGAAAAGACGCACGAGAAGTTTGAAAAAGAATTTGGTGGTAAAGTGTTTTACATTTTTTCATCAAAAGCAAATGGCAAGAAGGTCATCATGAATGTCGAAGTAATTGACGAAATACGGACTGAAATAAACCGACTTGAAGGATGAGGCCTAAGTTCAACAAAGGCTATTGTGTATTAATACGCACTATACCAAAATCGTTATAAGTGATTTTGGTCCCTTCCGCTTTTCCTCTTCATAATACATAATAACCTAGTCTGATTTTGCTGATATTAATCATGTTAATGACTATTGCAGGTGCAATCTTTTTTATCTAATTTTACAAACAAGATTTGCATACTATAAATATCTGATATACAATGGAATTAATAGCCAGGATCAAACAAAATGCTTGCAGGCTAAATAAAAAAATTGTGCTTCCGGAAGGAGCCGAGCCGAGGACTTTGGAGGCTGCTAACGAGGTCATAGGTGAGGGTATTGCAGAAATCATCCTGATTGGTAAGCCTGAAAAAATAGAGGCCATGGCAGTTGAGATGAATCTGGACAATATCTCTGATGCAGTAATCATTGATCCTGATAACCATGAGAAGATTGATCATTATATCGACATGATGGTGGAGATCAGGAAGAGTAAGGGTTTGAAAAGGGAAGAGGCTGCAAACCTTATTAAGAATCCTCTGTATCTGTCGGTTTTAATGATTAAAAATGGTGACGCAGATGGTGAGGTAGCAGGCGCTGCCAATTCTACAGGTGATGTACTACGTCCTGCTTTTCAGTATATAAAAACAGCACCCGGCATATCTGTTGTGTCAGGAGCCTTTATTATGATACACCCCGATAAGTCATTTGGTGATAATGGTGTAATAGTATTTGCTGACGGAGCAGTTCATCCTGATCCTACTGATTTCCAGCTGGCTGAAATAGCTGTTGCTACTGCAAGAACTACAAAATCCATACTTGGTATTGAGCCGAGGGTAGCGATGATTAGTTTCAGCACTAAGGGAAGTGCAAAGCATCCTATGGTTGAGAAGGTGATTAACGCAACAAGGATAGCTAAGGAGATGGCCCCTGATATCGAGATTGATGGTGAATTACAGGTAGATGCAGCACTTATTGAAGCGATAAGCCTGAGTAAAGCACCCGGTAGTCCAATCGCCGGAAAAGCTAACGTGATGGTTTTTCCATCGCTGGATGTTGGCAATGTTGCGTATAAACTTGTTCAGCGTCTGGGAAAGGCTGAAGCTGTAGGTCCGGTTCTGCAGGGAATGGCAGCACCTGTAAATGACCTTTCAAGAGGATGCTCGGTAAGTGATATCGTAAGCCTGATTGCAATTACATCAATACAGGCAGAAGCAGGAGATTGAATTTTGTGGCTCGGGAGGAGGGTCAGGATATTCCCGGGATTATTTCTATAACAAACAGATAAAGTATTAAGTTAGATAAATTTCAGATAAAAAATTATGATTGTACTTGTTCTCAATTGTGGCAGTTCGTCTATAAAATATAAAGTTTTTGAGACTATTAACGGGCCGGAGGTTGTCGCAAAGGGTTTAATTGAGAGAATTGGCCTCACGGATAGTATTATAACACATAAGCCGAAAGGAAAAGATACATATAAGGCTATAAATGATATTCCCGATCATACAATAGGTATCAACTGTGTCATAGAAGTCCTTCTTGATAAAGAGCACGGAGTATTGAAAAACATTAAGGATATCAAAGCTGTTGGCCACAGGGTGGCTCATGGAGGTGAAAACTTCATCACAAGCGTGTTGATAGATGAATCGGTAAAGAGGGATATAGAGAATTGCTCTGAACTTGCTCCATTGCATAATCCTGCAAACCTGAAAGGGATTTTATCTGTAGAGAGGCTTATACCCGGAATTCCTCAGGTAGCTGTTTTTGATACCTCATTCCATCAGACAATGCCCGATTTTGCATACATGTATGCCATACCTTACGAGTATTATAAGAAATACAGGATCAGGAAATATGGATTCCATGGTACAAGCCATAAATTTGTAGCTCAAAAAGCTGCCGAAATGATCGGTAAGAAGTTTGAGGATCTGAAAATCATTACCTGTCACCTGGGTAACGGGGCATCAGTTGCTGCAATAGAGAATGGGAAGTCATTTGATACATCTATGGGCTTTACGCCTGTTGACGGACTAATAATGGGAACGCGGACAGGTGAAATAGATCCTGGAGTATTAATATATATAGCTGATAAAGAGCATCTTAATGTTAAGGGTGTGAGTAATATGATAAATAAGAAAAGCGGCGTGATGGGTATTACAAACCTCTCTTCCGATATGAGGGATCTTGAGAAGGCAGCATACGAGGGTAACGAAAGGGCTATCCTTGCACTTAATATGTATGCATATAGGGTTAAAAAATTTATAGGGGCATATATTGCAGCATTAAACGGTGTTGATCTATTAGTCTTTACTGGTGGTGTAGGGGAAAATGATTTTAACCTGAGGAAGCTGATCTGCTCGGAAATGGATTTTCTCGGGATAGATTTCGATGAAGATATGAATGATGGTGTAAAGGGGAAAGATGCTGTCTTAACCAGACCTGGATCAAGAGCAACTGCAGTTGTTGTTACAACAGATGAAGAGTTGGTAATTGCAACTGATACCCGTAATATTGTTATGGCAAATTAGTAATAATTGCATAATTTTACATAAGATGGAACTAAAGAAACTTGAAGATCTTAAACGGCTTCTGAAAGATAAACCGGTTAAGAAACTGGTACTGGCAGCAGCACAGGATAAGCAATCATTGGGTGCTGTTCTTAAGGCGGGAGCCGATAATATTATTGAACCCGTTCTGATTGGTGACAAGGAAGAGATAATTAAAGTTGCCGGTAAATTTGACTATGATCTTACCGGTATAAGTATTATTCATGAGAAGGATCTTGAGAAAACTACAGAACTTGCCGTAAAAATGGTCAATAAAGGCGAAGCTGATGTACTTATGAAGGGCAAGGTTGGAACCTCTATACTTCTTAAGTACGTACTCAATAAAGAGTGGGGCCTGCGTACCGGCAACCTTCTTTCGCATGTTGCCCTTTTTGAGGTGAATACTTACCATAAACTTATTGCAGTTACAGATGTCGCGATGAATATCGCACCAAATCTTCAGGATAAAATATCCATTGTAAATAATTCGGTTCAATGCCTTAATATGCTTGGCGTTATGATGCCAAAAGTAGCTGTGCTGGGAGCTGTTGAGATGGTTAACGAGAGTATGCAGGCTACACTTGATGCAGCCTTGCTTTCAAAAATGAATCAACGAAAGCAGATTAAGAACTGTATTATTGACGGTCCTCTGGCATTCGATAATGCCGTTAGTCTCCAGAGTGCTAAACATAAAGGTATCATCAGTGAGGTTGCAGGCGACACCGATCTGCTTCTGATGCCCGATATTGAGGTAGGCAATGTACTTTATAAATCACTTGTATTCTTCGCAAGGGCTAAGGTGGCATCGATGATCCTTGGCGCTCTCTCACCAATTGTTCTTACATCGCGGTCAGACAGTGAGCAGGCAAAATATGACAGCATACTGCTTGCAGCAGCATCAAGTAAATAGATATCATCATGTTAAGAAGTCTTGATGAGCTTGTTGATAACGTAGTCAATAGTAAGCGAAAATATACCGTAACAGTTGCCTGGGCTCAGGATCCCAATACACTTGGAGCTCTCGCCAGAGCTGTTGAAATGGGTTTTGTAAACCCTATCCTTATAGGTGACAGGGATCAGATTATTAAGGTTGCCGGTGATATGAATATCAATGCGGGTAATTTCAGGATTACCCATGTTGATAATGAATATGAGGCTGCGAAACTTGCTGTAGAGATGGTAAGGTCAGGTGAGGCTGATGTCCTGATGAAGGGTCTTGTCGGTACTGATAAATTTCTAAAAGCTGTGATGGACAAGGAGAAAGGCCTGATGGAGCCAGGAGCAGTGATGAGTTATGTTTGTGCAGTTCAGGTGCCTGATTATCATAAGCTTCTGTTTGTAACCGATACCGCAGTTATTCCGTTTCCTGATCTTGATCAAAAGATAGCAATGGCCAATTATGCCATATCAATGGCGAAAAGATTTGGAGTTGATAAACCAAAGATAGCTCTGATTGGGGCATCTGAAAAGATGAGTCGTCATTTTCATAACTCTGTTGACTATGCTGTAATGTGCAAAATGGCTGATCGTGGTCAGATAAAAGATTGCATAATGGATGGTCCGCTCGATATTTTCCTGGCATGTGACAAGGAGAGCGTTAAAATTAAAAGTGTTGATACTGCTGTTGGTGGTGATGCTGATATTTTGCTTTTCCCCAGCCTTGAGTCCTGTAATCCCTTTTATAAAGGATTGATGCTGTTTGGACATGGAGAACTGGCAGGAATGCTCACAGGTACTACCCATCCTGTTGTACTGATGTCACGGAGTGAAAGTGAAAACTCAAAATTTTATTGTATTGCCCTGGCCTGCAAGATGACCGAAAAGAATTAATTAACAGGTTTTATATGAAAAGATTCATTCTTGCTATAAATCCGGGATCAACATCAACCAAATTTGCCCTTTTTGAGGAGGAGAATCTGGTATTTGAAAAATCAGTTTCTCACTCTACAGGAGAACTTGCCCGGTTTGACCGTATAAGTGACCAGTTTAACTTCCGAAAGAATATTATTATTAATGAGTTAAAATCTGAGAATATTGACCTTAAGCAGATTAAAGTCGTGGTTGGAAGGGGAGGACTGTTAAAACCTATTGAGTCGGGAATATATGAGGTTAGTGACGCAATGAGGAGAGACCTGCTTAGTAGTGAGAGAGGATCTCATGCCAGTAATCTGGGTGGATTGATTGCCAGGGATATTGCCTCAGAACTGGCTGATACCAGGGCATATATTGTTGATCCGGTTGTTGTTGACGAGCTACAGGATGTTGCACGAATTGCAGGACACCCTTCTTTCAGTCGTGTATCAATATTTCATGCACTTAATCAGAAAGCTGTTGCCCGTGTATATGCAAAATCAGTTGGACGAGAATACGAAGATCTGAACCTGATAATTGCACATATGGGTGGTGGTATTAGTGTTGGTGCTCACAAAAAGGGAAAGGTTGTGGATGTTAATAATGCCCTTAATGGTGACGGACCATTTTCCCCGGAGAGGGCAGGGAGCCTTCCGGCAAGCCAGCTGGTAGATTTTTGTTTCAGCGGAGAAAAGAGCAGAAATGAGATAATGAAGATGCTAACAGGTGAGGGAGGAATAGTTGCCTACCTTGGTACAAACGATTTCAGGGAGGTGTGCCGGCGTATTGAATCAGGTGATGAAAAAGCCCGGCTTATCCAGGAAGCTGCCTCCTATCAGGTAGGCAAGGAGATCGGAGCGATGGCTGCTGTGCTTGGAGGAGATGTTAATGCAATTATCCTAACAGGAGGATTAGCCCACCAGAAGATACATACTGATTACATAAGCAGTATGGTAGACTCAATTGCAGAAGTAGTGTTATATCCCGGAGAAGATGAGCTTAAAGCGCTGGCATTTAATGGTTTGATGGTGTTGGATAATAAAATAAAACCAGGAATTTACAGCTAAGGATTTGCCACTGAAACAGGCAGGTTTTTTCCATTGAACACACTATGTCCATTCTGTGCAAACCATGCTACGAATTTACCCATCTCATCAGCTCTGACAGGAGCATTATATCCGGGAAACGCTGTCTTTAACATATCAGTTTCAACTGCGCCAAAAGAGAGAGAGTTAAAACTTAGTCCATCCTTCCCATACTCTGCGGCAAGACTCTCGGTAAGCAGGGTTATGGCTGCCTTAGTTGCAGCGTATACCGACATCCCTCCGAATTTCGGACTTCCCTGGATGCCTCCCATACTCCCAATATTTACTGTATGGCTCCCTCGTTTCAACATAGGTAATAAAGCTCTGATTGTATGCATTGGTGCGTAAAAATTGGTAGAAGTCATCAGTATATCATCTTCAGCAGTGAGATCTTCGAAAGATTTAACAATAAGCAATCCTGCATTGTTAATAAGAATATCTATATGATCGAAAATGTCTTTAACCCGTTTTATAAACTTTTCAGGGTGATTTGATACTGATGTGATATCTATAGCCATATATTCAATATTCTTGTATTCAGAGGCTTCTGAGAGGGATTTAAGCGAGGTTTCTGACCTTGCAATGGCTAGAATTCTGTTTGTCTTTGATTTTGCCAGTTCAAGTGCAGTTTCTCTCCCTATTCCTTTACTGGCACCAGTTATTATAATATTCATCTCCGGTAATGATTATTTAATCAATATGTTTGTTCATTAATCTCACCAAAACTATATTTGAGATTTTATTTAGTATAAAGGTACAATTTTAAGTGACTAAAGTTGAGAAGAAGTTAAAAGTGAGCTAAAGTTAAAAGTGACTAAAGTTGAGAAGAAGTTAAAAGTGAGCTAAAGTTAAAAGTGACTAAAGTTGAGAAGAAGTTAAAAGT
>JAUVKT010000136.1 GCA_030596125.1 Bacteroidales bacterium | reverse complement strand
AAAGGACAGGGGGATCAATTATTATGGAGGAATCAGGCCTGGCTGCTGGATTAACATGATACCTGCCAATGGCCTGTTACTTTACCCCGAAGCAAGTTCAGGCTGTACATGTTCTTATCCGATCAAATCGACGGTTGTTTTGATACCCGGGAAACCAGATAAAGTAGAAGATTGGAGCGTATATATAAGCCATGATTCTATTACCCCGGTTCAACACCTTGCAATCAATCTTGGTGCGCCCGGTGACAGAACTGACGATAAGGGCGATGTATGGTTCGGATATCCGCGCCCAAAGGTTGAATACGGTGTGAAGTTTGATCTTAATGAGGAAATTCTAACCGGCATGGGATTTTTTAATTATGATACCAAGGGAGTTGAGATAGAAAATACCGGTAAACCCTGGCTTTTTTCATCAGGTTGTGTCGGATTATCACTGTGTAACATTCCTTTAATTAATGATTCCCGGGGAGAACAACCAGCTGTGTATACTGTTCGCCTTGGTTTTGCAGTTCCATCAGGCAAACATATTTTTGATGTATTATTACAGGATGAAATTGTGCTTGAAAACTTTGATATTCTTAATCAGGCAGGTTCGGCAAATACTGCTATTGTCAGGGAATTTAAAGGTATCAGCGTAACAGGTGATCTCAAAATGGAATTGATTCCAAAAGAATCGGATCCTGATCTAATGCAGGCCCCGGTTATTAATTTTATTGAAATCATCAGGGAGTAATCACGTACGAAAGGAGCTTTAACCTACATAAGAATATCTGAATTTATATTTTGGACAAAATTCAGATCAAAATCCCAAGGATAAAATTGAAACAAAAAACCAGTATATTCCATTTTTCCGGAACAGGATTTTTTTTAATTATATTCCTTCTATCTCAATCAATGTTCGCGCAAAATATGCAGCAGGGTGTTCAGGGAAAAGTCAGGGACAGGGAAACGCTAAAGTATTTAAGATCTGTTAACCTTACTATTGAAGAGACCAGCTATGGAACTTCAAGCAAACCAGATGGCAGTTATAAGATTGCCGGCATACCAGAAGGAAAATATATGCTTGAGGCATCTATGGTAGGATATTACCCGGTGAGCCATATCGTGGTAGTTAATAAGAACAGGTTTTCTAATATACAGATTGATCTGGAACCTGAGGTTATTCTGATAGATTCTGTAGATATACTGGGGAGAAAAAAATGCAACTATATATATGTCCCTACCCTTGAATCCGGATCTCTGCAACCTGTAATTAGTATGGTTAGCAGGCAGGAAATTGTAAACCAGGGCGCTATATCGCTTATTGATGCCATTAAATATGTGCCGGGAGCTTTAATTGAAACCCGTGGACGAAAAGTAAAACATTTTTTTTCTGTCAGGGGTCAAAGATACCCATATCCCGATTATGCCATTAATGGAATATGGCAAAGAGAATTCCATGAAATGCCATATTTTATCTCTGCAAGCGATATTGAAGAGGTGGAGATTATTCGTTCAAGCGCTGCTTTTTTAACCGGATTATCGGGCCTGGCCGGAATAATTAACATTAAAACAAGGGAGTATGACCAACCCGAAACATCAGCCGAATTGGAATATGGAGCTTTTAATACGCTTCATTCTCATGTCTCACATGGAGCGGGGTATAAGAAATTTTCTTATGCTGCAGGATTAGGTTATGATAAAACTGATGGCCCTGATCAGAAAAATGCAGCCGAGGGAATAGGTAACATATATTGCAGATTCAATTGGGAGCCTTATAAAGAACTAACTATTAGTACCAATTTATATTATCTGGACGGAAAACGGGAATTGGCTCTTGCAGAAGAACCGGCTGGAAAACGATTCAGGGAAGAAATATCATCATTTGATCAGATTCGAAGTACTCTTATTAATCTAAAAGTCAATTACCGTCCAGGTGAAAAGGCATCGACAGAGGTCCATGTTTTTTATGCAGATAGAAAACCTGTTTTTAAATGGGAAGATATAAATAGTAATGAAATTTTTGAAATTTCAGAGAAAGACCATGAATGGGGAGTTAATTTATTACAGACATTAAACCTGTCTCATAAAAACACATTGCGATTTGGTGGTCTGTTTAATCACTGGATAGCACCGGATGGTAAAAGATTCTATATCGGTAAACGTTGTGATCTTGAAACTATTTCGGGAGTAGTGGCAGACGAACATGATTTTGGGCCATTTGTCCTGGATGGAGCAATTCGCTGGTCAGGAACATATATGAATGATTACGGTGCTTTCAATATCGACGGTAGCGGAACCGGTTTTTCCGGGGTGACACCGGTTGTTGATGAATGGCAACCGGCTAATCTCCAGGTTGCTTTGGGATTCAGGTGGAATTTATCAAAAACATTGATGGGTTTTTACCATTCTGCCACTGGTAAAATTAAACCAAGGGAAGGATCTCTTGATGAAGATCTTAATGAACCGCAGAACGAAACCAGGACTAAATTTGATCTGGGAATTCAAACCGTTTTGAAACAGACCGGCAAAATAACCTTTACAGGATTTCTTGTCAACCAAAAAGATGCTATAGTTTATAGTGGCAATACTTATGAACAAAACGGGCTTGTTATGGAATTGTATGAAAACAGAGACGAGGATCATTTTGGTGTTGAAGTGGAAGTCTTGAGTCCCAGGCTGATGAACTATTTTTCAGCTTTTATTAACCTCACAGCAATGCGATCAGTAACAGAAGAAAGCGGACAGATGAAAAGAAGTGATGAATTCCCTGAAATTATCACAAATGGAGGAATTCTATTTGAAAGATCAGGTCTCGATTTTAATCTTTTCTGGAAATATATTGGTGGATTTGAAAGCAGCCGTTTTGTACAGCAGATTCAGGGAGAGCCGACCATATATGCTCCTTTAGGTGATTACTTTGTAACAGATATATCAGGAGGATACTCATTTGGCAAAACAATTACCACAAGAGTGTACCTCAGGATTCAAAATCTGACTGATATAAGATACTCTACTGTTGCCGGTTATCCCGACTTTGGAAGACGATTGAGTTTAGGACTGAAAACCACCTTTTAAAGATGATCTTGTTACATGTTTACATTTTTGATATATTCGTTAAATTTTTAACACTCATTGATAACAAATGAAGTGGATGGTAGTATATGTTCCTTTCATATATTTTGTTAAAGAGGAGAGATTATTAACATATTATATTTATTATAATCAACAGGAAAAATGAGAAATCAATTTAAAACAACCATACGGAACTTATTTCAGCTTTTTAAAATAATTCTGTTACTAACGGGTTTCTTACTCCTGTTCCAGATATTTTTGTCTTGTAACTCTCAAAACCAAACCTTGGTTGATGTCAGGGAAGAAATCATAACAATTCCTACCCAGGAAATAACAGCTAGCCCATACCCGGCCTTTCCTGTTATTGCTACAGCCCACTGGAAGACAAATGATCTTTACCCATATAGTTGGCTGAGCTCTCCTACAACTGAAAAGGTTGATAAGGAGTACAAATTATTGATACTGGAGAATAAGCTTCTGAAAATCACTGTTCTGCCGGAGGTGGGAGGGCATATTTACAGTTTCTACGACAAAGTAAATGACAGGGAAACTATCTATACACGGCCCTTGATAAAACCGACTACTGGTGGCCATCGCGGGGGATGGTTCCCTATTGGAATTGAGTTTAATTTTCCGCACGCCCATTATGCTTCATCAGGTGATGTAGTTGATTATTCCATTCGCAAGAATCCGGATGGAAGTGGTTCCATATTCGTAGGTGAAGTAGAGAGCAGGTATGGAATGAAATGGCAGGTTGAACTAATACTTCAACCGGGAAAGGCTTTTCTTGAACAAAGAGTGAGCCTGAATAACCCTACTTCGCTGCCACATCGCTATCACTTTTGGAACATTGTTGCCTTTCCTAACAAAGGGGAAGTGCAGGTTGTTTTTCCAACCAGGCGAACCACAGGAACTTACCATGAAAATGTGAATCCTTACCCAACCTGGGCCGGACATGATCTAAGTTGGGATAAAAACCGAATTGTCGGGGGCGATTGGGCAGGGCTTGATAACTGGGATGACTTTTGGTGTCTTTACCAGCATGATGAAGATGCAGGTCTGGCTCATATTTCGGATCGCAGAATCTTTCCCGGGAGTAAGTGCTGGTCACCCGGTCCGGGTGTTGATTATGATTATAAGTTGCTCTCCATGGGAAATGAACTTAGCCGTTATCTTGAGATTGATGCCGGTTCTGATTTAACTCAGGCAGGATTCAGGAGGATGCAGGCACTGGCTTCTCACGACTGGGTAGAATACTGGTCTCCTGTGAAGGGCATGAAAGGTGATATAGTAAAAATTAACAGAGATGCGGCATTGAGCTTTACAAGAGACCAAAATAGTTTTGAAATAGCGCTAAATACTACATCTGAAGTAAAGAATGGATTACTTACTGTATCTGTAGATGAGGAAGTTGTTTTGAATGAAGAAGTTACCATACTTCCGTTAAAACCGTTCTTAAAAGAGATAGGCAAGGTAGATGGAATAGTTGGTGTTAGCCTGAAAGATGGTAATGGTAAAGAAATTCTTGCCTATACAGACAATCCGATAGATGAAAGCAATCTACACCCTGTGGGAGCTACCATCATGGATAATAAACAAGTTAGTACGGACAATGAAGAATA
>JAUVKT010000081.1 GCA_030596125.1 Bacteroidales bacterium | reverse complement strand
TTTAGCTAAGAGTGGGGCTGACATATTTCCGTCTTCCAGGTTTAATACACCACTCGTTGCTGCACCCAATCCCATAAACAGGGTCAGAACATAGAAAAATCCAATGGCAGCAATTGCAACAATCGTAGATTTCCTGGCAGCGCGTTGACTGGGAACCGTATAATAACGGATAAGAATATGAGGTAATGACGCTGTACCAAGGAATAAGGCAAGCATAAGAGATATGAAATTCAATTTTGATAATGGCGTAGCACCTTTCCCAATCTTAAATTTCAACCCGGGAATTAGCATTTCTTTACCGGGGGTTATTTTCTGAACATAGGCAGTTACTTCATTATCACCATCATCAAATAGTATTTTTACATATCGTGCAACTTCGCTTGAATTGATGATGCTTAGAAATTTTAAAGGACTTACTTTCCCAGTTGATTCAACTTCCTCTCCGTCCTTAATAATTTTTACCAGGGTACCTACCTGATAGAACTTTCCCTCTTCTTTTGGTGCACCATTGTATAATTTCCCCCCATCACTTGTATTTGTGACAGACATTGCCTCCTCGAACTTATCCCCGCTTTTAGTAAACCAGCGATAAATGCCATCTTTTTCCATTTTTACTAAGGAAACATCTTCAACATCCATACTTGAAACCGAAGTAAAGCCCTGCATATTATCGGCGCTTAATGTCATGGGCTGAATATAGTCTTGATTTTTATGCTCGGGATTAAGGTCTAAGCCATTGTTAAAAATATATATGGCAAGAACTGTAGAAAAAATGATCAGTAATCCCCCCTTTATAAATTGAACGTATGTTGTTGATGTCATACCTGCCGTTGCAACTATAAAAATCACTACTGCGCCTACGATAACAACCCCAACCCAGTGGTCAAGCCCAAGTAGTGGTTCCACGAGGGTACCGGCACCTACCATCTGAGGGATCAGGTAAAATATAGAAACAATCAATGTGCTGATAGCTGCCGTAAGCTGAATGGCTTTAGAATTAAATTTTGAATCCAAAGCATCAGTGAAGGTGTATTTTCCTAAGCGCTTCATGGGTTCGGCAACAAGGAAAAGTGCTACAATCCAACCAGCAAGGTAACCTATTGAATACAGGAAGCCATCATAGCCTACAAAAGCAATCATCCCGCAAATACCCAGAAAAGAAGCTGCGGATAGATAATCACCAGCAAAGGCTACTCCATTTACAGCCCAGTGAATTGTACCTCCAGCAGCATAATAACTGCTGGCAGATTTGGTTTTTGAACCAAAATAAAATGACAAACCCAGTACAACCAATACAAAAAAAACGAACAGGGCTATTGCTAAATATGATACTCCGTAAATCATGATTTATACTCCTTATTCATTTGATTTTCAATCTTTGTACATCTCCAATTATAAATCAGCCCCATAATTATGGCCAGAAAAATTAATCCGAAGCCGTATATAATAGCAAGGTTGATATCTCCAAAAACTATAATACTCATTGCTTCATAATTAACTACACCAATGGCTACAAACACTCCATATACAATCGTATAAAAAATGAACATCCATATGCCAAGCCTGGTTTTTCTTTTCGCTGCATGATCTACACCGAGTTCTACTGCTGGTCCGTGATCCATAGTTTTTTAAGTTTTAGATTAATGCGCCAAATATAAACTAAAAATTAACAAATTTTTATGATTATAAAACATTTCTCTAAACTCTGTCAACCCGACATGCCGACAACTTAAAAGGAGCGATTTTTGAATACGGATCAAGCTCAGCCCTTGTAAGCTTATTCACCAACGATTCAGAAAAGTGCCAGGGCATAAACAGCTCACCAACAGCCACCTCGTTACTTTCACGGAGTGTAGTAACCAACTCCCCACGGCTATTAGACAATTTTACGCACTCTCCTGATTTCAGTCCATGTTTATACACATCAATCGAATTCATCAAAACATAGGACTCGTTTGCAAAGTCGTTAAGAGCCTTATTCTTTCTGGACATGGTTGCCGAGTGGAACTGATAAAGAATCCTGCCTGAGTTAAGGATAAAAGGGAACTCTTTGGAAGGCTTCTCATTCTGCCCGATATAATCAACCGGGTTAAGCAGAGCCTTACCGTCCGGCGTATTGAATCTGTCAAGAAACAGGGTTGATGTACCGGGATGATCCCTGTCTGGACATGGCCACTGAAGTCCTTCTATCTCTATACGATCATAACTTATACCACCCATCATCGGCGCTGCCCTGACGATCTCATCAAATATTTCAGAAGCATTGTCATAAGTACCAATATCATATCCCATACGTTCAGCGATCTTAATAATAATCTTCCAATCCTCCCGTGCTTCTCCCGGAAGAGGTACTGCTTTCCTAACCCTGACTACCCTCCGGTCGCTGTTAACAAATGTGCCATCTTTTTCGGCATATGAAGAGGCCGGCAAAATTACATCTGCAAACGGGGTGGTTTCGGTATTAAATATATCCTGAACAACGAGAAACTCCAGATTTTTGAGTGCTTCTTCGGTATGGTTAAGGTCAGGATCGGTAACCATAGGATTTTCACCCATAATATACATAGCCTTTATCCCGCCTTTATGGGCAGCATGCATAATCTCAACAGTTGACAATCCCGGTTTTCCCGAAAGCTTTTCATAGTCTGTGTGCCATAGTCCGGCAATTCTCTTACGATTTGCATCATCTGCAATAGGAATATAACCCGGATAGAACAGAGGTGAAGCACCCACATCGGTTGTTCCCTGAACATTGTTTTGTCCGCGTGGCGGATCTATACCGCATCTCTCTCGTCCTATCTGCCCGGTTATCAGCATCATATTAATAAGAGAGAAGACGTTATCCGTACCTGTTACCTGCTGGCTCATTCCCATGCCCGTGGCAATCATAGCGGTCTCTGCCCTCGAATAGATCCTTGAGGCCTCTATCATTTTACCAGCAGGCACAGTAGTTATCTCCTCAACTACTTCAGGCCTGTATTTTTCAACTAATTCCTTTAACTCATTAAAGGCATCCATCCCTCCTTTCACCCTTGAAGAAATGAATCCCTCATCAATTGCATTATCAACAATAATTTGCCTTATCAAACCATTCAGCAGGGCGACATCAGTTCCAAGCCGGGGCTGTAGCCATATATCAGCATACTTAACCAGAGGCGTCCATTTAGGATCACACACAATAATCCTGTTTCCTCTTGCCTTACCAGCTTTAACATATGTAGCTGTTACAGGATGTGTTTCAATAATATTATTTCCGGTTACAAAAAGACAATCGGTGGTTTCAAAATCTTCAATTGAGTTACTACCTGCCCCATCGCCTATTGACTTAAGCATAGCTGTAACTGTTGAGGCATGGCACAGCCTGGTACAATAATCTATATTATTGTTGCCAAACACCATCCGGATAAATTTCTGAAAGATATAGTTATCCTCATTAGTACATTTAGCCGATGCATACCCTGCAAATGCAGATGAACCATGGGTTTTAAGAATTGTACTGAATTTTTCAGTTATCAGATCGAGGGCTTCTTCCCACTCTGCCTCAACAAAATAGCCGTTTTTCTTAATAAGAGGTTTAGTGAGTCGCTGCTTACTACCAACATAATCATATCCAAACCTGCCTTTTATACATAAACGTCCGTCGTTAGGAAGTACTCCCTCCACACCATTTACTCTTACAATCTTTTCATCTTGTACCAATAGTTCGATCTGGCACCCAACACCACAGTAGGGACACGTTGTTTTAACTTTTCTCTCAATCCTATCAAGCTGTAGCTCCTCTCTATGTGGCTTTTCAACAAGTGCACCGGTTGGACAAAGCTGAACACATTCACCGCATCCATCACATTCCGATTCAGCCCAATGATTAAAGCCGGCAATTATATAAGAGACAATACCGCGCTCTGAAAATGACAGAACATTTTTGCCCTGCACCTCATCACACGCCTTAACACACCTGAAACACTTGATACATTTTGATGCATCGTATGTAAGCACCGGAGAGGTATCGTCAACCTTATAGTTAAGACCATGGTAAATATTGGGATATTTACGATTTTTCCGGTCGGCCAGGTTATACTTCTGTGCGAGATCCCACAACTCATCGTGATACGTTCCGTCCTGCTCATCATTATGTTCGGCCAAAAGGTAATCGATTGTATGTTTTCTGGCTTCCTCCAGTTCGTCATCAAATGCTATGACCTCCATTCCCTCCTTAACGTTTACGGTACATGACATAACAAGTCCCTTCATGCCTTCGATCTTTGTTACGCACAGCCTGCAGGCCCCCGTAGGAGTAAGTTTTTTATGATAGCATAATCCGGGAATATTCAGGCCATTATCCCTTGCAACCTGTAGAAGATTATCTCCCTCCGGCGCTTCAATTTTTTCCCCATCTATTGTAATAGTGACTAATTCTGACATATAGCAGGAAAATTAGAATTGATCATTAAAATATCTTTGCAGGCTGGCTAACGGCATAATTGGTGACTGGCCAAGCGGACACAGTGAGGTCTTTGCTATATAACCGGCTTCATCAACCATCTCTTCAAGAGTAAACCGGTTTTCATTTCCCCTGTTAATATCTTTTATCATTCTCACCAGTCTGTCTGTACCAACACGGCAGGGAACGCATTTTCCGCAGCATTCATGTTTAAAAAACTCAAGTATTGACTGAGTCATACATAAAATCGAACGGGTTTCATCAAGAACCATAATAGCACCGGAGCCAAGAACTGCACCCTTCTCCTTAAGTGAATCATAAGCCATAGGTGTATCAAGTACTGTCTCATCCACAAAAGTACCTGCAGCTCCTCCTAAAAGCATTGCTTTCAACCTCTTTCCATCTTTAATTCCTCCAGCAAGTCCATAAACAATATCCCTCAGTGTTGTTCCCATTTCAACCTCAAAAAATCCGGGATTTGCAACATCACCACTGATAGTAAATATCTTGGTCCCTGGTGATTCGGGAATACCCAGTTTACTGTACCACTCCGAGCCTTCTGCTATGATAACAGGGATTGTTGCAAGTGTCTCAACATTATTCACCAGTGTAGGATAACCGAACAGCCCTTTTTCGGCAGGGAAAGGAGGTTTAATTCGCGGATAACCACGTTTGCCTTCCATCGATTCAAGGAGAGTAAGTTCTTCACCGCAGAGATATGATCCGGCACCGAGCCTGATCTCAATATCGACTGAAAAGTCCGATCCGAAGATTTTGCTCCCGATATATCCCTTTTCTCTGGCTGTTTTGATAGCCAGGGTGACCATATCGATAGATCTATAGTACTCGCCCCTGAGATAAACAAAAGCTTTGGAGGCCCCTATTGCATATGCTGCTATAAGCATCCCCTCTATAAGCAGGTGAGGATCATTCTCCATAATAATTCTGTCTTTAAAGGTGCCCGGTTCTCCCTCATCTGCATTGCAAATAAGATATTTCTGTTCACACCTCAGACATGACTCACTGGTAAACTTATTCTTTAGCCCAGTCGAAAAACCAGCACCTCCCCTTCCTCTAAGACTTGAATTCATCATCTCATCAATTACGAGAAGATGATTCATATCCAGTGCCTTACGTATAGCTTTGTATCCTCCGGCCTTCTCATAATCATCAATACTGGCAGGATTTATCTTTCCCAGGTTCTTAAGTAATACTCGCTTTTCATGTATCACAGTCAGACTATTTATATTTTTTAATTATTGATGCCAGACTCTTCCTGGTAACATTTCCATAAACATCCTCAGCGACCATAATGGAGGGTGCTACATCACACCTTCCAAGGCACTCAGTATATTCAAGAGTAAAAAGCATATCACCGGTAGTCTCTCCCACTCCAATACCAAGCAAATCCCTGATCTCATCAGCGAGTGATAAGGACCTCTTCATGTTACACACCGGGGAGTTACAAATCCTGATAATATACTTACCTCTTTGTTTAAGACTGAACATGGTATAATATGTTACTACACCAAAAACATGACTGAAGGTAATATTCAGATATTCTGCCACTGCTTTAAGGTCGCTTTCGGTAAGATAATTATTTGGATTACCATTCTGCAATCCATGGAGAATGCCTAACAAGTTGTCTTTCTGCGGATTAAACCTTTCTAATACCTCAGATCTATTCATAATCAGTTATTTGCCAATTGCTAAATCATGTCTCCATCTTCTCTACTCTGATAGAGCAAACTTTGGTTTCCGGAATTTTTGCAACCGGATCGATCGCACAAATGGTAAGTTCATTGGTTGGGGTCTCATGAAAATGGAAGGTAAGCGAAGCTATTCCTTTGGGGACAATACGGGTAATCTTAATTTTCACTCTCACATCTCCCCTTCTGGATCTGACTGTAACATATTCCCCATCTGAGATCTCCATCTGTTGAGCGTCTTCCGGGTTCACCTTAAGAAACTCTTCACCGTCAAGGATCTCAAGCCCTTTAACCTTGCGTGTCATTGTGCTGGTATGGTAATGATAGAGACTCCTGTCGGTGGTTAATAACAGGGGATATTCACTGTCAGGAAGTTCAATAGATGCTTTATAGGTGAGTGGAAATAATTTTCCGAGCCCGTTAGGCCTTGTGAATTTTTCACCATGAAGAAATTTAGTCCCTGGATGATTTGTTGTCGGACAAGGCCATTGCAGTCCTTCATCCTCTATTCTTTCAAATGTTATTCCACCATAAATCGGAACAACCCTGTTTATCTCATCCATGATATCGTTTGGTGACTCATAATCAAATCCCTTTGCACCCATTCGCCTGGCAATCTCACTGGCAATCCACCAGTCGTCTTTAGTCTCTCCTTCAGGGATAACTGCTTTTCTAACCCGCTGAACACGACGTTCGGTATTAGTAAATGTGCCATCTTTTTCAGCAAATGAAGCAGCAGGCAAAACGATATCGGCATACTTTGCTGTCTCGGTCATGAAAATATCCTGAACAACAAAGAAATCGAGATTGGCAAGCGCTCTCTTAACATGGTTGGAGTCGGCCTCACTCAGGATTGGATTCTCTCCCACCTGATAGAGAGCCTTGATATTCCCTTTCTCAATTTCATCAAATATCTCAGTATGGGTCAGGCCCTCTTCCGGATCGAGTTTAACTCCCCAATGCTCCTCGAATTTCTCTTTCGCCCAGGGTTTGGTAACTTTCTGATACCCGGGATATACATCCGGCAGTCCGCCCATATCACAGGCTCCCTGCACATTATTTTGTCCTCTCAGCGGGTTTATCCCTGACGACTCCTTGCCTACACTGCCTGTCAGAAGGGCCAGGTTGCTTACTGCAAGCACATTATCTGTACCATGAGAATGCTGTGTAATACCCATTGCATACACCAGGGATGAAGGAGTATTTGTAGCATATAAACGTGCAGCTTCAATGATCTTCCCTTTTGGCACACCTGTAATTTTTTCAGTAGTGTCAAGATCAAAGTCTGTCAGTGAATCAAGGAACTCATCGTAACCTTCAGTTCGTGTCTTAATAAACTCTTCATCCTGAAGATGCTCATCTATTATCACCTTCATCATTCCCATTAAAAGCACCACATCGGTTCCGGGATATTGCTGCATAAAAACATCGGCAAACCTGCACAGATCTATCTCTTTAGGGTTAGCCACTATAATTTTTGCTCCCTTTCTTTTGGCCTCTTTAATATGTAGTCCGATAATCGGATGAGCTGCTGTGGTGTTGGAGCCAATTGAGAAAATAGTTTTTGCATTTGTAAACTCATCAATCGAGTTGGTCATAGCGCCACTACCCAGGCTCTGAACAAGACCTGAAACGGTTGGAGCATGGCAAAGTCGTGCACAGTGATCGATGTTATTTGTACCCATCACAGCCCTGGTGAATTTCTGTATTACATAATTATCTTCATTAGTCATTTTGGCTGAAGTAAAAGCAGCAAACTGTTTGCTCTCTACGGCTGAGAATTTTTCAACAATAATCGAGAATGCTTCTTCCCATGTAGACTCCACAAAGGTGCCGTTCTTTTTTATAAGCGGAACCTTCAATCGATCTTCATGGTTAACAAATTCATAACCAAACCTTCCTTTAACACATAAGCGGCCTTTATTTACAATACTGTCCCTGTCTCCACGTGAACTCACTATTTTATTGCCCCGTACTCCGAGATAGATATTACAACCGACTCCACAATAGGCGCAAACTGTTTTAACCTCAAAAGTTGGCTGTCGCGTCTCCTTGAATGTTAATGCTCCTACCGGACACCTTACAACACATTCACCACACGATTCGCAAACTGACTCTTTTATTGGCTTGTCACCGAAAGTACTTACGACAGTGTTGAACCCCCTGAACCCGTAGTCAAGTGCATTAACACCCTGTACTTCGTCACAGGTACGGATACATATTCCACACATAATACACTTATTATGATCGAGACTGAAGAAAGGGTTGGAATCATCAATATTATAATGTTGTCTGGTTCTTCTTAACCTGCCAAGTCTCTCCTCATTAACCCCGACATAGGCTGTAACTTTCTGAAGCTCACATGCACTGTTACTACTGCAATTTGTACAATCCTGAGTATGATTGGCATGAATCAGTTCGAGAGTTGTCTGCCTGACATGGGATATCTCCTGGCTATCGGTTCTGACAACCATACCCTCTTCTACCGGTGTAGTACAGGAAATTATCTGGCCTCTTCTTCCTTCGATCTCAACAATGCACATACGACAGTTACCTGAGGGTACCAGATCGGGATGATGGCACAGGTTAGGAATATAAATACTATTTTCAAGGGCAGCCTCAAGGATGGTCTTACCTTTCCCGACTGTTAATAATTTACCGTTAATATTGAAACTTAACATATCCATGAATTAGTCCTCCATTACTTTACTTCCGTAATTCTTTTCAATAGCACCAAATTTTGGCGGACATTTTTCAAAACACAATCCGCATTTAATGCATAATTCCTGGTCTATTTCATGTATCTGCTTCGGATCCCCGCTAATAGCGTTTACAGGACATACTTTGGTACAGATATGACATCCTGTACATCTGTCAGGCATGATAATAAAGTGAATCAGATCCTTGCATACCTTTGCTCTGCACTTCTTCTCAATAATATGTTCCTCATACTCCTCTCTGAAGTACTTAAGGGTAGTCAGAACAGGGTTTGGAGCAGTTTGTCCCAAGCCACACAACGACCCTTTCTTAATCCCCATCCCCAATGATTCCAATATGTCAATATCTTCCATTTCCCCTTTCCCCTCCACTATATCATTTAATATATCAAGCATCTGGTTAGTTCCAAGCCTGCATGGGGCACACTCTCCGCACGACTCTTTAGTTGCAAAATCAACAAAATATCTTGCCAGGTCTACTATACAGGTGTCTTCATCCACCACCACCATGCCTCCTGAGCCCATCATCGAGCCAGCTGCTTTGAGTGAGTCAAAATCAACCGGTGTATCCAGAAGTTCTGCCGGCAGGCATCCACCCGAAGGTCCACCGGTCTGAACTGCCTTGAATGGTTTCCCTCCAGGAATTCCCCCGCCTATCCCGTAGATGATCTCACGAAGAGTTATTCCCATGGGCACTTCAACGATTCCACTATTTGCTATTTTGCCGGTAAGTGAGAAAATGGCTGTGCCTTTGCATCCTTCGGTTCCTATGCCGGCAAACCAATCCGCACCTTTGTTTACTATCCAGCGAATATTAGCGTAGGTTTTTACATTACTAATTAAGGTTGGCTTACCCCATAATCCGGATTGTGCCGGGAATGGGGGACGAGGCCTTGGCATTCCCCGTTTTCCTTCAATGGAAGCCAACAATGCAGTTTCCTCACCACATACAAAAGCTCCGGCCCCTTGAAATATCTCTATATCAAAACTGAAATTACTATCGAGAATACTTTTACCTATAAACCCTTTTTTTCTCGCCTGATCTATGGCTATCTCCAGGCGTTTTATTGCCAGAGGATACTCGGCCCGTACGTAAACATATCCTTTCCGGGCACCTATGGCGTAACCGGCAATTATCATTCCTTTTAAGACAGAATGAGGATCTCCTTCCAAAATCGATCGATCCTGAAATGCTCCGGGATCACCCTCGTCGGCATTACAGATAACATATTTTTCGTCACCGGGGGCACGCTGACAAGCTTCCCATTTTATCCAGGTAGGAAAACCAGCTCCGCCAAGTCCCCTTAACCCTGAACGCTTCACCTCATCAACAATTTGCCCCGGAGACATTTCAAACAGAGCTTTACGAAGTGATTGATAACCACCTGTGGCAAGATAGTCACCAATTTCCTCCGGGTCAATATTTCCACAGTTTTGTAACACAGTGCGTTGTTGCTTGTTATAAAAGGAAATATCATGGTAATGAGTTATCGGGTTACCTGTGGCAGAATCATGATAGAGCGGTTTCTCCTCTAAAGGTTCTCCCTGTGGTGATAAAGACCGGGCAATATCCGGAACATCATCCACCTTAACACCAGCGTAGAAGAGACCCTCAGGTTCGACAACGACCAGAGGCCCTTGTTCACAGAAACCATGACAGCCTGTACGTTTAACCTTAACGTCTTTACTTAAACCCAATTGTTCTATTTCCTTCTCGAGAGACGCATGTATTTCCCTGGATCCGGCAGATACACAACCTGTTCCCTGACAAATCAAGCAAGTCTTATTCGACATCCTGATCCCTCCTCTCCTTATCTTCAAAAAGTTTGTTTACCAATTTTGGGGTCAATCGGCCCTTGACATCTTCATTGATCAAAATACAAGGCGCCAGTCCGCATGCACCGATACAAGCAACGCTTTCAAGCGAATATTTACCATCGGATGATGTTTCTCCTTCGGTGATCCCGAGTTTCAGTTCAATCTCGTCAAGTATCCTGGGTGCTCCCTTGACATGACAGGCTGTTCCGCGGCAAAGCATGATATGTTTCTCACCAATTGGTTTAAGTCTGAATTGGGTATAGAAAGTGGCTGTTGCCCAAACTTTACTGGTGGGAATACGAAGAAACCTACCAACATCCATCATCGATTTTTGCGATAGGTACCCAAAATTTTCCTGGACTTTCTGTAAAACAGGAATAAGATCATCTTCTGTTCCTTTGAAGTCAGAAAAAATATCTGCTGTAGATTTTATCATAGAAGGGGTATTAATTTGAGTATTCACGATTATATAATGTAAAGATTTATTATTATTCCAATAGCAAAATAATTAACCCGTTTATTAATTTTTCATATCCTGATCCTTACGTGCAAGATACCTGTTTTCGAAGATCTTCCAATCAGCCGGAGTATTGATATTTGTAAAAACCCTGTCGGCTATATTCTTACCATTTAATGTCAGGTACTCAATCTTTGTCTGGCTTAAAAAATCTTTTATTGCATATTTGTCCGTATCAGTCAGGAACTTATCAAGACGCTCATAAACCAATTTGCTGTAGATAGCATGTAATGGTTCTTCAAAATCATCTTTCCTAGGTATAAGCACTTCGCAATCTGACTGCAAATAGTGATCTGTCATCAGTCTTATCAGATCCTCTGACAACCATGGCATATCACTGGCAACAACAAAGATTGC
>JAUVKT010000135.1 GCA_030596125.1 Bacteroidales bacterium | reverse complement strand
GTTGAAACCAATTGAAATTCAACAATTAGAACAAAGCTTAGAAAAATTCAAAGAATTAAATCAAGTACAAAATGCAAAAACAATTGATTTTGAGGCATTAATCAATTTTTATAATAAAAAAATCGAATATCAGGAAAGGTTTATTGTTCGCTATGCACAAAAGATAAAAAGTATAGAAATAAATGATATAGCATATTTTTATATTGATACCGAAAATGTATTTCTTTGCACAAAAGGCAACAATAACTACCCTATTGAATATACTCTTGACAAGTTGGAGAATATGATCAACCCAAAAATATTCTTCAGAATCAACCGTCAGTTTATAATAAATATATCTTCAATTGAAAATATGTATTCATTATCAAAAAGCCGGATTAAAATTGAATTAAAACCAAAACCTGGTAACGAAATAATAGTAAGTTACAACAGAATGAGTGACTTCAGACAGTGGCTGAATTTATAAAATCAGCATCAGATAAATTAATGTAGACACATATTTAATATGGCCTTTAGTCACCCGGGCAAACGCGCAATAAGTCACCAATCATTATTTATCTCCTAACTCTTTGATTTTAAATCTCTCTATCTCAGCAGGAATATGAGCTTCTAACATTGCTTCAACTGCTCTTTGTACTATATCCGGATTCTGGTCAGCAACATTATTCTCCTCCTTTGGATCAACTTCAAGGTTATAAAGCTCTATCTCCATATTGCCTTTAAAAATATCTTTTCTGATGGCCTTCCACTTATCCATACGAACTGCCTGTTGTCCCTGATATGCCGGGAACTCCCAGTAAAGATAGTCATGCTCAGCCTGGTCTCTCTCCCCGAAAAGTACAGGGAGAAAACTGATACCATCAGTTTCATAGGGGCCGGTCACTCCGGCTATCTCACATAATGTTGGAAGAACATCCCAAAAAGCCGATATATGATCGGAAGTTGATCCGGGTTTTATTATACCGGGCCAGTTGGCTACCATGGGAACACGTATTCCTCCCTCATGAACATAACCTTTACTCCACCCCTGCTCTTCGTTGAAAATTCCGGCACTGTTAAACCATGGAGAGTCTGTTCCACCGTTATAGGTTGGTCCGTTATCAGATGTGAAAATTATAAGTGTATTATCATATATGCCCAGCTCCTTTAATTGTTTTACAAGCAGACCTACCTGGTTATCAAGATATGATATCATCCCGGCGTATGCAGCATGCGGAGAACGATTTGGGAAATAACCCTTGTTCCCTGTGTAAGGTTCTTCATCCCCGAATTTATCTTCATAATAGGCTACCCATTCCGGAGGTGCCTGTATGGCAGCATGTGGTATAGGTGTAGCCCAATAAAGGAAGAATGGATCTTCGGCATTCCCGGCTACAAAATTCTGAATAGCCTTAAACATAAGATCAGGGGAGTATTCATTGAGCCAGAAATCCTTATAACTGTCCACATCATAAGGGTCAGCTCCCTCCGGCAGTTTTGTTCCGGGTCTGATAGTATCATTATTGAGATAAACTCTCTGGTCATTTTCCCATAAATGAACAGGAAAGTATGTATGAGCCTGCCTCTGGCAATTATAGCCATAAAAATAGTCAAACCCCTGCCTGTCAGGAACGCCCTCCGTACCCGGAGCTCCCAGTCCCCACTTACCGACAATTGCCGTTTTATATCCTACAGACTGGAGAAGGGTCCCAATTGTCCGGGTTCCCTCTGGTAAAGGTCTCTGACCCTCCAGAGCCGGATCCTTAATCATTTCAACATAGTCCCATACGGGACCCCGTGCTGCCCATTCATCATTCCCCCGAATATATGAATGTCCTGAATGCTTACCTGTAAGCAATACGCATCTTGACGGAGCGCAGACCGGAGATCCGGAATAGTGCTGAGTAAAGGTTATACCGCTTTCTGCAAGATTATCGATATTGGGTGTTTCAATTTTATCCTGACCAAAACATCCGAGCTCCCCGTATCCAAGGTCATCTGCCAGGATATAGATAATATTGGGTTTTTTACTGTTTTTATCATCTGATTCTGAACAAGATGTAAACAGGTGGACACTAAAGATCAAGATTAAAAGGAGGGTAGCTGTTCTGTTCATTATGTCTCTGTTTTTAAAACATAAATATATAAAAAAGGTGACTAATCAGTCACCCTTTCGAAATAGCATATTTCCTACTATAAGAGACCTTTGTTTCTAAGAAATGAATCAATCTCAGGTTCCCTGCCACGGAAATTTACATACATCTCCATAGCATCCATGATTCCATTTCTTTCCAAAATATTTTTTCTGAATGATTCGGCGGTTTCCCTGTCAAAAATACCCTTCTCACTAAAGGCATCAAAAGCGTCATTATCGAGTACACCGGCCCAATTGTAGCTATAATAGCCAGAATCGTATCCGCCAACTATATGAAGAAAATAGGTACTACGGTATCTCGAAATGATTTCAGGGATTAATCCGATCTTATTCATCAGATCAGCTTCAAATTCAGGAACATCAATATCAACACCTGCTGCAACTGTAGAATAAGCCATATCAAGATAACATGCAGCAAGATATTCAACTGTCATAAAACCCTGATTAAAATAGCTGCTGTTCTTCATCTTTTCAATTAATTCATCAGGAATTAGCTCTCCTGTTTCATAATGAAGAGCATACATTTTCAGAACTTCAGGTTCGGTAACCCAGTGCTCCATTATCTGGCTCGGAAGTTCAACAAAGTCCCATGCTATAAAAGAAGCACCATACGTAGTTTCCGAGAACAGGGCATCGAGTGCGTGACCAAATTCATGAAAAAGGGTGCTGGCTTCATCCATTGAAAGCAGAGATGGCTGATCACCGGAAGGAGCAGTGAAGTTCATCACCATTGTTACAACAGGTGTGATCTCCTCTCCATCAAGTATCCTGTGACTTCTGTAGGTGCCACACCAGGCTCCCTGCCTTTTACTTTCACGTGGATGGAAATCGAGATACAGAACCCCTGTATGATCACCATTCGCCTCCATCACTTCAAATGCAACTGCATCGGCATGAGGTACAGGAATATCTTCAATCCTGGTAAATGTTATACCATATAGCTTATTCGCTACTGTAAAAGCTCCATCCATCACATTCTTAAGTTCAAAGTAGGGACGCAACTCGCTATCATCAAGATCATATTTTTCCTTTCTGAGCTTCTCGGCATAATACCACCAGTCACTTGCAGCAAGTTTAAAACCGGCGCCTTCTTTATCAATTATCTTCTGCATTGCGTCACGTTCGTTCTTAGAAACTGGCAGAGCCTTTTCCCATACACGGTTGAGAAATGCATATACATTGGCAGGTTCTTTTGCCATCCTTGGTTCAAGCACCAGATGAGAATGTGTCTCATAACCAAGAAGTCCGGCCCTCTCAGCCCTGAGTTCAAAGAGTCTGCCCATGTTCTCCTTGTTATCATAATCATTATTGTTATTGGCCCTGTTTATATAGGCATTATAAAGCTTCGATCTGAGTTTTCTGTTTTCAGAATATTGGAGAAAAGGCAGCATACTTGGCTTCTGGGTTGTAAATACCCACCCCTCCAAATCATTGGCCTTAGCTGTCTCAGCGGCTGTAGCAATTACTGACTCCGGCAATCCTGTAAGATCTTCTTCGTTAGTTAATTCAAGTTTAAACCCATTGGTTTCGGCAAGCACATTATTATTTAGTCCAACACGCAGTACCGAAATCTCCTGGTTCAACTCTTTCAGTTTCTCCTTTTTCTCCGGTGGAAGGTCTGCTCCATTCCTGATCAGCCCCATATAGAGGTTCTCAAGAATAAAACTTTCCTCGTCAGTAAGATCAAAATTATCCCTGTTATTATAAATAACTTTGATCTTTTCAAACAGGCGGGGGTCAAGAGCAATATCATCTCCATGGGCTGCAAGCCTGGGAGATATTTCCATTTGTATCTCCTGAAGTTCCGAATTTGTATTGGTACTTGTCTGGCTGAAGAAGACAGAACTGACACGCTCCAATTCCAGTCCGGCGTTATCAAGTGGTACAATAGTGTTTTCCCATGTAGGTTCTTCCGTATTTGATAACAGAGCTTCTACATTTTCCTTCTCTAGTTCCATACCCCGTTCAAAAGCGGGAATATAGTGTTCCGGCATAATCTGATCAAAGGGAGGAACTTCAAATGGTGTATCAAATTCGGTAAAAAAAGGATTAACATCTTTTGATCCTTTATCCGATTCTGCACATGATACCATAATCAAAAAGGTAATTAAGATTAATAGAAAATAATTTTTCACAACTATGAGTTTTTGAGTTAATAATTAAGTAATATGCTATGGCAAATTAAATAAAATTAACTGAATATTGGCATAAAAGTTTCGGTATTAACCAGATCTCAATAATAAATTGCAAATACAGTCCTCAGTCGGCAATCCTCAGGCGGCAGTCGGCAATTGATAGTCTTCCCGTAAAGAAATAGTTCCTCCCCTGGTGAAATATTTTCGTGCGTCACATTTCATAGGGCAAGCTGTCTTCCAATCCTCCAATCTTCCACTCTTCCAGTATTCCAATTTTCCGATTAATTTTTATTATTTTTACTTCGTCGTTAATGACTATTTTTTAGTATAAGATATTTGGGAGAGGTGCCGGAGTGGTCGAACGGGGCGGTCTCGAAAACCGTTGTCCGGCGGAAGCCGGACCGAGGGTTCGAACCCCTCTCTCTCCGCCAAACCATTTGCAGATAATCCCGCTTTTGCGCGATTATTTTTTTAGGGCTTTAAGCCCGTTCAAAACTTGTTTTCATAAGGGTTTAGAGGCATAAAAATCAATGCCGTCAGGCATTGAGCTGCAAATGGTTT
>JAUVKT010000106.1 GCA_030596125.1 Bacteroidales bacterium | reverse complement strand
TACATGTGCATCCCAGATTTTATCAAATAGTGTTTTCACTTCCAAATCTTATTCAGGTTTTTATTTTTTTATTCCATTAACTGTTAAATCATAGCATTTAGAGATTGCATCAATAAATGCTTCGACGGATGCTGTTATTATATCAGTATTAGCAGAAAACCCATAGAAGAGCTTACCCCGGTTTTCTATCTGAACATGCACCTTACCCAGGTCGTCACTCCCTCTTGTTATTGCTTGTATAAGGAATTCCTCAAGACGTACTTTACGATTTATTAATTGTTTGACAGCAGAAAAAGCCGCATCTATCGGTCCGTTCCCTGAAGCAGTGGCTGAAACAATCTTATCATTTATTTTTAATCTTACGGTAGCCATAGGAACGGCTGATTTTCCACATACTACCTGTAACAGCTCGAGCTTCATATGCTTTTCCTCTATTGTGGCTGTTCCGGCAAGTATTCTCAGATCATCATCTTTAATATCTTTCTTTTTATCAGCAAGAGCAAGAAATTTGTGATATATTTCATTCAATTTTTCTTTATTGAAGCTATATCCCAGTATTTCAAACCGGTGTTTTAAGGCAGCCCTCCCGCTTCTGGCAGTAAGTATAATTGAAGATTCCTTAATACCGATATCCGTTGGATCGATTATTTCATAATTTTCCCTTTTTTTCAATACACCGTCCTGGTGTATGCCTGAAGAATGTGCAAAAGCATTCCTCCCGACAATTGCTTTGTTAGCCTGAACCGGCATTCGCATGAGAGTAGAAACAAGTCTGCTGGTTGCATATATCTTTTTTGACTTAATCCCTGTTTTAAAAGGAAAATCAGAGTGACTCTTCATGATCATTACAACTTCTTCCAGTGAAGTATTTCCCGCTCTTTCACCAATTCCGTTTAAAGTTACTTCCACTTGTCTGGCCCCGTTTTTAATGCCCATTATTGTATTGGCTGTTGCTAATCCCAGGTCGTTATGACAGTGAGTTGAAATAACAGCCTTATGAATACCTTTTACATTTTCTTTAAGGAATTTTATTTTTGCTCCATATTCCTCAGGAAGGCAATATCCTGTAGTGTCGGGTATATTAACCACTGTTGCACCTGCTTTGACCACAGCTTCAATTACCCTTGCCAGATATTCATTTTCTGTACGGCCTGCATCTTCAGCAAAGAATTCAACATCGTGAACAAATTTCTTTGCATATTTCACTGCATCCACAGCACGTTTAATTATCTCTTCCCGGTTGGAATTCAGTTTATGAGTTATATGGAAATATGAGGTGCCTATACCGGTATGAATACGTGGATTTTTCGCAAACTTTAATGACTCTGCAGCCACTTCAATATCTTTTTTCACAGCTCTTGTTAAGGCACAAATAGTTGGTTGCGTAACAGCTTTCGATATTTCTATTATCGATTGGAAATCACCAGGACTGGAAACAGGGAATCCTGCCTCAATAACGTCTACTCCAAGAGCTTCCAGGGCTTTTGCGACTTCAATTTTTTCGACTGTATTCAATTGGCAACCAGGCACCTGTTCCCCGTCTCTGAGGGTTGTGTCGAAAATAAATATCTGATCTTCCATTTTAATTGGGCTTTAATATGTTATTAATCAAACGTTCACTATTCTCTACTTGATCTTAATTTCCTTACCTGTTCACCGGTTTGCCACATTTCCGATTCCCTCATTTCTTTCAATTCAGCCTCCAGTTCACTCTTATAGTTTTCACTCCCGGTCCTTTCAAGTACAATTCTGGTTTCATTTCCTGTTTTCACGCTTTCATACAAATCATTAAAAACAGGCAATACTGCTTCACGGAATTTATGTCTCCAGTCTAATGCTCCTCTTTGTGCTGTTGCACTGCAATTGGCATACATCCAGTCCATGCCGTTCTCATCAACCAGCCTTATTAAACTTTGTGTTAACTCTTCAACAGTTTCATTAAAAGCTTCACTGGGACTATGGCCATTTTCACGCAGTACTTTATACTGAGCTTCCATTATTCCTGCAATTGCACCCATCAGAACTCCTCTTTCCCCGGTAAGGTCGCTATATACCTCGCTCTGAAAAGTAGTTGGAAACAGATAACCTGATCCTATAGCAATTCCTAATGCCAATGCTCTGTTTACTGCCCGTCCCGTGAAATCCTGGTACACTGCATAGCTGGAGTTTATACCACTGCCGGCCAGGAAATTTCTGCGAACACTGGTGCCTGAGCCTTTTGGTGCTACAAGGATAACATCCACATTATCAGGAGGGACTACACCGGTTTGATCACTATAAGTAATTGAAAAACCATGCGAGAAATACAGTGCATCGCCCTCATTCAGGTGTTGTTTTAATGTAGGCCATACAGCTCGTTGAGCAGCATCTGATATGAGATACTGAATAATTGTTGCTTTTTTGACTGCTTCTTCTATTGGAAAAAGAGTCTCTCCTGGCTTCCAGCCATCTTTTATTGCCCGTTCCCAATCCTCTTTAAAGTCGGGTGACTGGCCTATAATTACGTTAAACCCATTATCCTTCATATTCAAAGATTGAGCAGGGCCTTGAACGCCATAACCAATAACGGCGATTGTTTCGTTTTTTAAGATTTCATGTGCTTTACTTACAGGAAATTCATCACGGGTAACTACATCCTCTGTTACACCCCCAAAATTAATTTTTGCCATAATTTTTAATGTTAATAATTATCTAATAGTAATTTTATTTCTTCTATCTAAAAATATTTATACTCGTTTCGAAAAAATATTTGTTATTTACTTTTTTGCCGACTATTGACTGCCCGCCCGGATGACTCCGGTCGGACGGGCCGACTGATTATTTACCTCATCCATCTCTTTGAGATATGCCATCAACTCTTATGTTTGTTTTGTAATAGCTACCCTACCTGACCGGACAAATTGCAATACGCCGTAAGGGTCAAGTTTATTTAGCAGATCGGTGGTATCCTGTTTGTGACCTGTTTTTTCAATAACCACATATTCCGGTGTAATTTCAAGGAACCGGGCATTTGATGAACGAACTATAGATTCAATCTTGTTACTTTTCATTATCTCAGTTGTTTGTACTTTATACAAGGCTATTTCCTGATAAATAATTTCATCGTTTGTATGTACAAATACTTTCAGAACATCAATTAGTTTTTCCAGGTGTCGTTGTACTTTACCAATCATATCTTCTGTTGTATTAACCACAATGGTTAATTTATGAATACCCTTAACAGCAGATGCGGAGGCAGCTATACTTTCGATATTGATTTGTCTTCTTGTAAAGATTATAGTAACCTGGTTAAGAATACCAATATGATGTTCGGTAAATAGCGAGATAGTAAATTCTTTTTTCATTGTATTAAATATCATGTAATTATTCACTCATTCACTCATTTCCCCATTTTCAGTTTAACAAAGTTTAATTTCAGAAACTGAGGAACCGGGTTCTATCATAGGAAAAATATTCCCTTCTTTTTCTACCATTATTTCAAGCAGGTATGATTTTTCGCAAGCGAGCATTTCATCAATAGAAATCTCAAGGGTTTCCCGTTCTATAACCCGACTTGCGCTAATATCAAAACCTTCTGCAATTTTGATGAAATCAGGATTAACAAGTTCAGTTGATGCATACCTTTTATCAAAAAACATATCCTGCCATTGCCGTACCATACCCAGGAAATTATTGTTCAGGATGATTATCTTAACCGGAAGTTTATATTGGAGGATAGTTCCTAACTCCTGTATTGTCATTTGGAAACCTCCATCTCCAATAAACGCGATAACCGGAACATTGGGTTTGCCAATTTTTGCACCTACAGCAGCCGGCAATCCGAAACCCATTGTTCCCAATCCGCCGGAAGTAATAAGGCTGTTCGGATTATTAAACTTATAATATCTTGCGGTTGCCATCTGATGTTGGCCTACATCAGTTATAATAATAGCTTCTCCCAGTGTTTTTTCAGAAATAAGATTTACTATTTCACCCATTCTTATTTTTCCATGGGATGGATAACATTCCTGTTTTATAACTTTATTGGCTTCAATTTTATTACATGACTTGAATCCGGAAAGCCACTCAGGATAGGAGTTGGCATTCACCTGATCAATAAGTGCTTTTAGAACTTCTTTGGCATCACCGTGTATTTCAATATCAACTTCTACATTCTTGCTTAATTCAGACTTGTCAATTTCGATATGGATAATATTGGCATTTGTTGCATATCTTTTAAGGTCTCCCGTGACTCTGTCATCGAACCGCATTCCTATAGCAATCAGCAAATCAGCTTCATTTGTTTTGATGTTAGGGCCATAGTTACCATGCATTCCCAGTAATCCGGCATATAGTGGATGTTTTGCAGGAAATGCAGATAACCCCAATAAAGTTGATGCCACCGGAATACCTGTTTTTTCCACAAAGGCCATTAGCTCTTTTTCGGCTTTTGATAACAGAATACCATGGCCTGCCAGGATCAACGGTTTTCTGGCATGATTGATAAGAATTGCTGCTGATTCAATATCAGCAGGGTTAAGGGGAATATTTGGATTATAGCTTCTGAGATGGGTGCATTTCTGATAGTTGAAAGCTAATGTTTGCATTTGAGCGTCTTTGGTAATATCGATCAAAACAGGACCGGGTCTGCCGGAACCTGCAATATAAAAGGCTTTCGAAATAATTTTAGGGATCTCCTCAGCTTGTGTGATTTGGTAATTCCATTTGGTAACCGGCATTGATATTCCCAGAATATCAGTCTCCTGAAAAGCATCTGATCCTATCAGGGTTGAGGTTACCTGAGCAGTTATGAAAATCACAGGAACAGAGTCAAGGAAAGCATTGGCGATACCGGTTACCAGGTTTGTCGCTCCTGGTCCGGAAGTAGCAAAACATACTCCTGTTTTGCCTGTAACCATTGCATATGCCTGAGCTGCATGTGCTGCACCTTGCTCATGTCGCGTTAGTATATGATTCAGTTTATTGTCTTCAATATCATATAATTCATTATAAATTGGCATAATAGCGCCTCCAGGGTAACCGAAAATGGTATTTACATTTTCCTCAATGAGGGAATAGAGAAGTGCCTTTGCACCGGTGATCTTTTCTTTTTTTATTGTCTTTGCCATCTTATCCTGTTTTTGGCTAATGGTTATAAATCAAGGGAATAAGTCTTTATATTTTTCTAATAGCACCAATATTTGCCGAACTTACCATTTGTGCATAAGCTTTTAAAGCAGCAGAAATATGACGATCCCGGTTTTTGGGCTTAAATGCCATAGTGTCCATTTTTTCTTCCTTATTTAATCTCTCTGAAATTTCTTTGTCGGTTAGTTTAACGTTTATTTTTCTTTGTTCTATGTTAATTTCTATTAAATCATTATTTCTAACCAGCGAAAGTTCCCCGCCGGCAGCAGCTTCAGGTGATATATGGCCAATAGAAAGACCGGATGTTCCGCCGGAGAACCTGCCATCTGTAATCAGGGCACACTTTTTGTCTAAATTTCGCGACTTAATGTATGAAGTCGGGTAGAGCATTTCCTGCATCCCCGGGCCCCCTTTTGGTCCTTCATACCTTATCACAACTACCTCACCCGCCTTAACATCACCGTTTAATATACCATCACAAGCTGATTCCTGTGACTCATATATTCTTGCTTTACCACGGAAATAAAAAAGTGAAGGATCAACACCCGCGGTTTTCACAATGCATCCATCCCTGGCAATATTACCATAAAGAACAGCAAGCCCTCCGTCCTGATTATAAGCGTTATTAATATCCCTGATACAACCCTTTTTCCGGTCTGTATCAAGTTTACTATATTTCTTGTCCTGGGAACCCATTTCAAGACTTTTTACATTTCCCGGTGCACTTCTGAAAACATTAATTGCATTACCTGTAACTGTTTTTCTTTTAATATCAAATGCATTGATAGCATCATTAAGGTTTGGAAAATCAATTCTTCCAACCGAAGTATTAATAAGCCCTCCCTTTTCAAGTTCTCCCATAATTGACAGTATCCCACCGGCTCTGTTAACATCCTGAACATGGTAATCTGAGCTGGGTGCTACTTTACATAATGTTGGGACCTGTCTGGATAACCTGTCAATGTCTGTCATACTGAAATCAACCTTAGCTTCATTAGCAATAGCCAGCAAATGTAATACTGTATTTGTTGAGCCTCCCATGGCAATATCCAGAGACATAGCATTAAGAAATGCTTCCCTTGTTGCAATTGAGCGGGGTAAGATAGAGGTGTCATTATCTTTATAGTACCGGTAAGTCAAATTAACAATCAGGTTAGCAGCCTGTTTAAGCAATGTAAACCGGTTTTTGTGAGTAGCAATAATGGTTCCGTTTCCGGGAAGAGCAAGGCCAAGGGCTTCATTAAGGCAGTTCATGGAATTAGCAGTAAACATCCCTGAACAGGAACCGCAAGTTGGACAGGCAGCCTTTTCAATCTTTTTTAGAAAAGAATCACTTACAGATGGATCTCCGGCCAGCACCATTACATCAACAAGGTCATAATGTTTGTTTTTAACAATTCCTGCTTCCATCGGACCTCCACTTACAAAAACTGTTGGGATGTTCAGTCTCATTGCTGCCATCATCATCCCGGGAGTAATCTTATCACAATTACTAATACATATCATAGCATCTGCCATATGAGCATTACAAACATATTCAATGCTATCGGCAATCAGTTCGCGGGAGGGAAGTGAGTAGAGCATTCCTTCATGGCCCATTGCAATACCATCATCAATTGCAATAGTATTGAATTCGGCGGCAAAGCAACCGTGCTTTTCTATCCATGATTTTACAAGCTGACCTGTATTGTGCAGATGAGTATGACCGGGAACAAACTGGGAAAATGAATTAACAATAGCAATTATTGGCTTTCCGAATTGTTCTTCTTTCATCCCGTTAGCACGCCAGAGACTTCTTGCTCCGGCCATATTTCTTCCTGCTGTTGTACGAAAACTTCTAAATTCCATTACGTCATTTATTGACAAAAAAAACCGCTCTCTTTGTGTGAGAACGGCTTTTTTTTATTGTTTTTTTAAAACAGACCCTTCCCACCTTCAATATCCGTGTAGGATATTTATAATAAAAAGGTTGAGAATAAAGGTGTTTATATACATTTTCTACTTGAATTTGAACGTCAAATGTAGAGATAAATATTAATTATCAAAATTTTCTTTAAAAAATATTACAAATCAAATAATAGTAAATGCAACAGTAACACCTGCCATAACAATTGTAACCATACTCATCAGTATTATCAGTATGTTAAGGCTTGGTCCGGAGGTGTCTTTAAACGGATCACCGATAGTATCACCGATAACAGCAGCTTTATGTGCTTCGGATCCTTTTCCTCCAAGATTACCC
>JAUVKT010000067.1 GCA_030596125.1 Bacteroidales bacterium | reverse complement strand
TTTGTCTGGTGTGGATGACTCCATACTATTTCTTCACATCACAAATCATCTTGAGACAGCTAAGGCGATTATGGAACAGGGATTCAGGTTTGAGAGTCAGCTAACCTATTCTACTGATCGCGTGAACCCTGGTGACCCGGTTGAAATAAACTATTTTCTTGTTGAACGAAAGGAGTATGGTGATTACACTATCATCATACAGATAGACAAGTCACTATTCGGACAATATAGCCGGCTGGCAGAAGCTGCTAAATTGCACTTTGAGGAGATCTTCACCATTTCGGTTCCGGTAATAAGTGATAATGATGAATATATTTACACGCTTTCACCCAGGTATATTAGAGGTGTTTATAATAAAAAGACAGGGGAAATGATTGAAAATCCCGATTTCAATCCCTCATATAATGCACCCGAATACCTTGAGAATTACAAAAGGCTAAGAGATTAGCTCCCTCCCCACCATCTGTTAGAGCAGATATTTATTAAGAGCTTTTTATGGATATCCCAAGATGTCCTGTTGCCTCTTTTGAGTTAATAACAAAAACCCATTCACCTGTTTTGGAATTATCACCCTCCTCTATTGTAAATGTCTTACTCCAGTTAACGCTGCCATACTCATCAATCAGAACCTCAGTATAGGTTTTCCCTCCCGGCATAAGAATTTTAACCCTCACTTCTCCGACCTCACATAAACCAGATATAGAAATAGATACTTTTCTGGCATCACTATCGATATCAAATTTCACCTCCTTGGTAAATGTAGCCTCTTTAAGTGACTTGGTGAATCGTAAAGTGGTGGTGCTCCGCGATCCTCCATAAGTTTTAACGGTATAATTCGCATCGGATGGGTAGACATATACCCCATCGTGTCCTGAATAAAACTGATAGGCCTGATTAGCCTTCTCCATTGCTTCGGCTACGGCTTCTGCCTGGGCACTTCCGGTACTTCCGGTACTTGCTCTACTCCAATTACTCTGAATATAAAATTCTCTCTGTTCCTCCTTTTTCATCCTCTGCTCCTCAGCTTCTTTCTCAGCCTTTTTCAAATCTTTTTTCCCCTCCTGTGCAGTCAGAATTACAGGAATAGTCAAAAAAAACATTGATACGACAACAAATATGGTAACTTTTCTTTTCATGATAAACAGATTTTGATTCGGTTCAAATGTACACACATTCACAAACGGATAGTGTTAATACAGAGTTAAAGGAGAGTTAACGACAGATGTGCCAGTCATTTATTTGTAGTTTTGATCTGCAAAACAGATACCCTTGTATGAGAAAAAAGAGAACCATTCTTCCTGTAATTGTGGCTCTTATCCTCTTTCTTGCATCCCAGTTCTTTATCGTGAGCCAGGTATGGAGACAGAAAGATGAGGTTTTTAAGCTAAGGTACCGGTCGGTAGCCAGGGAGGCTATAGATGATATGATGGTTAAGGATGGTGACAGCGGATTCGATTATGCCTGTTTTAAGATTGACTATGTTTCAAGAATTCATATAGACAACAGCAGACTGTTATTCTCCGGCCCCGACACAACCGGTTTTATATCTGCGGTACACACTAATATTGCAGAGATACTCACAAAAGAGCAGGTCCTTTCCAAATACCTTTCTGACAGGTTTGAGAAACTGGGACTGGATAAAGATTTCAAATATGTAATTTTTGTGAACGATCTTTACCTGATTGATTTCGCAAACAACTTCCATCTATATAAAGCTCCTCTTTCGGAGATAAAAGAGCAGAGTTCACAGGGCAACGTACTTGTAAATACTTTTTTCAGTGAGGGGAATAATTACAAGATAGCTTTTGATTATTATATTGATATCACCAACAAGAAGAGATTAATTTTAAGAGAGATCAGTATCACCCTGGCACTTAGCTTTATAAGCCTCCTTATCTTATCTGCAATATTTGCAGGTACCCTCAGAAACTATCTGGAAGAGAAGAGACTCTCAGGTTTAAAGACCGATTTTATTAATAATATGACCCACGAGTTAAAAACACCCCTCTCTACAATTACCGTGGCCGGAAAGACCCTGAAACTGGATGAGATACTGAAGGATAAAAACAGAATAGTTGATACAGCAAATCTTATAGGAAAACAATCGGTCCACCTTAATAAACTGATAAACCTGATACTGGAGATAAGCATGTGGGAACGGACCCAGTTCCAGACAGATAAAAAGGTTACGGATGTAGAGTGCCTGTTAAGAGAGATATCAGAAGGATTCAGGAACGGGTGTGGAGAGGAATGTGACTTTACAGAAAAATATGATCTGAACGGCGCTCAAGCTGAAATTGATATTCTCTATTTCACTACATTGATCAATAACCTGTTACATAATGCAGTGAAATATTCAAAAGGCCGGTCCAGGATCTCCCTTGAAGCAACCAATGAAAATGGAATTACCATAAGTGTGGCCGATAACGGAATAGGAATAAGCCGGTCGGATCAGAAACATATATTTGAAAAATTTTACCGTGTCAGCACAGGCAATATTCACAAGACAAAAGGGCTTGGTCTGGGGCTATATTATGTGAAAAGAATTGCCGGGGCACATGGAGGAAACGTTATTGTAAGCAGCAAACAGGGTAAAGGAAGCGTCTTTATTATTACTTTACCTAAAATTATAAACAGATGAAAGTATTAATTGCAGAAGACGATATTGATTTTGGAAATATCCTGTCGCAGTATGTCTCAATCAGCGGTTTTGATGTAAATCTTAGCCGGACAGGAAAACAGGCATGGGATGATTTTCAGGCTGACAAACCTGATATTTGCGTGCTCGATATCATGATGCCCGAGATGGATGGATTTGCTCTTGCAGAAAAGATCAAACAGAGTGATCCTGACATGCCTTTTGTTTTTCTTACGGCAAAAACCCTGAAGGAGGATATAGTCAGAGGTCTCAAACTGGGAGCTGATGACTATATTACCAAGCCCTTTGATCCTGAAGTATTAATATTAAAGCTGAACAATATTCTCAAAAGGGTATATTCAACTATAAATGATGAATATACAATATCATCCACAACCCTGAATTTCAACACTCTTGAACTTATATGCTCAGGTAACAAGGAGAAACTTACGCTAAAGGAGGCCCAACTCCTGAGGTACCTTATGGCCAATAAAAACAAAATCCTGAAAAGGGATAATATTTTAACTGAAGTGTGGGGTGAGGATGATTATTTTCTCGGACGTAGTATGGATGTATTCATCAGCCGGCTGAGGAAATATCTCAGTCCCGATCCCGGTATTAAATTAAGGACCATCAGAGGAACCGGTTTTATTTTCGAGGAGGTAAGGTAAGACAGTCGGCAATCAGCAGTCCGCAGTCTTCAGTCTTCAAACTTTAGTCACTTTTAACTTTAGACACTTTAGGCACTTCTTCATTTAGTCACTTCTTCACTTCAATCAATTCATAACCAAGGTCATGATCTTTCATGATAGCGGGAATGCCCTCTTTCATCCATTTAGGCATCGGCTCTTCCTTCAGGAAGTGAGCAAAAAACTGAGCCATTCTAATCTGGAAATCTTTCTTATTCTTGAATTTCTGTGGCCAGTGAGGCTCCCCGGTATAGTTAAGCATCCATACAGGTTTCTGAAGCCGGCGTAGTGCGATAAAATACTCAATACCCTGGTACCATGGAACATGACCATCCTTATCATTATGCATTATAAGTATTGGTGTGGTTACCTTATCCATGGTAAAAAGTGGTGAATTTTCAATATATCTCAGTGGAGATTCCCATATTGTAGCCCCTATCCTGCTCTGCGTATGTTCATACTGGAACGAGCGGTTAAGACCTGACCCCCATCTAATACCTCCATATGCCGAGAACATATTAACAACAGGTGCCCCTGACTCGATAGCAGCAAAAAGACTGGTCCGGGTGGCCATATAAGCTACCTGGTATCCTCCCCAGCTATGACCCTGTGCACCAATATGGTCAACATCCACAAAACCCTTCTCAACGAGTGATGTGATACCGGGCATAATACAGTTATAAGCACTCTCGCCGGGGTAGCCATCTTTATAGTAGATATCGGGATTAAAGATAAGATATCCGTTACTGGTGTAGTAATGATAATCGATCGTTGATCTATGAAGTTGAGGTGTACGGTGACCATACAGCCCCTGTGAGCTTTTTTCATAGAAGTTCACTATCATAGGGTACTTAACAGAAGGATCAAAACCGGCAGGTTTATAGAGCAATCCCTCTACTGTTCGTCCATCAAGGGAGGTCCATGAAACAAGTTCAGCACTGCCCCATTTGTAATCTTTCTGCTGAGGATTTGCATCGCTGATCTTTATACTTTTCCTGAATCTGTTATCGGTAACCAGGAGATCGGGAAAAACCTCAAATGTACTTTTGGTATAAACATAAGTGTCGGCATCCTTTGCCTTCACCGGCCTTGACAGGGAAAAATCTCCACCCAGCAAAAATTCCGGTTTGCCGGTTTTCTTTAAGCCCAGGAAATAGTAAAACGACTCCCGTGTAACCTCATTAATCCCCAGGAGGAACAGAGGTTCAGGTCTGCTAATTGATCTCTTCTCCCAGTCGAAAGAGACCATTTTATATGTGATCCTGTTTTGCCTGCCGTTAACTGTAATATTAACCGGTGCTTTGGCTGCTACAGGATCAACCTCCCAGATATCGTACCTGTCGTTTATCAGAAGAGCTTCGTCGTTCTCCAGCCAACCGGTAAAACCGTATGGTGAAGGAGGGTTTGGCATATCATTCAGTTCATTAGCAACCTGCAGAGTTGCAGGGTTAGTGATCCTGTACTCCTTGCTTCCAAATATGTCGTAAGTATAAAAGGAGCTATCCATATAATTATACCAGTAGATATACTTACCTGCAGGAGAAGCATCAAATCTTGCCCTGGCGTCTTTTTTGATTAGCTTTCTCTCTCCTGATGAAATATTTACCAGGTAGGCATCATAATGCACCGGGTATCCCTCCCACATAGTTTGTAACTGGTACGGAACATTACTTCCTGCCAGAGCCCAGTTGCTGTTACCTTCATCTATTATAGTCACATCGGGTATCTCGCTGGTGCCCAGTTGTATAAAATTATCACTGTCAAAATGATACACTGCAGTAAACGACTTTTTCAGATCTTTCGATTTATCAACAATCTGGGCTGTATGAAGTTTACCTTCGGTTCCGTGCCAGATATGCACATCAGGATATTCATCATCTATACGCATAGTGTCTTTCTCAGGCATTACCGGGGCTGTTCCCAAAAATATCTTCTTCATATCCCTGCTAAATGTCAGCTTCCCGTTTTCACTGACCCGCCAGTTCTCAGGTATACCATCGGTCGAATTGGTTACAACCACAGATGCTTTGCCGGAACTGCTCCCCAGGTATAGTGAATAATCGTCAATTGCAGGTTTCTCCTCCCTGTTAAACAGGAATGCAGCCATAGATCCATCTTTGGCAAGTAGCGTCTGTTTATATTCACCCTCACCGGTAAGCAGGGGATTGAGTTCGCTATTTGCAATATCATAAAGATAAATTCCGGCCAGAAGATCCTCGTCATCACCTGTAGAGGTAAAGATTAAAAAAGGTGCCTCATCGGCAAAACCGTACCTGGTTACAAACGGCCAGGTGATAATACTATCTGATTTCAGATTTCTAAGGTTGAGAGTATATCCGGTTTTTTCCGATTCATTCTTACCCTTTTTACTATCTTCCTCCTCCTCTGCATCCTCCTTGCTCTTTTTATCCTCTTTTGCAGGCTCATACTGATAGGCGATCCAGCCACCCCACTTGTCGGGTAAAGACGATCCGGTTATTCTTTCAATTTTAATATTCTCTCCCGATCTTATAGAATAGATATTCAATATATCCATTGGCATATCATCTTTTTTTGTCTTCTTCAGTTTCAACTCCCTCACAACATCAAATTCAGGTGTTGTCTTGAATACCAGAAACTCTGAATCGAAAGAGACGGTAGCATCAGTTCCGCATTTAAAGCTCTGTATGCTTTCTCCTTTTGAATTATACAGGTGCAGATAAGAATCTCCCTGCCATGGTTCAACCTTGTAAACGATCCATTTACCATCGCGAGAAACAGCTGTTTCCTTAATATTATTCCACGATGCTATATCATCATGATTAAGTGTCCTTTTGCTGTTCTGGCCATTTATATTAACCAGAATAACAAGTGTTATAACAAGAAATGACAATGTTTTTTTCATATTATTCACCAAGTATTTCGGCTACTTTTTTTCCGAGATCATCACCTCTGACATTGGTTGCCAGTATCTTCCCTTCGGCATCAAGCAGGAAATTAGCCGGTATGCTACTTACTGCATAAAGTTTCGCGGCCTCACTGTTCCAGCCCTGCAGGTCAGATACATGCTGCCATGTAAGGTTATCATCCTCAATCGCCTTAAGCCAGTCTTCTTTCTCTGAATCAAGGGATATTCCAAACACATTAAATCCTCTGTCCTTAAACTCCTGATACACTGCAACCACATTTGGATTTTCCACACGACAAGGGCTACACCATGCTGCCCAGAAATCAACAAGAAGTAACTTTGACCCCACCACATCCGAGAGTTTAACAGGATTCCCATCCGGGTCATTCTGTGTAAAATCCGGGGCAATTTCGCCAATAGCAACTTTTTTAAGTGCTTCAACTCTGGCGATCAAAAATACGCTGGTCTCTGTTTCGGCCAGTTTCAGATCGAGTTGACCAATATATTTCATTAACTCCTCAGCATCCATCTCATACGATATAGATCTTAAAATGTTGGGAGTTATATATGATGCACTGTTTGTGAAGATAAACTCCTTCTGGAAGTTTTGCATATCTTCAAAAAGAGTATTTCTCTCTTCTCCGATTGAAGCTACCTTTTCATCATTCCCCGCTTCGCGGGCTGCTCTCAGTTCCTGGTAAAGAGCTGAATTCTTCTCGTAGAATGGCTTGAGGCTCTCATTATAATTATCATACTCACACTGGGTTACTGATCCTTCAACAGTAAGGTTATTCAGCGTATCTATATGACCGGAGATTGTAATACTTGAATTTTCAAGATAAAAAACTTTAGCTCCTCTATTCCCTTCAACCATCAGGTAATACATGTCAGGATAATCAACAGCTCCTCCAATAAACTCAAAGGTTCCATTGTCAAGAACTACTGAATCGATCTTTACCCACCTGCCAGACTCCCGCTTCTTGAGAAACAGAGTTTTGTCATCTCCTCCGTTGAGATTACCCTTAATAACATACTGCTCCTCTGAAGAACAGGAAAACAAAAAAGTTGTTATTGCAAGCAGACAGAGTAGTCTTTTCATTTTCATAAAATTTAGTGAATAACAAAAGTAAAAAATCATTTTACATTATTACTATCAGAGAAGTACTTGCTTAACACTTTAAAAGCTGCTTTATACGATGTTATTGTTCCATCTTCAAGTTGCTTTTCAAGCATTGGAAGCATCTTCTTAATCTTCGCATTATCATAAAATGATCTCCTGAGTGACTCGTTAATGGAATCATGCATTCGGTAAGCGGCCTGCTTTCTTCTCCATTCATCAAAATAACCATTATTGACGGTTATCACTAAATATTCCGTTATGATGTTCCATATCTCCTTTATCCCTTTTGATTCAAGTGCACTGCATATCAGCGCCCTGGGTTTCCAGTCGGGTTTTGCCTGCGGAAAGAAGGAAAGAGCATTCTGAAACTCAATCCGGGTTCTTTCAGCCCTGCTAATATTTGTACCGTCGGCCTTATTAATTGCAACAGCATCAGCCATCTCCATAATGCCTCTCTTTATCCCCTGTAACTCGTCACCGGCACCCGATATCATCAATAGCAGGAAAAAGTCAACCATCGAATGAGCCAGTGTCTCTGACTGGCCAACACCTACGGTTTCGATAAAGATTGTATTGAATCCGGCAGCCTCACACAAAATAACTGTCTCCCGCGACTTTCTTGCTACCCCGCCAAGTGACCCTGCCGAAGGTGTAGGTCTTATAAATGCATTTGGATCAGATGCAAGGCTCTCCATACGGGTCTTATCCCCAAGAATACTTCCTCCTGACCGTTCACTGCTTGGGTCAATAGCAATTACAGCAAGTTTACGGCCAATTGATGTCAGATATTTCCCGAGAGATTCAATAAATGTACTCTTTCCGGCACCGGGAACTCCGGTAATACCGATCCTTATAGATTTATTGCTGTATGGAAGGCACTTTTCAATTATCGCCTGTGCCATTTCGGCATGATCGGGTCGGGAACTCTCAACAAGAGTAATTGCCTGGCTCAGAACGGTTATGTTACCGGCCAGTATCTTTTCGACATATTCATCTATCGAATAATCCCTTTTTTTCTTCTTGAATTTTTTTCCGGCAGTTGCCGGATTCACATATGGAGGCTGCTCTACACCCTTGTTTACAGAGAGCGTATTCCCTTCAACATTTTTGTCGATGCTCCTGCTCATACAGATTATTTTCCGGAAACTTTAACCTCGCCTGACACTATCAGGTTTACCTGGCTGTTTTTAGGGTCATTCGTTATTACAGTAACTACCTTATGCTGCTTGCCTTTACGCGCTCCTGCATCAAAAACAGCATCAATAGTACCTGTTTCACCCGGGTTAATAGTCGTATTGGAAGGTGTAACAGTTGTACAACCACATGAAGCTCTTATTTTGCGAAGGATAAGATCACTCTTTCCCTCATTTTTAAATTCAAAACTTACTTCCGCCTTTTCACGCTGGTTAATAGACCCAAAATCAAATCTGGTTGTTTTAAATTTGACAACCGGGGCAGCCTCAAGTTCCGCTTTGGTCATCGATTTGAAATCCTCAGTCAGATTCGCCGAAACAACCATGTATAGTTTTTTATTCACCACATCATTTAAAACAACCCTTACAAGATCATTAACATATCCCCAGTCATTCTTTAATTCACTGTTGTATGTACCCTCAACGATACCTTTCTTTCCCGGTTTAAGGATCTCTGGTCTTGCCACCAGTTTAAGATGTGACGGAACCCTCTCAAAACCGAGCTTAATATTTTCGTCTGAAGTATTAATCACCTCCATCACTCTTATCTTCTTGCTGCCTTTAACCACATCAGTAAATGCCATATGGTTGCTTTTAAATCTCAGCCCTTCAACCGGCCACCTGTAAATTTCCTCTATAGAAAGTTCACGTGGTATAACATCACCCTCAACAATCAGAACCGATACGGTGGGTTTGGAATTTGTAAATACGGTAACCGACTTTTTAAACTTATTTGGCCTGTTACGGGGATCATAAGTAACCTTTACATAACCCTTCTCTCCCGGTTTAACAGGACTCTTGGTCCACTCCGGGGTTGTACAACCGCATGATGCAGCTACCCTTGTTACAAGGATATCTTCACTGCCGGAGTTTGTAAAATCAAATGAAAAGGTCTGCGGCCCTGCCTCCTCCTTAAATTGTCCGAAATCATGTGTTGTAGTCGCAAATTTAACAGATGTTCCACCATTGGTCTGGGCTGAAAGTATAATAACTGCAAATATTCCTGTTATTATTAATAAGATACGTTTCATAGCATAATAGTTTTTATCAAATATTTCTGAAATTACCGGTATTACCTGTTTTACCTGTTTTCACTACAAAAGCTGGTCCTAAATTATGTTTACGATTCAAAATTAATAAAGTTTGCTCTTTTTACATATTTTAGAGCATAATATCTTAGTTTTGCGTGACGTCATTACTTTTTGGAATAAAATTTGAAGGAATATTTAGTCACTTATGTAATGATCGGCTTGAAAAAAATCTTCAAAAATATCATATTATTAATACTGCTGTTTTTTGCCGGAACCAGTCTGTCTGCACAATTTTACAATGGTTTACAAATGACCTTCGGGAAGAACAGGATACAGTATTACGATTTCTACTGGTCGTTCTACAGGTTCGATAATTTCGATTGCTACTTCAATGAATACGGAAAAGAGTTAGCACAATATACTTCCGGATATGCCGAAGAACGAATTGCTGAGATAGAAGATTATTTTGATTATTTCCTTGAAAAGAGGCTTATTTTCATTGTTTACAATAAGCAAGCCGAACATAAACAGACCAATATCGGATTGGTCACAGGTCAGGAAGATAACAATATCGGAGGTTTCAACACGATCATTAAGAATAAGGTGATGCTCTATTATGAGGGCGACCACAGATCTTACGATAGACAGATATCAGCCTCAATAACCGAGGTGTTGATCAACGAGATGCTTTATGATGCTGACAGACGTGACAGGGTTTCCGGTTCATCACAGATAACGCTGCCCGACTGGTATATTAAAGGACTGATAAACTATATTGCATTTGAGTGGGATGAAGATGCAGAGAACAGGGTCAGAGACGGCATCCTGACCGGTAAATATAAAAAATTACAGATCCTTGAATATGAAGATGCAATTTATGCGGGCCAGTCATTCTGGAGGTATATTGCCAAAACTTATGGTGAACAGATAATACCAAACGTAATATATCTGACAAAAATCTACAAGAATATCGAAGACGGATTGATGTATGTTCTGGGGATGAAACTAAAAGACTTGCAGGAGGAGTGGATCGATTATTATACAGAATATTATGAAGCCCTTGAGAATCCCCTGGCAACTCCGTTACCTGAAAACCAGATATACCGTGCACGAAAAAGAGCAGTAATACAGGATGTGAAGATCAGTCCGGATCAGCGATATATAGCATATGTAACTTTCACAAATGGTAAAAGAAAGATCTGGTTATACGATAATCAGACCGGCAAAACCAAAAAGCTCTTTTCGGCTGAACCAAAATATGAACAAAAGGCCGACAATACTTACCCTGTGATCGGATGGCATCCCGGTGGCAATATACTTACATTTATTAACGAAGAGAAAGGGGCATTAAAACTCTATTTCCATAGATTGACTGAAAAAAAGCCCGAAAGTCGCAACCTGCTCTATTTTGACAAAGTACTATCATTCGATTATTCACCATCTGGAAACAGGCTGGTAATATCTGTCGTAAAGGACGGACTGACAGATATATATGTTCATACTATCGCGTCAGGGACAAACGTCCAGATAACCAGGGATGTAGCAGATGATCTCTTTCCCGAATATATCGACACTGAACAAAACTCAATTATCTTTAGTTCAAACAGAACAAACGATACGTTAAAATCAACATTAGATCCTGTCAGTAAAAACGCCTTATTGTTCGACCTGTTTACCTATGACCTTAACCGTGATAACAAAGTACTTACAAGGTTGTCGGAAGGAGAGTATACAGATCATATCCGTCCGATCGATTCGGGAACAGGTGATTTCCTCTATATCGGTAATACAACCGGCACCCTGAATAAATACAGGGCTGCTTTTGACAGTACTATCAGTTTTATTGACACAACCACACACTACCGTTATTTTATCGAGTCTCAACCGGTTACAAATTATAACAGAAACATACTGGAGCATGACGCCGGACCTGAAGGGAATATTGCGGAGGTTATTTTTAATAAGGGCAGGTATAACCTATATAGCGGAAACCTTGCAAACCAGAAACCGGTACCCGAAAGTACAATTATTAACACTCCATACAGTATTGAAAGGGAAAAAAACCTGCACCGGACTGACAGTATAGAACAATTAAGGCAATGGCTTATTGAAGAGGACAGAAAAAGAAGAGATACTCTTACAAAACCGGTATATGAATATTTTGAAACCGGTGAACCTATCAACTTCAATCACTATATTTTTGAAAAAGAGAAGGCTAATTATTACGAAAATCTTTGGCGAAAAGATTATATGGATATTGATCTCGATACCGATAAAATGGAATTCCCCCTCATCAGGATTTATGAACCATCATTCTATAATAATTACATTGCCAACCAGATTGATTTCGGTTTTCTTAATAATGCCTACCAAACCTACAGCGGGGGAGCTCCTTACTTCAATCCGGGAATAAATATGCTTACACAGATAGGTACTGTGGATCTGTTTGAAGATTATAAGATATCCGGAGGATTCAGGTTTGCCGGCAATTTCGATAGTAACGAATACCTGATAAGCCTCGAAAACCTGAAGGGAAATTTTGATAAACAGTTGGTCTTTCACCGGCAAACCATAAACAGCTATAATGATACAGCCTATTTTAAGATAACAAGTCATAACGTTTACCTTACACTGTCTAAACCAATTACCCCTGTGCTTGCTGTTAAAGGCACGGTTAAATATCGAAACGATAAATACGTTCCGTTGTCGACAGATCTTGGAACCCTTCATGGAGAGACTACTATTCGCCACTGGGCAGGATTAAAAAGTGAGATTATATATGATAATACAAGAAAACGCGGACCAAATATCTACTTCGGAACAAGATTTAAAATCTTTGGTGAATATTACCGCGACGTGCAATTAAAAAAATCTGATATGTTCGTTATTGGTGGTGACTTCAGGTATTACCAACAAATCCATCGTGATCTGATATGGGCTAACAGGTTTGCAGCAAGTGGTTCGTTCGGACCCACAAAACTATTATACTATCTCGGAGGTGTTGATAACTGGTTAAGCTTCCTGTTTAATTCGATACCCGTATTTGACCAGTCAATACCTGTCGACCGGACTGCTAATTACGGTTTCCAGGCAATGGCTACGAATATGAGAGGATTCAGCCAGAATGTGAGAAACGGGAATAATTTCGCTATATTTAACAGTGAGATAAGGTGGCCGGCATTAAGATACATTGCCGGGCATCCACTCAAATCGAAGATGCTTGATAACTTCCAGATAGTTCTTTTCGGAGATATCGGTACTGCCTGGGCAGGTATTACACCATGGAACAGTGAAAATGCCTGGGATAACAAGGTAATTAAAAATGGTCCTGTTGTGGTAACCCTCGATACTCACAGAGATCCTGTTGTTGGTGGTTTTGGCTTCGGGCTAAGAACTATGTTATTGGGGTACTTTATCAGGGCTGACTGGGCCTGGGGAGTTGAAAATTCAATAGTTCTTCCGAGAGTATTTTATCTCTCCTTCAGCCTCGATTTTTAATTTTTCGAAATTTATAATATGCCTGATATTAAATCAATACTGCTCAAGGAGACCAACCGGATAATTGGTGAGACAATAAAAATCAGACGCCACCTGCATAAGAATCCGGAGCTATCATATAAGGAGTATAATACATCTGAGTATATCAGCAACTATCTGCATAAACTGGATATTGAACATTACACCAATATTGGCGGAACCGGAATAATAGCAAGTATCAAAGGCAAAATGGGAAAAGGGAAAGTCATAGCTCTGAGGGCAGAACTTGATGCCCTGCCCATAGAAGAGAAAACAGGTGTTGAATACAGTAGTATTAACAAGGGGGTTATGCATGCTTGCGGGCATGATGTACATATAGCCATGTTGCTCTCCGTTGCTAAAATATTGAACCGGTTAAGAGAATATTTCAAAGGAGAACTGGTGTTCATTTTTCAACCGGGAGAAGAGGTTGCACCCGGAGGTGCAACCCTGATACTTAATGACGGAACGCTAAGAAAGTTGAGACCTGAGGCAATCATTGCGCAGCATGTGCTGCCTGAACTCAGAACAGGACAACTTGGATTCAGAGCGGGTAAGTACATGGCATCGAGTGACGAGATATATATTGATATAGAGGGGACCGGAGGACATGCAGCACTTCCGGGAGCTTCTACCGAACAGGTGGTCATTGGTTCGAGGCTGGTA
>JAUVKT010000027.1 GCA_030596125.1 Bacteroidales bacterium | reverse complement strand
AGCAACCCTCCGCAATGTTTTTAAACTTCAGCAATCAAAAAAAGAGATCATTCAGTTAAAAAAGAAAGAGAATTTTCTGAAACAGGAACTGAACAGAGATCAGAAATTTCTTATAGTACAGTCGCCGCAAATGTTGCAAATAATGAACCTTGTCAGGAAAGTGGCTCAAACCGATGCCAACATTTTAATTACCGGTGAGAATGGAACAGGTAAAGATTTAATTGCCCGTGAATTGCATCGCTCGTCAAATCGTTCAGGCGAAATAATTGTTGATGTTGATATTGGTGCTATTAGTGAGACTTTATTCGAGAGTGAACTTTTTGGTCACAAAAAAGGTTCGTTTACCGATGCACATGAAGACCATGTCGGCAAAATTCAAACTGCCAATAACGGTACCCTTTTTCTGGACGAAATTGGAAATCTGCCAATACGTTTGCAGCCAAAATTATTATCGACACTACAAAATCGTATTATAACAAGAATTGGCTCGAACAGACCTATTCCTGTCGATATCCGGTTGATTTGTGCCACTAATCGCGACCTTAATTTATTAGTGACTGAAGGATTATTTCGCGAAGATTTGCTATACAGGATTAATACGATACATATTGAAATTCCCCCACTTAGAGAAAGGAAAGAAGATATTGTCGCAATTACCGATTATTTCCTTAAATTATATTGTTCTAAATATCGGAAACAATGCATGTCAATTAGCGAACAAGCTCTTAATAAACTACAAAACTACCAATGGCCGGGTAATGTCCGTGAACTGCAACATGCAATTGAGAAGGCAGTAATACTTTCAGACAAAAAAGTTCTGAGACCTGATGATTTCTTCTTCCGTCCCCTGATGCCAGGGTTATCTGATTCGTCAACCGGAACTTTACAGGATATGGAACAAAAAATGATTTTAAGATCAATACGGAAAAACAGGGATAATCTGTCGGCGTCTGCGGAAGAGCTGGGCATAACCAGGCAAACCTTGTACAATAAAATGAAAAGGTATAAATTATAAATGAGTTTTCATGACCGTGACTTCAGCACGTGACAACAAATTGCAGTTTCTAATTGGCTTAAGCCTTTAAATAACACAGAATTATTATCTTAACTTTAAGAAATGCAGGAATAACAAAATGGTCAGCAAGAATTTATATCTAAATATCATTTTCAGGGTTAGTGCTTTAGCCGCCATTGCTCTTCTTTTCGGATGGATGATATTTCAGGGAATTTCAAAACTCCTAATCGTAATTGTGATTTCTGTTTTTATAGGAGTTATCATGGAACTGGTTCACTTTTTAAATAAAACCAACAGAAAAATAGCTTACTTTTTCGATGCTATCAGAAATGAAGATTCAACCTTGCATTTTCCCGTATACACCCGTAATAAATCGCTTAAAGAACTAAATATAAGCCTAAACAAAGTAAATGAGCTTATAAAAAGCATTAAAATTGAGCAGCGCGAACAAGAACAATATTTCCAGACTATTCTTGAACATATATCAATTGGAATTATTAGTTACAATGAGAAAGGATATATTTCTCTGGCCAATACTGCTGCAAAGAAGTTACTTTGCTATGAGCAACTAACCCATATTGAGCAACTACGAAGAGTTGACAAAAATTTTTATGTTGCCTTGAAAGAGATATCCCCTGGCGAGCGAAAAGTTGTAAGTTTTAATCCGGGTTTAGGTCAGGTTCAGTTATCGCTAAAAACCAGCCTTTTCAAAACCACGCATGAAAACCTGATGCTTGTTGCTATTCAGGACATTAAAACAGAGTTGGAAGAAAAAGAACTGGACTCATGGATTAAACTGATCAGGGTGCTCACCCACGAAATTATGAATACAATTGCCCCTATCACTTCGGTTTCGGAAATGCTACTGGGGTATTATGTAAACCTGAAAGAAGATAATCCCAGCCAAAAAATAATTGACAATACCATAAGGGGACTTGAAGTTATTAACGAAAGGGGGAAGGGGCTTATAAGTTTTGTTGATTCGTACAGAAAGCTTACCCGATTGCCCCAGCCAATAAAAAAACCAATTCAGGTTCAAAAGTTCTGCAAAAAAATTATTACCCTCATTAGCATTGAACCCGTTGAAGGGAATGTCGATTTTGATATTATTATTCACCCTGAGAACATGGAGGTTTTTGCTGATGAAGAACAAATATCCCAGGTATTAATTAATCTTATCAAAAATTCACGGGAAGCTTTAGCTGGGGAAAAAAATGGGAAAGTAATAATTGTTGGGCGAATAGACGACTACGGCAGTCCGCGAATTGAAGTAATTGACAATGGCCCTGGAATCTCCCCGGAAATTGCAAATAAAATATTCATCCCGTTTTTTACAACAAAGGAATCAGGTTCGGGGATAGGCTTAAGCCTCTCGAGGCAAATTATGCAACTACATGGAGGCAGCCTGAAAGTAAAAACAACACCTGAAGGAGAGACGGTGTTTAGCATGCATTTCCAGAAAGTTTCTCGCTGAACTCATCACTCATCTTTCTAAACAGTTCCCAAAGAACAATACCTGCACTTACTGAGATATTGAATGAATGTTTGGTTCCGAATTGTGGAATCTCAAGACAAATATCACACCTGTCTATAGCCTCCTGACTGACTCCCTTTACTTCATGTCCGAATATGATCGCATACTTTTTTTCAATGCCGGGATCAAAATCCTGCAGCTGAATTGCACCCTCAACCTGTTCAATTCCTATTATAATATAACCCTCCTTTTTCAGATCGTCAATAGCATCTACGCATTCGTCGTAGTAAACCCAGTCTACAGATTCTGTTGCTCCCAGGGCAGTTTTATGAATATCCCTGTGAGGAGGAGTGGCTGAAATACCACACAAAACCACCTTTTCTGCAAGCAGACAATCACCTGTCCGGAACACCGATCCGATGTTGTTCAGACTTCTGACATTATCGAGTACTATTACGATCGGGCTCTTTTTTGCCTCTTTGTACTCTCTTACTGTTTTTCTGTTAAGCTCTGAGTTTTTTAACTTCCGCATAACACTATATTTGATTGCTAAAATAGAGAAAAAAAACGTAATTTGGCCTTCTCAAAAAATGACTATACCACTACTTCCATTAATTGATAATTGTAATCATGAACTTACACGAATATCAGGGGAAATCAATATTAAAGAGTTATAATGTTCATATTCAGGAAGGAATTCTTGCCGAAACGCCCGACCAGGCAATTTTAGCAGCCGAACAGTTGAAGGAGAAATATGGCTCTGATTTTTTTGTAATTAAAGCCCAGATACATGCAGGTGGCAGAGGTAAAGGTGGTGGTGTTAAACTGGCACGTTCTGTTAAAGAGGTTGGTGAAATTGCGGATAAGATTCTTGGTATGCAGCTTGTTACACCTCAAACCGGATCTGAAGGGAAGCGTGTGAGAAAAGTATTGGTAACACAGGATGTATATTACCCCGGTGAGTCAGAAACCCGTGAATTTTATATAAGCATCCTGCTCGATAGAAATAGTGGACGTTATGTTGTAATGTACTCTCCGGAGGGCGGAATGGATATAGAAGCAGTTGCAGAAAAAACACCTCATCTGATCTTTAAGGAGTTCATTGATCCGGCTGTAGGACTTTTGCCGTTTCAATCAAGACAAATTGCATTTAATCTTGGTCTGTCAGGAGCTGCGTTTAAGGATATGCAGAAATTTATGCCGGGTCTGTATAAAGCTTTTCTCGGAACCGATGCACAGTTAATTGAGATTAATCCCGTGTTGAAAACCAGTGACAATAAAATATTGGCGGTTGACTGTAAGTTTAGTATAGACGACAGCGCTCTTTTCAGGCAACCTGATATCGCATCAATGAGAGATATATTTGAAGAAGATTCTACGGAAATAGAGGCCGGTAAATTTAACCTTAACTTTATTAAACTTGATGGTAATGTAGGTTGTATGGTGAATGGAGCCGGACTGGCAATGGCGACTATGGATTTAATAAAACTGTCAGGAGGAGACCCTGCCAACTTCCTTGATGTGGGAGGGGCAGCCAATGCCGAGACTGTAGAAGCCGGATTCCGGATTATCATGAGAGATCCATCTGTAAAAGCAATACTGATAAATATATTTGGAGGAATCGTCAGATGCGACAGGGTTGCAAACGGTGTTGTTGAAGCTTGCAAATCAATTGGAGATCTGTCTGTTCCGGTCATAGTAAGATTGCAGGGGACGAACGCTGAAGAGGCCAAAGTGATAATTGATAATTCAGGGCTGGAAGTATTCTCGGCTATCTCATTTGAAGATGCAGCCAACAGAGTGAAGGAGGTACTAAACTGATCAGACAGGCTGCCTGCTAAGTGGCATTGTCATACAACGGGCTCCGCCACCCCCTCTTGATAACTCCGATCCTTCAATAGCGATTACACAACGCTTGTAGTTATCGGGATGTTTAAGTCCGTTAATAACGTCATTTGCCTTTATTATCTCGAAACCATGTTTCGACATCTCCTCAAGAGTGTGTATATTCCTGGAATAACCTAACAGTTTACCAGGTGCAATAGCAAAAAAGTTTGCACCACTATGCCATTGCTCCCTCTCCTGCACCCAGGGATCTTTACTGCCTCCACATATTATGGCATCCATATCCATGCCAAGGTTTTTAAGTGCTGACGGAATATTTTGTTCATCCCTGATTGATGTAACTTTGTGGTTATCAATTTCTATGTGAACGGTCTGGTATTTGTTCAGGCGAAGAATAAGCGGCTCGAATGCCATAAATTTATCCCTGTCAAGAAGTGTAAACACCATATCAAGATGAATAAATGATTCTGGTGTTGCAGGCAACTCCTGTACTATGATATGAAATTTGTTCTCTGAATATTTTTTTGCCATCTCAATTATCATATCAATGCCCTGGGTTGTAGTCCGGCATCCATTACCTATTATCAGGATATCATGCCTTGCAACAAGAACATCACCTCCTTCTATAGAGCAGCTGATACAGCTATTATTATCAATATGGCTGTCAATTATCCCGGCACTAAAAGCCGGATGGTACCTGAATATATTTTGCATTATCAGGGCCTCTCTTTGCCGTACTTTGCTGGCCATATTACTGATCAGTATCCTGCTATTAACAGCTGTAGCTGAATCCCTGGTAAAGAAGAAGTTATGCAATGGTTTCAGGTCATATTTTTCCTTGTTCAGATACCTGGTGAGGTTGCCTCTTTCATTTTCAACACCCTCTATTAATTGTTGAGTAAGCTTTGCCGGCGGGAGTGCGTATAATTTTGATAACATAGGTTCATCAGATTTGCAGACATCTTTCAGCAGATTAAGCTTCGCTTCACTGTTCTTCAGAGTTTCAGTCAGTAAATCCTTTATTTCATAGGTAGAAGTTAAAACTTTCAATACACCACTAAGCTGACAGAACTCTTCCTGTGCGACCGAAAGGTTAAGAATATCGCTGTATAAAGCTCTTTCTGCATTTTTAGGTGTCATATTTTCAACCTCAGGTCCAGGGGTATGAATAATTACTCCGTTTAGTTTTCCAATTTCTGAATCAACCTTTATATCAACTTGCATATCTTGCTTCTTTAAAATTTGACGGTAAAAATGGTAACTGCAATGAGACCGGAATGACCCAATGCAAATGTACTCAGAATTTTCTTATTTAGATTTTTTATTAATAACACCCTGGAGGCTCAGACCTGTAATAGAATGGCTGAACCTTTTTTTATTTTTACTATATTGATTAACAATTATTAACTGATTAAGTTATATAGGATTTAATATAATTCATACATTTGTAGCGTTAATGAGAATTAGTTTTTGCAATATAATCAATACAGGTAGATTCCTGTAGATAGTTAATAGTAATATCTGTTTTGATTTACACTTTACGGTGTTAGTATTTATTCAAGTGTCTGATAAGTTTGTCCGGGGAAAATGATAATTATTAATATTTTAATTAAACCTGTAATGTTCCTGATTTTCAGTGGCATTTATACTTCTGTAATATTTGAGGTAAGTCATGAAATCCTGAGTGTTTTTACTTCGTCAGGTCTGTTTTCAGGCATAAATTCATTGCCTCCCCAGATAGCAAATCTTATCTTAACTATTATCGGGTTCTCAGCTTTGTTAATCACTCTCGCGGTTGTTTTTATTGTTAAAAACAGGTCTCTTAATAAGAAGCTGGTACAAAAAAACAGTGAGATTGAAGATGCAAACACCAGGCTGGAGGATCTTAACAGTGTGCTTGAAAATCAGAGAGATGCTCTTGCAAAAGAGCTGGTTAGTTCAGAGATGTTATATGGGATAATGCTCTCATCGGCTGAGGATGGTATTGCTTATTACGATATTGACTGGTCTTTGCAGTATGCCAATACTGCTTTCTATAATCTTATAGGATTAGAAAAAGAAGAATATGAGTCAATCGATACTGAAGATATAAACAAGCTCCTGATTCATCCTGATGATACAGAGTATTTCAGAAGAAGATCAGAAGAGATTGAGAAAAATGGAGTATTTGAGGATGAATTAAGAATAAAACAAAAGAACGGAAACTATAGAGTACTATCCTCAAAATCAGTTTTGATAAAAGATGAAAAGGGACAACCACTAGGCATACTGATTATCTCGAGAGACATAACTTCCCTTAAAGATGTTCAGAACGAATTGGTTATTGCCAGAGATAAGGCTGAAGAGAGCAACAGGCTTAAATCTACTTTCCTTGCAAATATAAGTCATGAGATCAGAACTCCCCTTAACAGCATTGTCGGATTTGCCAATCTTCTTAATGATCCGGGCACGGATGAGGAAACACGTAACGAATATATTGGTTATCTGAATCAAAATACCGAGCGACTTCTCCAGATTATAGGTGATATAATAGACTTGTCGAGACTCGAAAACTCAGAGATAGAGATTCATTATGATCCTGTAAGAATAAATCCATTAATGGATTTTGCTGAAGATTATACTCATAACCTGATATCCAGGAGTGGCAAGGAGATTAAGTTTTCAATGTCAAAAGGGCTGCAGGATGGCAAGGATATTATTTATGCTGATGAGGTTTGGCTTAAGAGAGTTTTCAGGCATCTCCTGGATAATGCTGTAAAATTTACAAGGGGAGGTACTATTGAAGTATCCTCAGCTCTGGCAGGTACGTCACTTATGTTCTCTGTAAAAGATACCGGTATTGGTATTAGTAAGGAGAACCTTAAATCTATCTTTGAACAATTCCGTCAGGAAGTTGACGGTCATCATCGTCCATTTGAAGGTCTGGGGGTAGGTCTTACATTAACGAAGCATGTAATCGAACAGATGGATGGATATCTTTGGGTTGAATCTGAGAAAGGATCAGGCTCAGAGTTCTTTTTTACTATCCCTTACAGACCTGTTGATATAGGGGTTGATGATGTTCCGGAAAATAGTAAAAGTGAAGTCCCGGGGACTATCGACTGGACTGGGAAAAAAATTCTTGTTGCAGATGATAATGCTGATATTCTTAGATATCTCAACCGGATTCTTTCTGATACAGGTGTGGATGTAGTGGAGGCCCGCTCCGGTGAAGAGACACTCAATATTGTCAGGGAGTGTGACGATATTGATCTGATACTTCTGGATATGCAGATGCATGAGATGAACGGACTTGAAGCAACACGGGAGATCAGGGAAATACGATCGGATATACCGATAGTCGCTCAGACTGCATTTATTTTTGAAGAGGAAAAAGACCTTATTATAGAGGCAGGATGTGATGCATGCCTTATTAAACCTATCAGGCAGGATCAACTCTACTCAGTCGTCTCCGGCTTTCTGAACGATAATTAACCTGCCTCATTTCTGTCTGCCGGAAGTTTGACCCGCAGACTTTACATTTCATCTGTTTATAATTTATTTTTTAATGGTCAGATGCAGCTCACATAACAAAATTTAATCATGCCACTGTGTGTCAAAATAGATAAAATTTTGTCATGCTCGGTTCATATTTTCTTATTTTTTATCTTAGAAATAACTATTTTTATGATTAGATATTTATTCTCCTGATGTCCGATTTTCTATTTGCAGATATTATTATTCCGGTAGCTTTAAAAACCAGCTATACTTATCAGGTAGATGAACGGCTAAAAAATTTAATTAAGGTCGGAAGCAGGGTGTATGTGCAATTTGGTATAAAAAGAGAATATATAGGTGTGGTTGAAAGACTGCATCACGATAAACCAGATTATAAGGGTGTTAAGAGCGTAAGCAGGATGCCACAGTTTGTCCCCGCTATCTCATTAAAGCAACTTGATCTTTGGAGATGGATTAGTAACTATTATATGTGTACTATAGGTGAGGTGATGGATGCGGCCCTCCCTTCCGGGTTAAAGGCCGGGCTGAAGGATGAGGACATAGCAGGTTCCCTGACCGGTTACAGACCAAAGGAGGAGATTATAATTTCTCTTGCAGAGAGGTATGATGAGGCAAGGCTTAATAAGGTTCTCGATTCAATGGCAAGGAGCCCTGCCCGTACAAGGTTATTGACTGCATTTCTTGATCTGACCGGTTACGGAGATGTGAAGTTTCCTCAAAAAGTAAGAAAAAGCGAACTGATAAAAAAAGCAAATGTTTCAGGAGTTGTCCTGAATACTTTGATTGAGAAGGGGATATTTCAGAAATCTGTAATTGAGGCTCTTAGATTTGAGCAAACAGGTAAAATATGTTCACCTGTGAATCCTCTTACTTCAACCCAGATTAAAGCTAAGGATGAGATTGATAAGTTTTATACTGATAAAGAAGTTGTTTTACTTAAAGGTGTAACATCAAGTGGCAAAACGGAGATCTATATCCACCTTATTGAGGAGCAATTAAAGAAGTCGAAACAGGTCCTATACATGCTGCCGGAAATAGCGCTTACAACACAAATAATAAACAGGCTTAAAAATCATTTTGGGAATGAAGTAGGGATTTATCATTCCAGGTTCAATGATAATGAGAGGGTAGAGGTATGGAGACGGATCTCGGGGGATATGAAAGATCACAGGTTTAGTGTTATTCTTGGAGTAAGGTCTTCTCTCTTTCTCCCTTTCAGTAATCTTGGTCTCATAATAGTCGATGAGGAACATGATAATTCATATAAACAACAGGATCCTGCTCCCCGTTATAACGCCAGGGATACAGCTATGATCCTGGCCCGTAAGCATGGTGCTAAAGTACTTCTTGGTTCGGCTACCCCCTCTGTTGAAACGATGTTTAATGCCCGTAATGGAAAATACGGACTTGTTGAGATAACAGAGAGGTACGGGAAAGTGAATATGCCTGAGATGGTTATTGCTGATACAAGGGATGCCCATAGAAGAAAGATAATGATATCTCATTTCACGCCGGTTCTTATTAATGCCATTGAGGAGGCCATAGCAGGAGGGAGCCAGATAGTGCTGTTTAGGAACAGGCGTGGATATGCACCCGTAATACAATGCAAGGAGTGTGGCTGGACCCCGGTTTGCAGACAGTGCGCGGTTAATATGACCTATCATAAGGGACTCAATAAACTCCGGTGCCACTATTGCGGTGCGGTTCAGGCTGTTCCCAAAACTTGTGATTCATGCAATTCTACAGACCTGGAAATGAGAGGTTTTGGAACAGAAAAAATCGAAGATGAGATACAAATGCTCTTTCCTGAAGCAAAGGTTGCAAGGATGGATCTCGACAGTACAAGGAAAAAGGGGTCAGTAGATAAAATAATATCTGATCTCGAAAAGGGTAAAACAGATATTCTCATTGGCACACAAATGGTCTCCAAGGGACTTGACTTTGAGGGGCTGACTGTAGTAGGGATACTGAATGTTGATAATATGCTCCTGTTTCCTGACTTCAGGTCACATGAAAAATGTTTCCAGTTGATTGAGCAGGTTAGTGGCAGGGCTGGCAGAAGGAGGAAAAGGGGGAAAGTGATAATTCAAACCTCTGATCAATACCACTCTGTAATGCAACAGGCAATTAACCACGATTATGATGCGATGTTTCACCAGCAGATTAATGAAAGAAAGGAGTTTAATTACCCACCATATACCCGTCTGATAAAAATTTATATTAAACATAAGGAGATGGATACTGTAAAACGTTCATCTATGAAACTTGCAGGCCTGCTAAGAGATTCATTTGGCTCCAGGATTCTTGGCCCTGAATATCCGCTTGTAGCAAGAGTACAGTCGCTGTACCTTATGACCATTTTAATAAAGATTGAACCCCGAAAGTCACTTGTGAAGGCCAAGGAGATTATTTTATGGGCTATGGAAAAGACAAAACGAGATCCCGGAAACTCATCAGTCAGAATCTATGCTGATATTGATCCCCTTTGATATGAAGAAAAAAATAGTATTAAATTTGTTGATCGTTATTAATAAAAGTCAGGATATATGAAAATTGAGGTTTCGAACGGAGAGATAGTTGATAAGCTTACAATTATCGAGATTAAACTTAGCAGGATAAAGGATAAAAAGAAACTGGTTAACCTCGAAAGGGAATTCAGAGAGCTTAACGGCTGTATTCATAAAATAATATCACATGATAATATACTCTACAAAAAACTCTATGATGTAAATGTAAAGTTGTGGGATATTGAAGATAAGATAAGAGAGTTGGAAAAGAACAGGGATTTTGGCGAAGAGTTTATACAGACTGCCCGGGCTGTTTACCTTATTAATGATGAGCGGTCGGAGCTCAAGAGAGAGATTAATCTGTCGACGGGCTCAGATCTGATAGAGGAGAAATCATACGAAGATTATAAATAGGGGATAATGCCTGAACCAATACTTTTAGTAATCAGACTTTCTGCGATGGGGGATGTTGCCTTGTCTCTTCCGGTGATAATTGAAGCTGCGAAGGAGAGAAGAATAGCTATTGTTACCAGGCCGGCTTTTGTGCCCTTTTTTGATAATATACCCGGACTTGAAATAATAAGGGTTGAAACAGGGGGGCGACATAAGGGGATTTGCGGGATGATAAAACTATTCAGGGAAATCAATATTGCCTATAATGTCTCAGGTGTAGTAGATCTGCATGATGTAATACGCTCCAGATTATTGTCTTTCCTGTTCAGGCTGTCAGGGGTGAAAATATCCAGGATAAAAAAGGGCAGGGCTGTTAAAAGAAAATTTGTCAGAAGAAAAACCATTGGTAATCTACCTCATACTACCGAACGATATAAGAAGGCCTTTGAAAGGGCCGGAGTTAAAACAGGTGATATCTCAATACCTGCATTTATCTTAACCGGTAAAGAGAACCGGGATGCCGGGCAATTTCTAGCAGGGATTACCGGGAATTCAGGTGAATTGAAAATCGCCATTGCTCCATTTACAAAGCACCGGACCAAATCGTGGCCTGTTGAATATATTTCTGAATTAATAAGGCTTTTTAACAGGGACTTCTCTGTCCGCTTTTTTCTTTTTGGAGGAGGTGACGAGCTATCCCGGCTGGAGAAGATTGCTACTATGTCGGACAATATTACAATATTAGCCGGGGGATTTGATCTGCGTCAGGAATTGGCAATTTTATCACTTATGGATGTTATGATCAGCATGGATTCATCAAATATGCATCTTGCTGCCCTTGCCGGCATTAAAACGGTTTCTATCTGGGGAGGTACTCACCCTGCTATCGGCTTTACTCCTGTTGGCAGTCAGAAACATCTTATTATCGGTATCCCGTTTGAGGAGCTCAAATGCAGACCATGTACAGTTTATGGTAAGGGAAAATGTAAAAGAAAAGATATGCAGTATAAATGTCTGAAGGATCTTTCCCCTGCTCTGGTGTACAGCAGGATTGAAGAGACAGGGCTGTTAAAATAGCCTGATACCCTGCTTATCGCTCCCTGTTATATCCGGTCAGAGAGTGATAAAACATTTTTAACAAATATGTCCCAGCTGAAACGTGCCTTCTCCTCCTTTATATCTTCAGCGAATCTGTCCTCTCTGTTTTGATTGTAAAAATCGAAAATTGATTCTGCAATTGCTTCAGGCTCAGGTGTTACAACATAGCCTCCTTTTCCATGTGGTATGATCTCCGAAAGACCACCTACATCTGTAACAAGCATGGGCTTATTAAAATGGTATCCAATCTGTGTTACTCCACTCTGTGTGGCTGATTTGTAGGGTTGGACAATAATATCAGCTGCACAAAACCAGTTTGACACATCCTTATCAGGAACAAATTCCGGGTGAATAATAAAAAAATCATCCAGGCCCAGGGAGCTTATCATATCATAATATTTTTTACTATCGGTATAAAATTCACCCGCTACCAAAACCTTAATCTTTAAATTATGAAGCCGTTTATCCCTGAAAGCCTCAATAAGAAGATCGAGCCCCTTGTAGTCCCTGATCAGCCCGAAAAAAAGAAGATACCGGTAACCGGGATCAAGCTTTAGATTTTTAACGGCATTTCTTTTTTCAACCGGTTTTCCAAAATTATCAAAAACGGGATGAGGAGTGTATATCCTCTGTTTACCGGAATCGAACCGGTCAAGTTCTGTATTGACAGATTCCGACATTATTATAAACCCATCAATTGGCTTAATAAAATATTTTGTTAATATTTTATCTCCTACTCTTTTTTCATGCGGAATAATATTATCTGCCAGAGCCAGTACTTTTATACCGGTATCTTTTTTTATCCTTCTTGCAATAGTTCCAAAACATGGAGCCATAAATGGGAGCCAGTATCTGAATATTACAAGATCCGGTTTCTCTTTACGTATCCTGTTTCCTACCCTTAACCAGTTAAGTGGTGAAATTGAGTTTACACTTCTTCTTATCTCCAGGTTTACAGGTTTGTCGCTGTCGGAATATTGAGTCTTGCCCGGGAAAAAAAATGCAGGATACTGGAGGGTGAAAGTTTCAATTTCAACACTATGACCTGCTTTAATAAACTCCAAAGCCATTCGTTCATTAAAAGCTGCCAATCCTCCCCTGAAGGGATAGCCTGGTCCTATGATCTTTATTCTGCTCATCAATGTTTTAAGTTAATCCGATTGTGCCACTGCGATTGTCACAGTTGTTCAATCATAATATAAAATTACTATATTTGATCTTGTTAGAATGATTTATGTCAGGTTATTTGCCGTTTAAGGAAACTTTATTTCAGTGGGGAAAAAATCCGGTAATAGGAATCACGACCAGAGACTTGGTAATCTTGTTACCTTCTTCAACTCGATAGACCATATTCTTATGGTTGTAGATCAGGAAGGAAAGATTATCGAGATAAATGAGGCAGGAACCAGTTTGCTGGGCTTTAGCAATGAAGAGTTTATGGGCAAACATTTCTACTCTCTTTTTAATACCGGACTGAAAAATGAAATTGATGAACTAATTAGTGAAGCAAGAAGAAAAGGGAAGGTAGTCAGGGGGTTGCCCCTGATTGCATGTAGCGGTCGTGCCATCACGTCAGAAATATCTGTAAGTCCGGGAGAATGGAACGAACAGGAATCCCTTTTCATTATTATTAAGGATATCACGCAGGTTACACTTCTTGAGAAGGAGTTGCATAATAAGATACTCAGTCTTGATGCAGCAGTAAATGGGACAGGCAGTGGCTTATGGGACTGGAATATGAGTACGGATGAATGGATCCTTAATGATAACTGTTTTGATATGCTTGGATTTACCAGGTCTCAGTTCGGGAAGTTATACGATGAATTCGGGTTTAAGACCTTTGCTGATTTTGTGCATCCTGAAGATCTTGTAAGAGTTGAGAAGGAGCTTGAAAAACATGTCCGGGGTGAAACTGATTATTACCGGTTAGAGGTCAGGATGAAAACAATTGATAATTCATGGAAATGGATTCTTACCGCAGGGAAAGTATGGGAGTGGGATAATGGTAAACCGGTAAGAATGGTAGGGATTCATACAGATATCGACTATCGCATTCGTATTGAAGACCAGTTAAAGGTTGCAATTAAAAAGGCTGAAGAGAGTGATAAACTCAAAACGGCCTTTCTTGCCAATATGTCCCATGAGATACGTACACCAATGAATGGAATTGTCGGGTTTCTCGAGTTGCTCGACAATCCCGGAATTACTGAAGAGCAGAGAACTGAATACATGTCGTTTATTAGAAAAAGCTCTACACAGTTGCTGAATATTATAAATGATGTTGTTGATATATCAAAAATTGAAGCCGGACAGGTTACTATTCACGAAGGGCCTGTTGATCTGAAGCAATTGTTTGATGATCTGCTGGCACACTATCAATCCCTGTTGAAAAAGAAGGATATTGTCATTAGCGGTAATCTGAATTTATCAGATATGGAGAGATGGATAATTGTTGACGAAACAAAATTACGTCAGATACTTTCAAATCTTATCTCTAATGCAGTTAAATTCACATCCAAAGGGGAAATTCAGATATTATGCAAAAAAACAGATGGGTTTATTCAATTTTGTGTTTGTGATACAGGAACTGGTATTCCGGAGGATCTGCATAAGAAAATATTTGAACGGTTTCGCCAGGCCGATGACAGCATGACTCGTTTTCAGGGAGGCACCGGGCTTGGGCTCTCTATATGTGAAGCATATATAAAAAAGATGGGTGGGTCGATATGGTTGAAATCAGAACCAGACAAAGGAAGTAAATTCTATTTTACTATTCCTTTTAAAAAAGCAGGAGACAAGATTGTAAAGAAACCCGGCAATCGCCGTAAGGATATAACCGATAAAGGAACTATACTTGTTGTTGAAGATGAGGTTTATAACTTTATGTTTGTTGAGCATGTAATACAGAAGATGGGTTACAAGGTGGTGCATGCCCAAAATGGAGAGCATGCTCTGCAGGTGGTTGAGAAAACTTCTGATATCAGCCTGGTATTGATGGATATACGATTGCCGGGAATAGATGGTTATGAAACTACCAGGCATATTAAACTTCTGAATAGTAACCTTCCGGTAATTGCCCTTACCGCATTAGCCCTTTCTGGTGACAGGGAGCGGGCATTGGAGGCCGGATGTGATGACTATCTCAAAAAGCCTATTCTTAAAGATGAACTTGAAAAAGCTATCAGAGTATACCTCCCAGTGTAATTAACTTGATAGAATCTCGGAAATCTCCAGAAGATCCCTGTTAACATCCTTATGCAGTTTTACTGCTTTTCTGAATGGAACAAGTACTACATTATCATTCTGAATTCCGACCATCACACTCTTCTGATCATCAAGCAGGGCTTCAACAGCTGCATAACCCAGTTTGCTTGCTGTAACTCTGTCATAAGCTGATGGAGAACCGCCACGTTGAAGGTGACCAAGAACAGTTATCCTGATATCATAATCCGGGAAATGATCTTTATATTTTTCAGCAAGGGCATAAGCTCCTCCGTGCTCATCTCCCTCGGCAACAATAACTATATTGGAGGCTTTCTGACGTCTCCCGCTGGCCAATAACTGATTCAGTTTTTCTTCTTCATTCTTAATTTCGGGGATAATAATCCCCTCCGCACCAGTAGCCACGCCGCTCCGCAGGGCTATAAAGCCTGCTTCTGCTCCCATTACCTCAACAAAGAACATTCTTGTATGGGCACTGGCAGTGTCACGTATCTTATCAACAGCTTCAACAACAGTATTCAGTGCAGTATCGTATCCTATGGTATAATCTGTTCCGTATATATCATTATCAATTGTACCAGGAATTCCTACGAATGGTATATCATAATCCTCGTTAAATATTCTGGCCCCGGTAAAAGATCCGTCACCACCGATCACAACGACTCCATCGATGCCAATCTCTTTAAGATTTTCATATGCAGTTTTCCGGCCTTCCTCTGTTCTGAACTCTTTACATCTGGCAGTTTTCAGGATTGTCCCGCCTCTCTGTATAATATCACTTACATCATGGGTCCAAAGCGGCAGAAACAGTCTTTCTATCATCCCTCTGTATCCTTCTCTTATTCCAATAACCTCAAGATTATAATAAATTGCAGTGCGTGTAACAGCCCTGATGGCGGCATTCATTCCCGGAGCATCTCCTCCTGAGGTAAGAACTCCTATTTTTTTTATTTTACTCATTTTAAATTTTTATTATTAAGATCACAAAAGTAATATTATTAAGTTACAACAGACTATCGTTTTATTTAAGATATCATTTCACTTAGCTTACTGTAAATGTCAGAAATCAGCCATTTGGGTGTTGAAGTTGCACCGCAGATCCCGATAGATTCTTTTCCTTTCAGGCAGGCAGGGTCGATCTCAGAAATATCTGAGATGAAAAATGATGAATCATTTATCGATTTGCAAACATTGAAGAGCATTCTGCCGTTAGAACTCTCCTTTCCACTTACAAAAATTATCGCATCATGCTTATTTGCAAATTTTACCAATTGGGGTTCTCTGTTTGCTACCTGACTGCAGATAGAGTTATATACTTTAACCATTTTATCGGGATCGTGTCCGTTCATGGTGAATCTTTCCCTGATGATTGATATAATCTCATTATAATTTTTCCGGCTACGGGTAGTTTGTGAAAAAATTGTGACAGCTCTGTTGAAATCGATCTTTGCAATATCCTGGTGATTATTTACCAGGATAGCATTATTATTAACCTGCCCTAATAGCCCTCTTATCTCAGCATGGCCCTCTTTTCCATATAAGACCAACTGAGAATTATTTGCAACAGCTTTATCTGATTCGCTTTTTACACTTTGCTGTAATCTTTTTACTATAGGGCATGTAGCCTCAACTATTTCTATATTGTTTTCTCTGGCAATATGGTATGTTTCAGGAGGCTCACCATGAGCCCGGATCAGCACTTTGCAATTTTTAAGAGTGCCAAATTCATTATAATCAATTGTACGTAAGCCAAGTGACTCCAACCTTTTTACTTCAAGCTCGTTATGAACAATATGTCCAAGGCAATATATTTTTTCATCTGTTTTCAATGATTCTTCAGCCATCGTGATGGCATTTTCCACTCCAAAGCAAAAGCCCGATCTATCCTCTATCTCAATTTTCATTACCCATTTTTTCAATTAGCTTTCTGAACCATATCATCTGTTCCTGAATAGTCATGTTGCTATTATCGAGAACAATTGCATCATCGGCTTTTTTAAGTGGACTGATCTCCCGTTCGGAGTCGGCTTTATCACGTGAAGAAATATTCAGGTTAATTTTTTCATAATCAACATCAATACCTTTTGCTATCAGTTCGTCATATCTTCTCTTAGCTCTGATCTCCGGAGATGCGGTCATAAATATTTTTATGTCGGCATCCGGAAAAACAACAGTGCCAATGTCCCTGCCATCCATCACAATTCCTTTAAAAACACCAATCTCTCTCTGAAGTTCAACCATCTTTTCACGTACCTCTTTAATCTGGCTGACAGGGCTAACATAATCTGACACTTCAAACTGGCGTATCTCCTCTTCTACATTTTCATTATTAAGGAATGTCTCATATATCTGCTGGTCGGGATTAAATTTGAAATTAATCTGAATTGATGAAAGGGACTTCACCACCTCATCCCTTTTGACGGTGTTATTCTCAATAAATCCGTTTCTGAGTGCAAACAGGGTAACTGCCCTGTACATTGCTCCGCTGTCGATAAACAGATAGTCTAATTCTTCGGCTATCAGCTTTGCAAAGCTGCTTTTGCCACACGATGAATATCCGTCAACAGCAATTATTAGTTTTTTTTCCATAGCCCCGAATAATGGCTTAAAGTTAAGAAAATCCTGTTAGTTCCTTCTCCTGAACGCGGTTGGTTTGAGAAGTAATGAGATATTGGTTACAGAGCCGGCAAGATGATATCTTGAACGGGATAGTGAAAGGTCAAATGATGAGAGCTTTATGCCTGCACCCATTGAGAAACCTACTGAGGATGCCCTGTAATCAAGCATCATCTCTTTTCGGCGTTGATAATTAAAGCCTGCCGACAGGTAAAAATTTTCGGATGGAAGAAATTCGGTAGAAAACACCATATGCCTCATCAAATTTTCTGTTACAGCCCCAACTCCTTCATAAAAGGCAGGACCAGTTTCATCTGTTTCAGTATATTGATAAATAAGGTCATATTTCTCCATATGTCTGATAGTGGCAGAAAACCTGAATGGGGCATGTTCCAACCTGTATGAAACACCCGAAATAATTTCAAATGGTAAGTTTTCGCGGCTGCCGGTATAACTTGTCAGTTGAAATCCTGTATTTCTTATTACCAGGCCGGCCGTGAAATAGCCATTCCTGCTTTTATAATAACCTCCAAGGTCAAAGGCCATCCCAATTGAAGTGTATCGTTCGAGATGGGAAATTACAGGCTTTACATTAATACCGATTCTGAATAGTGAATCTATCTCATATGACCAGATAATACTGAGTGCATATTCAGCAGCACTAAATGTGCCTGAAATTATTCCGGATGGATCTGCCAGATTGAATTTACCATAATTTAAATAGGTAATTCCTGCAGAGAACATTCCATATTTCTCATGATCAAAACCATAGGAGGCATTGCCGTAGTTAATGCCCGCAAAATAGTTTACATAATTCAGCGACAGGGAATTATTCATTCCCGTGTTCAATAATGCCGGATTATAGAACGATAGTACAGGGTCGGTACCCTCCAGGGAGACATTAATACCACCAAGAGAGGTGATAAGGGCACTGCTGCTCAGATTTAGAAATTCGTATGTATTATCACCACCGGTTTGTGCCCTACTGACAAAAATATTGAAAGCCAAAAGTAATGCTAAAAAAACCGGTCTGTCTTTATTCATCAACAAAATTTTTATTCCCTTTTTTGAAAACGTTAAGATAAATTAAATATTATAGATCGTAAAAGCAGGAGAGACCCTTCAAGCATTTTTTTCTGCAGGAATAGTTCCGTTCTTCCTTTTTTGTTTTCTGTTAATCTGTGAAAGGAATAGGCCTGTTATCACAATTATCATCCCGGTAGCTTTTTGCAGAGAGAGTATCTCCCCAATCATGAAAAAGGCAAACAGGGCAGTTAAAATTGGTATTAAATTGGTAAAAACATTCGCTTTTGTTACGCCAAGCGTCTTAACAGCAAATCCGAACAGAATAAAAGCTCCGCATGATGCAAATATAGCCAGCTCTATAATAGCGGTTAGAGATCTTGTATTTATTGTTAAATCGGTCATATGTTTCAACTCGAATATGAGGAATAACGGGAGGAAAAAAACAACTCCGATTATATTCTGAACGTTTACAATGAAAACCGGATTGTAATTTTCTGTCAGTCTTCTCAATACAAGAGAATAACCCACAGCTGATAATACCGCCAGAAAAAGGAGGGCAAGTCCCCTGGGATCAAAAGAGATGGTACCGTCCCGGTTAAGTACAAAAATCATTACCCCGGTCACCGAAATAATAATTCCAAGATAGTTTATCAGCTTTAGCTTTTCACGGTAAAATACCCATCCCCCTATGGCAGCAAACAGTGGAATTGTTGCTATCAGAACCGACCCGGTTGTAGATGTAACATATGTAAGTCCGAAACTCTCTCCAAGGAAGTAGAGGAATGGTTCCAGAAAAGCCAGCAGTAAGAAGTATCTCCTGTCCTCTTTTCTTATCTTTTCAAATTTTCGGGTTGATAATAAGAACAACGATAACAGAATCGCTGAGATTACTACCCTGAAATAGACAATTGTAAGAGGACGGTATGTCTCATTGGCAATTTTAAACCATATAAATGAAAAAGCCCAGAAGATCATGGCTGCCACTATTGCTCCGTATGTTCGGACGAATCTGATCATTATTATCTTATAGCCTGCAAAATTAATCTTTTTAAACCAGTTTTTCGAACCAAATTTTCTCCTTTGGTCAGGTGATTTGCTAATGATATGATTATCAAAAAAATATGTTTTCAGGCAATTCGAACAGATCGGTGCAGCAACTCTCTCTCGTTTGATAGTAATTCAATTTTTTATATATTTGAACGCCCAAAATCAGGGATGTCAGGTAATTGTTAATAATCATCTGGTTAAGGGTATAGAAAGCGCAAAACATATTCTTTGGATCAATAAAAATTAAAATAATTTGTCAATGAAGATTCTGGTTTGTATCAGTAACGTTCCCGATACCACAACAAAGGTTAAGTTTGTTGAGAATAACACCAAACTTGACACAAATGGTATTCAATGGGTAATAAACCCCTGGGATGAATTGTCTCTTACCCGGGCTCTTGAGCTAAAGGATGACAGCTCAACCGGGATAACTTCGGTAACAGTGGCTCATGTTGGAGAGGCTTCTTCCGAACCTACAATAAGAAAAGCTCTGGCAATAGGAGCTGATAATGCCATTCGGGTAAACGGCGAACCTGTTGATGCCTATTATGTCGCCGCCCAGCTATCAGAAGCAGTTAAAAATGAGAATTTTGACATAATTCTGTGTGGGATTGAATCGAGTGATCACAATGGTTCAACCGTAGGTGGGATGATCTCCGAATTCCTTGATATCGCTTCTGTATCTGCAGTGTCATCGTTATCAATTGAGAATGGCGAAGCTGTTATTTCCCGTGAAATTGATGGTGGTAAAGAGATTCTTACAGTTCCTGTCCCATTTGTTGCAGTTGTTCAGAAAGGGATAGCTAAAGAACCAAGAATTGCTGCTATGAGGGGTATAATGATGGCAAGGTCAAAGCCTGTTAAGGTTGTTGAACCTATAGCTGTTGACCCGCTCACAAGTGTTGAAGCGTTTGAGATGCCGGAAACAAGGGCTGCCTGCAAGTTTATCGACCCTGCAACTGCCGGAGATCTAATAGATATCCTTCAGAATGAGGCTAAAGTAATCTGATTATTAATCATCTTCCAGAAAAATTGTAAAATATGTCAGTACTAATATATACCGAGAACTGGGACGGGAAATTTAAAAAGTTATCATTCGAACTTATCTCGTACGGTTCAAAAATAGCCGAAATGTTAAACACCAAGGCTATAGCATTATCGACAGGTAATGTAGATGATGATGAACTTAAGAAATTGGGGAATTATGGTGCATCCGGGATTCTGTCAGTAAATAGCAATAATCTTAATGTTCTGGATAACAGGACATTTGTAAAGGTTATTTCCGATATTGCAGTAAAAGAGAATGCCAAAGTAGTTCTTCTTGCCAACAATAACACAGGGAAAGCACTTGCTCCGGGACTTTCGGTCAGACTAAAGGCAGGAGTAGGTGCAGGTGTTAGTAAGCTGCCTGTGTCACTCGACCCTTTTACAGTTTTTAAGAGAGTGTTTTCGGGTAACGCATATGCCAGGGTTGTTTTAAATACTGATATCAGGATAATAACACTCGCCCAAAATTCTTTCGATTTGACAGAAACGGATAACAACGCCTCTATCAATAAACTGGATCCGGGTGTAGATGGTTCAGTAGTTGCTACTCAGGTTAAGGAGACCCGGAAACAGGAGGGGAAACTTCTCCTGACAGATGCTGAGATAGTAGTTTCTGGCGGACGGGGTATGAAATCACCCGATAACTGGGGCCCGCTTACTGAACTGGCCGACCTGCTTGGTGGAGCAACAGCCTGTTCACGCCCTGTATCAGACGAAGGTTGGAGACCTCATGAGGAGCATACCGGACAAACGGGTAAAATTATTGCTCCCAACCTTTATATTGCTATAGGGATATCGGGGGCTACCCAACATTTGGCAGGAGTAAGCTCCTCAAAGTATATTGTGGCCGTTAACAGTGATAAGGATGCCCCGATATTTGAAGCAGCACAGTATGGAATAGTGGGTGATGCTATGAAAGTATTACCCAAACTGGTAGAGGCTGCAAAAAATACCAGGGGAAAATAGTGTATTGCAGAACCTAATTTAAAAGGATGACTAAACAGATCTATTTTACGATTGCACTACTCGTAACACTTGGGGTATTTAGCTACACAATTTATCGCCTGACATCTTTTTTTCGTCTTACCAAACCTGCTTTTCCTGTCAGGGATATTGGTAAAAGGATCCGGTTAACCCTTGAAGTAGCTATTGGTCAGACAAAAATATTCCGTAAGCCGGTAATAGGGCTTTTTCACGCGCTTGTCTTCTGGGGTTTCCTTGTGATACTGATCGGTAGTATTGAAATGATCATAGACGGACTTACCGGCAGTGAACGGGTATTGAAATTTATGGGTGTTGTATATAACATTATTATTGCATCAGGCGATATTTTTGCTCTTATAATTTCAATTCTTATACTGGTATTTATTGCCCGCCGCCTCTTCTTCCATATCAACCGTTTTGAAGGGATCGAAATGAAAAGGAGGTCGCATGTTGATGCAAATATTGCTCTGACGATCATACTCCTTTTAATGTTGTCATTGCTTGGAATGAATAGTGCACATTGTGCAATGGAGGGCAGTGGAGAGGGGAACCTCGTTGGTCTGTTTCCTGTGGGGAATATGATCGCAGGAATTTATACCGGCCTGTCTCATAGCACTCTGCATCTACTACACGAGATATTCTGGTGGTCGCATATTCTTCTGATATTTTTATTTGCCAATATGCTACCCTATTCGAAGCATTTTCATGTATTCCTGTCTGTCCCAAACGTATTTCTTTCAAGGCTTGACCCGCTTGGAAAATTAGTCAATATGGATAGTGTTACCAGAGAGGTTAAGTTAATGCTTGATCCCGAAACAGCATTTGCTGCCCCATCGGGTGATGAGGTTCCAATAGAAAGGTTCGGAGTGAAGGATGTAGAGGATATTTCATGGAAAAATTATATGGATGCTCTCTCCTGCACACAGTGCGGACGATGTACCGAGGTTTGTCCTGCCAACATAACCGGCAAGATGCTCTCTCCGCGTAAAATAATGATGGATGTACGGGAAAGAATGAAAATAAGGGGCCCCGGCCTTGTTAAAAATGGAAAAGAGTTTACAGATGGGAAGTCATTAATTCGTGATTATATCACCGAAGAGGAGTTATGGGCGTGCACAACATGCAATGCCTGTGCCCGGGAATGTCCGATAAATATTGATCACCCTTCCCTGATAGTTGATATGAGAAGATATCTTGTGATGGAAGAGGGTTCAGCTCCAGCCGAGCTTAACACTGCGTTTAATAATATTGAGAATAACGGGGCTCCCTGGCAATATTCTACAGAGGATCGGTTGCTGTGGGCAGAGGGTGTTGAAATTCCCGTTATGGCCGACCTTTTTGCCAGGGGAGAAAAGGCTGAATATCTTTTCTGGGTCGGTTGTGCCGGCGCTTTCGACGATAGGTATAAAAAAGTTACAGGGGCATTTGCCAGGATACTTACACACCTGGATGTGAGTTTTGCTGTGCTGGGTAAAGAAGAGACATGTACAGGAGATCCTGCAAGAAGGGCTGGCAACGAGATGCTTTACCAGATGCAGGCCCTGCAGAATATTGAAACATTTAAGGCATATGAGGTTAGAAAGATAATAACTATTTGTCCCCATTGTTTTAATATATTTAAAAACGATTATCCTGATCTGGGTGCCGATTTTGAGGTAGTCAGTTATGTTGAACTGCTCGACAGGTTTATTAAGGAGGGTAAATTGAAGCTTGATGCTTCCAGACTCAAAGAACTTACAGTTACATACCATGATCCGTGTTACCTTGGCAGGGCTAACGATATTTATGAAGAGCCAAGGTCAGTGATAAAAAGTGTGGCATCAAATTATGTTGAGATGGATCGTAACAGGAGCTTTGCTCTATGTTGTGGTGCGGGCGGTGCTCAAATGTTTAAAGAGGCTGAAAAGGGAGATAAGGAGATCTTTATAGAACGTACCGAAGATGCCCTTAAGACCAAAGCAAATGTGATTGCAACTTCTTGTCCTTTTTGTATGACCATGATAACCGATGGTTTAAAATACAAAAACAGGGAAGATGATGTAAAAAATTATGATATTGCCGAATTAATTGTGCAGGCATTGGAATTATAGATTAAACTGAATATAAACCCAAAAAAATGGAAAACAGAAAAGTTCTGAAGAGTGGTGAGTTCCTTGTTAGTGAAGTCGATCCTATGGATATTTTTATTCCCGAGGAGTTTGATGAAGAGCAAAAAATGATCGCTCAGACATGTAAAGATTTTCTTGAAGCTGAAGTCTATCCAAAACTTGACGATCTTGATAAGGGAGACAGAGAATTGATGCTTAAGTTGCTAAAGAGCTCGGGTGAATTAGGGCTGATGGGTGTTGCTGTTTCTGAAGAGTTTGGTGGCTTTGGGCAGTCATTTGTTACCCAGATGCTGGCAGCCGAAACTATTGGTGCCTCTTATTCATTTGCGGTAGCCTATATGGCTCACAGCGGTATAGGAACCTTACCAATCCAGTATTTCGGTAATGACGACCAGAGAGAAAGATATGTAACTAAACTTGCAACAGGTGAATTAATCGGGGCATATTGCCTTACCGAGCCCGGTGCAGGGAGTGACGCCAATTCAGGAAAAACTAACGCAGTTCTGTCGGAGGATGGTAAACATTATATACTGAACGGACAAAAAATGTGGATCACTAATGCCGGTTTTGCAGATGTTCAGACTGTTTTTGCAAAGATTGATAATGATCGCATATTAAGTGCTTTTATTGTTGACACCAATACTCCAGGAGTAGTAATTGGCCCCGACGAACATAAAATGGGGATCAAAGGCTCATCAACGGCCCAGGTCTATTATAATGATGTTAAGGTGCCGGTTGAGAATCTCCTGGGCGAGAGGGGTAAGGGCTTCCGTATTGCACTCAGCATACTCCATATGGGCAGGATAAAGCTTGGTGCAAATGTTCTTGGAGCAGCCAAGAAAGCTATAACCGATTCGGTTCAATATGCTAACGAGCGTAAACAGTTTGGAACCAGTATCGCTACATTTGGAGCTATTAAACATAAACTTGCCGAACAGGTTATCAGAACTTTTGCTTCCGAATCAGCAACCTACAGGGTAAGTAAGGATATCGATGATCAAATTGAAAAATTGATGAGCGAGGGAGTTGAAAAAGCTACTGCTTCAATAGATGCTATAGCTCATTATGCGGTTGAAGCTGCCGTTCTTAAGGTATATGGCTCTGAAATGCTCGATTTTGTTTCAGACGAAGCTGTTCAGATTCATGGTGGCATGGGTTATTCGTCTGAGATGGATGTTGAAAGAGGTTACCGCGATTCAAGGATCAACAGGATATTTGAAGGAACTAATGAGATTAACAGGATTATTGTGGTTGATACTGCAATGAAGAGAGCAATGAAGGGTGACTTCGATCTGTTTGGTGCTGCCGAAAAGCTGAGTAATGAAATTGATAGTATTGAAATTGAAAAGACAGATGACAGTGATCTCTATAAAGAGAAAATGGCATCTATAAGGAACTTAAAGAAAGTTGCTCTGCTCACGATTAATAATGCATCCAAAGATTTTGGTCGCAAGCTTGTTCATGAGCAGGAGATATTATTCAATATTGCAGATATTATTACAGAAATTTATATTGCTGAATCATTGGTTCTTAGAGTGAAAAAGATTGAACAGCTTAAAGGCTCTGCTGATCTTTATCGTGATATGGTTGATGTATATGTTTACGATATTGCTGCTATGATCCGGAAATGGGCAATGGATGCATTTAACTCTATGCCCGATAGCGACAGTAAACCTCAATTCCTGGTTGCAGTTGATAAACTTACTGTGGTAGCACCGGTCAACGTAAAAGAGGCAAGAAGGAGAATTGCTGATAAACTTATTGAGGATAATACCTATAAGTTCTAAGAAAGCTAATTGTACGAATTACAGAGCCTGTTTGCCAGATAGGCAACCCTCTTTTACCATTTATTATGAATAATCCTGAGCAGGACTGACCTGATTGTTTTTTTATGAAGACACTGTTTGTTATAATTTCTATCCTTATATCTGAAGTTTTATTTACAGATAATAATGGCCCTGTAGTGCAGGATTCCTATGAGGCAGTTGTTGAAAAATGTATGGCAAACAACGTTTTCGCAGAAGACAATAAAGCTTGTCTTGTTTGTCATGGTAAATCTTCCTATGAATTTACAGATCCCATAACGGGAGTCACACGAAAGAGGCGTATGAATGCCAGATATATTCTTGACATAGATGAGTATTATCAATCTAATCACTGGAGTTTTGCCTGCACTGATTGTCATTCCGATAATTTCAAAACATTTCCTCCCCGGTCATCTGAAAAGCTTGAAAAACATTATGCCTGCACTGATTGCCATGCCCGTGATGAAAACTATGACCAGTATCATTTCAAGGATATCGAGGTTGAGTATCTTGAAAGCACCCATGCGAATGTCGAAGGGTTCTCATGCTGGAAATGCCACAATCCTCATAGTTACAAAATAACGGCAAGAAATACTGAGAACCTGAAGGAGACAATATTATATGATAATAATATATGCCTTGAGTGTCATGCCAGTTTTGATAATTTTCAGTTGCTGTCAGATCGTGAAGAGATAAATATCGTACAGAGTCATGAATGGTTGACAAATCAGGCAGCTCATTTCAAAAATATCAGATGTATTGAGTGCCATACGGCAGTTAATGATAAAATACTGGTTGCCCATAAGGTGCTTCCCAAAGAACAGGCTGTTAAAAGATGTACAGAGTGTCACTCTTCAGATTCAAGATTGGTGGCTACACTCTATAAATCTCAAAGCAAAAAGTCCGGGAGAGATCTGGGTTTTACTGATGCCGTGATCTTAAATCAATCATATATTATTGGAGCAAACAGGATTATTTCTCTGAATATTCTAAGCTTCATAATCTTCGGAGGAGTGCTCCTTGTTATACTGTTTCATACTGCAATTAGAATAATTAAGAGGAAGTCATAAAATGGTATCAAGATTATATTTATACCCGGTTTGGATAAGAATATGGCATTTCATTACTGCTATACTGTTTTTGATCTTGATTTTTACCGGAATCAGTCTGCAGTTTGTCGGCAAGGGTGGCAGTTTTTCCATTATATCTCTTGAAAAAGCTATTGCCTGGCATTATGCAGCAGCGATCATTTTAACTGCCGGTTATCTGTTTTATGTTCTTGGGAATATTTTTACTCAAAACAGCAAACACTACAGGATTAAAAGAGAGAATTTTTGGTCAGACCTGACCAGGCAGTTGAAGTACTATTTAACAGGCATGTTCAGGAAGGAGAAACACCCTTTCCCGGTAACTACTGATTCGAAGTTTAATCCATTACAGAAATTTTCGTATGTGCTGGTTATGTATCTGGGTATGCCGCTTCTTATTATATCAGGTTTCGGACTGCTGTTTCCTGAGATACTGGTCAGGCATTTTTTTGGGGCAATCGGTTTGTTATTTACGGATACATTGCATATCTCAATGGGATTTATACTCTCTCTGTTTTTGCTTATTCATATTTATACCTGTACACTGGGTAATAAACCAGGAGCTTTGTTTAAGAGTATGATAAA
>JAUVKT010000099.1 GCA_030596125.1 Bacteroidales bacterium | reverse complement strand
TTTAGTTTTGCCGGCTTCCTCTTGTTTTCCCTGGCCGAATAGCTTTCCTATCTCCTTTGAAAGGCTGTTCATTTCAGCCTGGAGGTTATCAGACTTTTGCTTGGCCTCTCTTCTTTCACTGTCAATATCAAGAATATCCTTAACTAATTCTTCAGCATTGAAATTTTTAATCTTTAGTCTCTCGATTATAAGCTTTTCATTATCCCTGATCGTTGCAATCGTAAGCATAACCTTTAGTGTATTATGTTTAAAAAAGAAAACCGGCTGTTTGGCCTTTTGTAAAACTAATAAAAAAAAACTCCTGAAACTCATCCGTCAGGGAAGAATTACAGGAGTTGAATATCGTAAGAATACTATTATTCAGTTATAGGCTTAACTGATACGTAAGATTTGTTGTTTTTTTTCTTTTGGAATTCGATAGTCCCGTCAGTCAGAGCAAATAGCGTATGGTCTTTTCCCATTCCTACATTCTCCCCCGGGTTATGCCTGGTTCCTCTCTGACGTACAATAATATTTCCGGCTTTAGCTATTTGTCCGCCGAATAACTTAACGCCTAATCTTTTACTCTCTGATTCGCGGCCGTTACGTGAACTACCAGCTCCTTTCTTATGTGCCATAATATTTGGTTTTTAATATTTTTTCTAAAAATCTATTTAGCGGCTCCTTTTGAAGCATCTTTGGTTTTAGTTGCTGCAGCTTTTTTTGCAGCAGGCTTCTTAGCAGCAGGCTTTTTAGCTGTAGTAGTTGTTTTAGTGGCCGCAGGTTTTTTAGCTGTAGTAGTTGTCTTAGTGGCCGCAGGTTTTTTTGCTGCCGGCTTTTTAGCAACGGGCTTCTTACTCCCGGTTTTTACTACAGACTTTTTAGCTACTGTTGCAGCCTTTTTAGCAGCAGGTTTCTCAGCAACTGTTTTTGCAGTTTTTGGCTTATCAGCCTTTACAGGTTTTTCAGCCGGGCTTTTTGCTTTTGGAGTTGCTTTAGTTTCGGCTACAGGTTTCTCTTTGCTTTTTACACCGGCTCCCTTTTCATTTATTGAAAGTATTTCGATATGGCTGAATGCCTGGCGGTGACCATTTTTAACCTTATATCCTTTTCTTCTCTTTTTCTTGAAGACAATCACTTTGTCTCCTTTTTTGTGTTCAAGCACTTGCCCGGCAACAAAAGCGTCTTTAATAACCGGTTCCCCGATAGTTATTTTACCATCATTATCAATAAGTAAAACTTTATCGAAGTCTACCTTTGCTCCCTCTATATTATCGAGATGGTGAACGTAAATTTTTTGTCCTTTTTCGACCCTGAACTGTTGTCCGGCTACGTCAATAATTGCGTACATTATTGTTTATTTATTTGTTTTTCCGGGAGGCGGGCATCCGGCCACTTTTAAAAGCCCCTTCAGATTCTTTTGAATTTCGGACTGCAAAGATATAAAAATTCACCGTTTTACAAATCGACGGACCAAAATTTTTTGTGCTGAATAATATATATATATTTGTACATGAGCATTAAAATTTGCGATTAAGGTTCCGTTATGAGGAAGATAAAAATGAGTGTGCTGGGAATCTCGTACAGCCAAACACAATCAGGTGCATATGCCCTGGTATTAGTTGAGGAGAGTGGTGAAAGAAGATTGCCGATAATTATTGGGGGGTTTGAAGCGCAAGCTATTGTTATCAAGCTGGAGAATCTTAATCCGCCTCGTCCTTTAACCCACGATCTTTTTAAAAGTTTTGCCGATCTGTTTGGCGTTAATCTTAAAGAAATTTTTATTCACCGTTTTGAGGAGGGAGTTTTTTATTCACAATTGGTTTGTGTGCGTGAAGAGAATGAAATTATTATAGATTCACGTACTTCTGATGCGGTTGCCCTGGCTCTCAGGTTTGACTGTCCGATCTATATATCTGAGGATATTATGGAGAAGGCAGGAATTGTAATCAAGGACAGCGAATACGATGAAACCCTGATGCCCGAAACAGATATGATGAAAGATGAGATAAAGGCTGCAGGACAATATAAAGATCAAAGTTTAAAGGAACTGAAAGACAAGATGGAGGAGGCCATAAAGAAAGAGGATTATGAGAGAGCTGCAGCCATACGTGATGAGATAGATAAAAGGGAGGCAAAAAACAGATAATCATTGTTTAATTTGCAGCCTCTTTTGTTGAAAAATACCCCGCTCCATATTTTGAAAATTAACTGACGATCAATTAATATTGTCGCATCACGAACTGAGCCCGGCGGCTACCGGACAAACAAAAAATTTCAAACAGATGAAAAAAGCTATTATCCTATTATTATTACTGCTTCCGCTAACAGTAAATGGAGCTAAGTCTCTGATCCGGGATCATACACAGCAGGATTCAGTAATTCTCCTGGCACCCGACACACTGACAGCAGACATCAAGGATTCTGCCAGTATAACCCAGCCATCATTACTAAATGAAGGTAATGTAATTGATGCCTCCGCAAGTGGAGGGTTTAGTTTATTAACACTCCTGCGTGGTATTCTTGGAATGGTGGTGATTATATTTATAGCCTGGATCTTCAGCATAAACAGGAGTGCAGTTTCATGGAAAATAGTGATAACGGGGTTAGCTATCCAGCTGATCCTGGCAATAAGTATTTTGTATGTTCCTTTTGTGAGATTCTCATTTGAGTTTGTAGGCAAGATCTTTGTGAAGATCCTGGATTTTACAAAGGAAGGAAGCACATTCCTGTTCGGGCCACTAATGGATGTCGATAGATTCGGCACAATTTTCGCATTTCAGATATTACCAACGATAATATTCTTTTCGGCCCTTACATCACTTCTTTTTTATCTGGGTATTATACAGAAGATTGTTTACGGACTGGCATGGGTTATGACCAAAGCAATGGGTTTGAGCGGTGCTGAGAGCCTGTCAGTAGCAGGAAATATCTTTCTTGGACAAACTGAATCACCATTGATGGTAAAAGCTTACCTGTCTAAAATGAACCCTTCTGAAATAATGCTTGTTATGACAGGAGGGATGGCTACTCTTGCAGGAGGGGTGCTGGCTGCCTATATCGGGTTTCTTGGTGGCGGCGATCCCGTCCAGAGACTGATCTTTGCCAAACATCTGCTTGCAGCATCTGTGATGGCTGCACCGGGAGCAATAGTTGTATCAAAGATTCTTGTTCCCCAGACAAAAGCTATTAGCGAGGATATTGAAATTACCCGGGAAAAAGCAGGAAACAATATTCTGGATGCTATATCTAATGGTACAGGCGAAGGTCTGAAACTTGCAGCAAATGTAGCCGCAATGTTGCTTTCATTTATCGCTTTTATCGCTTTTTTCAATTTTATATGTCTTAAGATCGGGCAATGGACCGACCTTAATGATCTTATATCCGGGGCGACAGGGGGCGATTTTAATGAACTCTCCCTGCAGTTTATACTTGGATACCTTTTTGCTCCTGTTATGTGGCTGATAGGAGTGGCAGGCGAGGATGTGACCCTTGTAGGCAGACTGCTGGGGGAGAAAGTTATTATGACCGAATTTGTAGGATATATAAGCCTCGCAGATTTGAAAGAGACAGGGGCTTTCGCATATAATAAATCTATCATTATGTCGACTTATATGCTTGCTGGTTTTGCTAATTTTGCATCAATCGGAATTCAGATCGGAGGGATTGGATCTCTGGCACCAAACCAGAGAGTACAGCTTGCTAAATTTGGAATGAGGGCGCTGCTCGCAGGAACCTTGGCATCGCTGATGTCTGCTACAATTATTGGCATGATACTTGGGTAATAAACACATATTAAATATCAATTATGATTAAAAACAGACTAATACATATCATCTTACTGTTGATTATTACAGGCATCAATATATATGCTCAGGAACAAAGATATTATTCACCTGATGGAAAGTTAAAGCTGACAATTAACACTGACGAGGGAATTAAATGGTCTCTTAAGTATAATGATGTTCAGATAATTCTTCCTTCTGTTATGGAGATGGAGTTTGCAACAGTGACAATTCCCGGATCAGATTTTAAGGTAAAAAAAGTAACCCCCCTGGTAGTCAGAGAATGGATAACTCCTGAACTTGCTATAAAAGATGAAGTTATTAGTAATGATCATACAGATCTGGTATTTGAATTCAGAAAAGATTTCCGTCTTCATTTTAAAATATATAACGATGGTTTTGCTTATCGCTTTGAAACCGAAATGAAACAGAAAATGATCGTTCTGAATGAACGGTCTGTCATAAATTTTCCTGAGGGCACCACTTCCTGGTATCCGCTTGAGGATGAGTTTATGTCACATAACGAGCGAACATATATTGAAACAGTCCTTGATACCATTAATGAAAACCACCTTGCAAGTCTTCCAACCCTGGTAAAAGCCAATGGGATAAATGTGCTGATAACAGAAACTGCCCTTGAGAATTATCCGGGGATGTGGCTGCGTGGTGTCGGCTCAAATACACTGCAAACTGTTTTTCCGGCTTATCCCAGGGAAGAGAGATTGTTCGGAGATCGCGATATGCGGGTTATGACTAATACAGATTTTATCTCCGAAACAGATGGTGAAAGGGCATTCCCGTGGCGCCTGTTTATTGTTTCGGAAAGTGATGGCGGATTGATTGAGAGTAATCTCACCTACCTGTTGGCAGATACATGCAGGTTGCCTGATACTGACTGGATAAAACCGGGAAAGGCGGCCTGGGACTGGTGGAATGCAAACAATCTGTATGGTGTTGATTTTAAGTCGGGTATAAATAATGAGACTTATAAATATTATATCGACTTTGCAGCAGCTAACGGTATCGAATATGTTATTCTTGATGAAGGATGGTACCAGCTTGGAGATCTGTTCGATATATCCCCGGGCATTGATGTTCAGGAGCTGTGTGATTATGCCGGAAGTAAGGGTGTCGGAGTTATTTTGTGGGTTGTCTGGAAGACACTTGATAATCAGCTTGACAAGGCTCTTGCACAATTTGAAGCATGGGGAGTAAAAGGTATCAAGGTTGATTTTATGCAACGCGACGACCAGAAAATGGTAGAGTATTATTATAAGGTGGCAAAAAAAGCGGCTGATCATAAGTTGCTCGTCAATTATCATGGGGCCTATAAACCGGCAGGTCTCAGACGAACATATCCTAATGTTCTGACCCGTGAAGGGGTAAAGGGGCTTGAAAATAGCAAATGGAGCAAATCGGTTACACCGGACCATGATGTAACAATACCTTTTATAAGGATGGTAGCCGGACCAATGGATTATACCCCGGGGGCAATGATCAATCTTGGAGAGTCCAATTTTAGTCCAATGTATACACGGCCTGCAAGCCAGGGAACCAGGGTGCACCAGATGGCAATGTATGTTGCATATGAAAGCCCGCTCCAGATGTTAGCCGATAACCCGGTGAATTACAAAAGAGAGCAGGAGTGTACCGATTTTATCTGCATGGTTCCTGTAGCATGGGACGAAACAAAGGTAATCGAAGGGAAAGTCGGAGATTATCTTGTAATTGCAAGGCGCAAAGGAGAGACCTGGTACATTGGAGCTCTGACAGACCGGGAATCCAGGGAATTTGATCTCGATATATCATTTATGAAAGAAGGTGAGTATAATGTTACTGTTTTTTATGATGGGATCAATGCTGCAAGATATGCGTCAGATTATAACCGCGAGGAGAAAACTATTTCAACATCCGGGTTGTTAAATATTAAGATGGCGCCCGGTGGAGGATGGGTGGCAAAATTTGAAAGAGTCAGCAGGTAATGAAGCAATACATTGATTTACTTGAACATGTAATTAAGAACGGTACGGTTAAAACCGATCGTACAGGTATCGGTGCCAAAAGCGTGTTCGGTTATCAGATGAGATTCGACCTGGATAAAGGATTCCCGTTGCTTACAACCAAGAAACTTCATCTCAAATCAATAATTTACGAGTTGCTCTGGTTTCTAAAAGGCGATACTAATGTAAAATATCTTCAGGAGAATGGAGTAAAGATATGGAATGCATGGGCTGATAAAGATGGTAACCTCGGACCAATATATGGTTATCAGTGGCGATCATGGCCTTCCAGTGGCGGGAATATCGACCAGATATCAAATGTAGTAAAGTCTATCAGAGACAATCCCGATTCAAGAAGGCATATAGTTAGTGCCTGGAATGTTGGCGAGATCGACAAGATGGCTCTTCCTCCCTGCCATATACTATTCCAGTTCTATGTGGCTGACGGTAAATTGTCGTGTCAGCTCTACCAGCGAAGTGCCGATATTTTCCTCGGCGTTCCTTTTAATATTGCGTCATATTCCATACTGTTAATGATGATCGCTCAGGTTACCGGACTTAAACCGGGTGAATTTATTCACACATTGGGTGATGCTCATATCTATCTCAACCATATTGATCAGGGTAATAATCAGGTTGGCAGGAAACCTTTTAAACTACCAAAAATGGTTATCAACCCCAGCCGTGATAATATGTTTGATTTTATATATGACGATTTTACCCTTACCGGATACGAGGCTCATCCTCATATCAAAGGGGAAATAGCTGTTTAATTTTTACTTTAATGATATCAATTATAGTTGCAATAGCCTCCAATAACGCCATTGGCAAAGACAACAGGCTTCTCTGGCATATACCCGAAGATCTTAAAAGGTTTAAAAAAATTACTATCGGCCAGTGTGTTCTTATGGGTAAAAATACCTGGTACTCATTGCCGGTCAGGCCATTGCCCGGACGTACTAATATTGTTCTTACAGATGTGCAGGGGGAAATTATCGAAGGATGCACAACAACCTATTCAATTAAAGAGGCAGTTGGTAAATGTGATGACAGCAAAGATATCTTCGTAATCGGGGGAGGGATGATCTACCGGCAGTTCCTGGAGATCGCCGACAGACTGATAATTACCCATGTACATAAAGATTTCGATGCCGATATATTTTTCCCTGAAATCGATACTGCTGTCTGGGAGGAGATTGAGAGAGAAGATCATGGCCCTGATCAGCATAACGATTTTGCATACTCTTATGTAACTTACAGGAGGAGTGTCTGAATCTTTTTTCGTTTTCTTTCGTTCAATGATTAAACCTTTTTCAGGTTCCATAATCTAATATGGTGTAGATCGAATTTTAACGAAAACTGAAATATTATGAAAATCACAAAATTTTTATTCCTGGTAAGTGCAGTTGCTATTTTCCTGGCATCCTGCGAAAAGAACAACACCAATACTCCGTTAACTGAGGATGATACATTCCTTGCAGACGATGAGGCTGTTGTTGAAGCACTTTTTGATGATGTCTTTAGCACTGCTGACGGCGCCGTCCAACTACTTGATGTTCTTATGAAAAGCGGAGAAGCAAAGTGCGATATAATTGTATTAGCCGATTCATGCCCTATGGTAACAGTTGAGTTTATTAGTGAAAACTCAAGGATAATAACCGTAGATTATGGTGAAGGATGTACCGGATTTTTCAATCAGACACGGTCGGGTAAAATTATTATTGAGGTAACCGGATTTAGAAGAACAGTTGGTTCTACCCGTACAGTTACTTTCGATAATTATATTGTGAACGATGTAAAAATTGAGGGAACAAGGATGACCGAAAATCTCGGTGAAAATGAGAATGAGAATGTTGTGTTTATGGCGACATTAACCGATGGTAAAGTTATCTTTCCGAACGATACAACCATTGAGAGAGAGTTTACACGTTACAGGGAATGGATAGCAGGATACGATACCCGTAATATATGGGACGACGAATGTCTTATTACAGGCGATGCCAGCGGAACTACATATAAAGGCTTTACCTATAATAATACTATTATATCTGCTCTTCACTGGAAGAGAGTCTGCAGATTCTTTGTAAGTGGTGTTATCGAGAT
>JAUVKT010000032.1 GCA_030596125.1 Bacteroidales bacterium | reverse complement strand
CGAACCGGATTTATCCTTATCGAATTTAGTCTCTATAAGTACAAGAAATGAGTATGCAGGATCTTCTCTTTTTACATTAAAATCCTTTACACTTATAAACTCAAAAGGAGTAATATCCCAATATTCTGCCATCGCTTTTTTAATAAAGGCATTATAGGTCGAGAACATTGTATTTTCAAGTACAACAAGTGTTTTTGTATTGTAAAACTTTTCTACTTCTGCCGGTTCAGGGAATGGCGATTGTGCTGATACTGAGAGAAGTATCATCAATGCCGTAAGAGAGGTCAGAATTTTATGCATAATTTCATTTTTTTGGTAAATAAAGTGGATTCCTTTCGTTATACTTTCTGATGTACAAAAACATCATCTGATTTTTCTTCTTTCTGGTAAGGCTAACAAATTCTAAATGGAGCTCAGGGTCTTTCATCAATGCCATCTCTACATTCTTCACATCATACTTGAGTCTCTTGCCTGTCTCAAAATCAATAATATACTGAACCAGTTCACTTCTGGAAACAGTAGAATGTGAATAGGGACTATAATACGGGCTATAATAACTATTATAACTATTATAACTATAAGGTGAATAATAGGGATCATAATAGCTATTAGATCCATAATATCTTCTGTCGTATGTTGTAATATCAGCTACGAAGTGTGCCAGTTTGCCAACGAATGTTATACGGTTAAAATTTCTCTGAATTTGTATGTATAATATACCGTTACGGGAATAACCCCAAATATCGCCTATCTCAAGCTCCTGCCTTATACCCATAGCATCATAGTAATAGATGCGATCATTTTCAAATACCTGCACAAAAAAATCACGGGCATTATAATCAGCCGATGTAACAATCCTGGCCTTTGGAATAGGAGAGTTTTGCCTGACCTGTTCGAAATTAACAAAAACACCATCATTAAACCTGAAATCAGGAGTATACTTTACATCACCCTCCTCTTGTCCGTAAGAAAAGCCCGAAATGAAAAGCAATATTATAAGAGCAAGTATTAACCTCATTTTATTCTATTTCATTTTATGCAGTAAAAGCAACTTCAAAATCCGTACCGCTAATGGCAAATTTAATCTTTTCAAATTAAGGTTAAAAAAGAATTTTCATATCTTTACCAATACTCAATAATTCTGTTTCGAAAATATGGGAATCAAGACTGTTCGCAAGGATCGGGAAGGGGTGCTGCTATCACATTTAATATCAGACATAAAGAGTAGAAAATGGTATCTTTTAGTTGTCATTGTTATACTTCTCTCAATAGCAGGTATAATAGTTTCGTCTCTTTTTGAACTTACTGTTTTAGAAATCATTTTAGCTGCAATTATTCCTGTAGCCGTAATAATTATGATCCTTTCTGACAGTAACAGAGAAATCACCCGAAAAAATCGTATTTCGGAATTTCAGGATTCTATTGAGAAGAAGGAGCGATTTATTGCTGATTTCTCACACAGTATACGTACCCCCCTCAGTAACTTCTCGTTAATTATTAATCATCTTTCACAAACTAACCTGAATAGTAAACAGAGCGATTTACTTGAAACTTTAACTGCTTCCACCAGCAATATGGTAACTGTTGTTGATGATCTTACCAGACAAACAGCCAGGGAGATATCATTCAAGCCGAGAAAAAAAATAAAATTCAACCTGATTTCATCTTTACAAAATACTATTGAGCTTTTTAACCCGGAACATCATGGTAGTATTAAATTCAATATCAAAACAGGAGAGGGTATAGATAAATATTACATGAGTGACCCGGTAACAATTAAGCAAATATTTCTCGACCTTTTTAGCTCGTTCGTTGTTAAGGATATAGCCAATCTTGAGGTTAATATCTCACTTGAAATAGTTGGAACTTCAGGGAAAGCAGAGATTATTGAATCTACTATAAGTGCAAATAAAACTATCCAGTTCCTCAGGTATGATCCGGATAGCCCCGGCACGATAAAAAGTATATCAGCCAAATTAATTATTATTGAGGGAGGCAAATACTCAACCACAACCTCTGAAAAAGGCTCTGTATTTAAGTTTACCTTTCTGCTTGAGCCTGTCAGAGAGGAGAAAAATATTAGTATAGTAGCAGAACGGATAAGGGAACTCAGCACTTCCAGGGGTGTCAGGAAAAAACTTTCAGATGCAGATATTCTTCTCGTAGAAGATAATCCTACAAACCAGAAGATTGTCTCAATTACCCTGCAATCTATTGTTAATAGTATCGATACTGCTACAACAGGGAAAGAGGCCCTTGATATGTTCGGTAAATCAAATTATGATCTTATACTGATGGATGTACAACTTCCGGTAATGGATGGAATTAAAGCTGCCATGAAGATAAGAGAGCTTGAAGCCAGCACCAATAAGCATACCCCTATTATCGCCATCACTGCAAATGCCATGATCGGCGATAAGGAAAGATGTCTTTCTGCCGGAATGGATGAATATATTAGTAAACCATTTCAGCCAAATAAGCTGATTGGGCTTATCAAAAAAATGATTCCCGGTTAAATTATTTTCCGTAACAGGGTCTGAAACCGATCACCATCTGATCATCCACCTGTTCATTATCAAGCTGCCAGGAGGCAATGGAGTCTTTCAGGATCATCATTTGGTCCTCCATTGGGAAACTATGAATTGATAGAAGGAGGTGTCGAAAGCGACGATACATAAATTTCTTATTACCAGGCCCTCCGAACTGGTCTGTATAGCCATCGGAGAACATATAGATAATATCGTTATCCTCAAGTTCCAGATTATTATTTGTAAAAAGATGCTCTGTCATCAAACCAACGGTTAACCGGTCCCCCTTTATCTCGGTTAATTTATTATCCCTGATTATATACAGCGGGAAAAATGCACCTGCATACTCAAGCATCTTGTTGTTATGGTCTATCACGCAAAGACCTATATCCATTCCGTCCCTCATGGTCTTACCTGTCAATTCAGCCCCTTTAAAAGTTCTTTCGATACCTTTACTCAAAAGAGTCAGTATTTCTGAGGGTTTTTCTACCTTCTGATCAATAATAATCTTATTTAGTAACTCTACTCCGATCATCGACATAAATGCACCGGGAACACCATGTCCTGTACAATCAGCTGCAACAACAAATACTTTATTGTTGTTCTCACTAATCCAGTAAAAATCACCGCTAACTATTTCCTTCGGATTATAAAAAACAAATGACTCACCAAGGACTGCTCTGAAATATGCTTCAGAGGGAAGAAGTGCCTGTTGGATATAGCTTGCATATACCAGACTATCAGTAATATTCTTGTTTTTATACTCAAGCTCCTCTCTCTGTCTCTCTATTTCATTAAATGCCAGATCCTTTTCTTTCAGAAGTTTACGTGCCTCAATCAGGCTTCTCGACTGGTACCTGATAAAGAAGAAGATAAGTAATCCAAACCATAAGAAATAAAATATATAGTGATAAATAGTGTCACCAATGATAACTACTTTCGGAATGATAATATTAAGTATGAAAATATTTACAGGCACAAGCAAAACCTTTTATTCTTAACGCGTTTGATTATTTAACCTGAATAATCAGGTTAAATTAAACTAAAAATATCCAAAAAACAGAGCGATCGTTTACTAAATATCCGGCTTATTAACCGATGCTTCACCTTCAAACAATAAATTGCCCAATTCTACAGAAGGAGAATCAATTATGTTACCAATATTAAGATCATCCCATATAGTGTCAATTTTTTTAATTGTGTGATTATCAGAAACGACAATATTTGGCCATTCCCGTGAAAACTGATCTTCTACACCTGTTTTTGCAGTAGAATTAATTATCAAATTATTGCCGGTAACATATATATCCCTTAAAGGATCACTATTAGACAATATCTGCCAGACCACGACATCTGGGTTTTTCAGATTAACATTTTTATCAAGCACAAAAATCCATAGCCCTTCGTCTCCATTCAGCATATCTTTAATTCTTTCTCTCCAGTTAAGGGTGGATTTATCAACAGAAATCAGAATAACTGGTAACAGGTCTGCTATCAGATCACAATTAACTCCGGTAAAAGCATCATCGGACAGTACAGATTGACATAACGGTACCTCCTCATGTTTTATTTCCTGACTATCTCCACTACTGTTTCTCTCTTCCTTCATCTTGCGTGTTGCATCAATCCCCATTTTCCCACCGAACGAAAAATTATCAGAAGAGTGATCCAGTACATCCAGAGGTCCGGACGTAATAAGCAAATTTCTCCGTGGATCTGTATATTTCCCGATCCTGCATACTATATCCCTGTAATCATTAAGGGTGGCATCATTATCCACTACAACAATAAATTTACTGAACATCATCTGCCCTGCCCCGAATAGTGAGTTAATAATTTTCAATCCCTGTCCCGGGTACTCTTTTCTGATCTTTACCAGCACCAAATTATGTGCCACTCCTGCCGGTGGCATATGAATATCTGTAATCTCAGGTGCAAGTGTCAGTTTTATCGGAAAAAGAAACAGTCTTTCCGTCGCTTTCCCTAAAATGACATCTTCCTGGGGAGGCACCCCCACTATAGTAGCGGGATAAATGGCATCTTTCCGGTGAGTAATCGCAGTTATATGGAATTTAGGATACCAGTCGGCCAGTGAGTAAAATCCTGTATGATCACCAAACGGACCCTCCCATACAAGCTCCTCAGCGGTATCGACATATCCTTCAATTACTATATCGGCATCATAAGGAACATACAGATCCTGAGTAATACATTTCACCAGTTTTACCCTCTTTTTTCTCAGGAAACCTGCCAGGATATATTCATCAATACCTTCAGGTAAAGGAGCTGTTGCAGCATAAGTATATACAGGATCACCTCCCAGCGAAACAGCTACAGGCATCTTCTCTCCCCTCTCCTTCCATGCCCTGTAGTGAGCAGCTCCTGTTTTGTGCCTGTGCCAGTGCATTCCTGTAGTATTACAATCAAATATCTGCATCCTGTACATGCCAGCATTTACCTCTCCTGTGTCCGGGTTTTTTGTATGTACTACAGGTAGGGTAATAAACTTTCCACCATCATAAGGCCAACACTTTAGGACCGGCAGAATGTTAAGGTCAGGATTTAGATTTATAACCTCCTGACATATGCCTTTACGACTAATCTTCTTTGGCATTACAGATGCTATCTGCCTGAGTCCATGCAATATACTTAGCCTTGAGAAGGAGGTGTTTCCTCCCCTGGTTACCCCTTTGAAAATATTTTCCATCTCCCTGCCTGCATCTTCGAGATTTTCTCTCCCGATAGCAATACTCATTCTCTCATCACTTCCAAACATATTGATAAGAACAGGAAAGCCGGTTCCGTTATTTTCAAACAAGAGCGCCTTACCTCCTGATTTCACGATTCTGTCAGTTATCTCTGTTATCTCAAGTTCGGGATTAACAAATGTATTGATACGGTGCAACTCGTTTCGCCCCTCAAGTTCAGATACGAATTCTTTTAATCCGTTATAAGCCATAGGTTACAATTGTAGCGTAAAGATACCTATATAAATGATGAAAGATGAAAGAGGGAGAGAAGAAGTAGGGAGTAGGGAGTAGGACAAGAATTGTAAGAACATTTGACATCTGACATCTGACATCTGACATTGAGGGAACATTTGACATCTGACATTTGACATAAAATGGAGAGGGCTTGCCCTGTGAAATACGACGTAGGAGTAATTTCTACAGGGGGTAAAAGCAAAAATGGGAATCATTCTTGCGAATAATTCCCATTTCACTGTTTGCAACCGAAGCTACATTCAGTGCCAGATTACTGTTATTGTGACCGGCTATGCTTAAGCCTAAGCCTGCACAACCCTTACCTTCTGTGTAATGCCTTTTACAACATTACCTTCCGGTTGTTCATTCGGTTACCTTACGGTAATCTTCCTGAACTCAGCACCATCAAGACCTTGCCGATATTTCACTTGCGATCCCTGCCGGTTTAGCAGAATTGTCGGGCCTTGCGGCTTTTCAATTCTCAGTGCTACTTCCTGAAGCCGAAACTTCCTGATGCAGTTACTGCCTTTTGATTTTAATCTACTAAAGAACGCTAGGCGACTTTAGCGACCTTGCTGCGGCTCTTCCGGGTGGCAGACCCGGGGGTCTGTACGAAACACGTCTGAATCCAGTTAAGTACTCCTTCGTGTTTCCCTCCTTTCTGAGCAGCCTTTTATCGCTCACCTGGTAAGAACAAATGTATGCAACAGAGGAGTGTTGCCCAAACATTATTATAGTTTAATATTAACCAGGTTTAAACAACATTTATTAACAATTGTTAATAACCTTTCATCTTCCTTACTAAAAGATAATTACCTTGTAAAACCATAAACTGCGAGGTCTCCCAGGTCCTCTTCGATACGCAACAATTGATTGTATTTAGCAATTCTATCTGACCTGCTTAATGAGCCTGTTTTAATTTGTCCGGAGTTCACAGCCACGGCGATATCGGCAATAGTTGAGTCTTCAGTCTCGCCGGATCTGTGAGAAATAACGGTTGTATATCCCGACCGGTGTGCCAGTTCGATAGTATTAAGAGTTTCGGTAAGTGATCCTATCTGGTTTACCTTAATAAGAATTGAGTTTGCGCATTCCAGTTCGATCCCTTTTCTGAGATATTCAACATTTGTTACAAAGACATCATCTCCAACAATCTGACACTTATCACCCGACATTTTATTATGAACCTGCCATCCTTCCCAATCATTCTCATCCATTCCGTCCTCCACGGAATCTATAGGGTATTTTGATAAAAGTTCATCGATATATTCTGCCTGCTCCTTACTGGTTCGTTTTTTACCATTGGCACCTTCGAATTTCGAATAATCGTACACTCCGTCTGCATAAAACTCTGAAGCAGCACAATCGAGTGCGATGGTAAGATCCTTACCGGGTATATAGCCTGCATTTTCAATAGCCTTAATAATTGAGTCCAGGGCATCTTCTGTACCGTTAAGTTTGGGAGCAAAGCCTCCCTCGTCACCTACTGCGGTACTGAGGTTCCGTTCTTTGAGTACTTTTTTCAGAGAATGGAAAACTTCAGCTCCCATTCTGAGTCCTTCCCTGAATGAAGAGGCTCCGATAGGTCTTATCATAAACTCCTGGAAGGCAATAGGTGCATCAGAGTGTGATCCGCCATTAATTATGTTCATCATCGGGACAGGCAATGTTACGCTATTCGTCCCGCCAATATATTTATAGAGATGTAATCCGTGAAATGCTGCAGCTGCTTTGGCAACAGCCAGGGAAACACCCAGAATAGCATTAGCTCCCAGGTTGCTTTTTGTAGGTGTACCATCCAGTTCGATCATCCTTTTGTCGATACCGGGCTGATCAGACACACTCATTCCCAAAATCTCTTCTGCAATAACACCGTTTACATTATTGACAGCTTTAAGCACTCCTTTTCCAAGATACCTGTTACTGTCACCGTCACGCAGTTCAACTGCCTCATTTTCACCAGTTGATGCTCCTGAAGGAACTGCTGCCCTCCCCATGTAGCCACTGGTTGTAAATACCTCAACCTCAATTGTAGGGTTTCCCCTTGAATCTAAAATCTCACGTGCATGCACACTTACTATTTGACCCATAACCTTAAATATTTTAAATTTTTAACAATGTACCAAGATACAAAAAAAGGGATAAAGAATTATGATCTTTATCCCCAAACTATCTTATATCGTAATGATTCCCGACTATTCTTCTTTCTCTTTTTCCTCTCCGTCTTCCTCCTCAGCTGGTTCGGGTTTTTCATCAGTAGCAACAGGTTCTTCTTTCACTTCTTCTTCAACCTCAACCGCTTCTACAGTATCTGCCACCTCTTCTGTTTCTGCTACAGTCTCCTCTGCCACTTCTTCTACCACCTCTTCAGCTTCTACTGCTTCTTCAGCCTCTATTGCATCTACAGCCTCTACAGCTTCCTCAGCATCTACAGCTTCTACTGCATCTACAGCCTCTACTGCCTCTACAGCCTTCTTCTTCCCACTTCCCCTGCGTCTGCGGGTAGATTTACCCTTCTGATCAGCACTCTCAAGCAAATTTTCATTATAATCAACCAGCTCAATAATACACATATCTGCATTATCACCAAGTCTGTTTCCTAATTTTAATATCCTGGTATAACCACCTGGTCTGTCCACTATCTTAGGAGAGATCTCCCTGAAAAGCTCAGACACGGCATATTTATTCTTAAGATAACTGAAAACAACTCTCCTTGAGTGAGTTGTATCATCCTTTGACTTGGTTATCAAGGGCTCAACATATGAACGCAATGCTTTAGCTTTAGCTGTTGTAGTAGTTATTCTCTTATGAAGAATAAGAGATGCAGCCATATTGGCCAGCATTGCTTTCCTGTGGGCACTTGTTCTTCCCAAATGGTTAAAACCTTTACGATGTCGCATTTCTATATTTACTTACCTGTTTCGATTATTCTTTATCCAATTTATATCTGGTTACATCCATGCCGAATGAAAGGGTCATGGAATCCAGTAATTCGTCGAGTTCAGTCAGGGATTTTTTGCCAAAATTTCTGAATTTCAGCAAATCATTCTTATTGAACTTAACAAGGTCGCCGAGCGTATCAACTTCAGCGGCTTTAAGGCAATTAAGTGCCCTTACTGAAAGATCAAGGTCCACCAATTTAGTCTTAAGCAGTTGTCTCATATGGAGAACCTCCTCATCAAACTCCTCATTTGCTAACTTCTCATCTGAATCAATCGTTATCTTATCATCTGAGAATAACATAAAATGATAGATAAGGATCTTCGCTGCTTCCTTAAGAGCATCTTTAGGATGGATTGAACCATCGGTTTCAATCTCAATCACAAGCTTTTCATAGTCAGTTTTCTGTTCAACACGGTAATTCTCAACCGCATACTTCACATTACGAATAGGAGTAAAAATAGAGTCTATGGCTATCAATCCAAACTCAGAATCAACGGGTTGATTCTCTTCGGAAGGGACATATCCTCTGCCTTTATTGATGGTAAGCTCCATTTGAAGTTTAACATCACTTTCCATATTACAAATAACATGATCAGAATTAAGCACTTCAAAACTACTCAGGTAGTTATTCAGATCGCCTGACTTGAGTTGATCCTGCCCTGAAACGGTTACAACAATCTTCTCACTATCGATATCTTCAGTTATCTGTTTAAAACGAACCTGTTTCAGATTAAGAACAATATCAGTTACATCTTCTATTACTCCGGTAATAGTAGAAAACTCATGATCAACACCCTCAATTTTAATAGTTGAAATAGCAAATCCTTCCAATGAGGAGAGCAAAATTCTCCTGAGGGCATTACCAACTGTTATACCATAACCTGGTTCAAGGGGACGGAATTCAAATTTTCCATAATGGTCGTCCGCATCAATCATTATTACTTTATCGGGCTTTTGAAATACTAAAATGGCCATATAATTAAGCTTAAATATTTACTTCGAATACAATTCAACAATAAGTTGTTCTTTAATATCCTCAGGGATATCGCTACGCTCAGGTATATTCATGAACTTCCCAACCATTTGTGTTTCATCCCACTCCAGCCATGAAGAGCTATAGTAACGTTTAGAGGCAAGTGCATCAGTTATTGCCTCAAGTGATTTTGACTTTTCTCTCACACCCACAATATCTCCCGCTTTTACCTGAGCAGAAGGAATATTAACAACATCACCATTTACTGTAATGTGCCTGTGAGAAACAAACTGACGGGCTGCTGCCCTTGTAGGTGCAATTCCAAGTCTGAATACTACATTATCCAGTCTTGCTTCAAGCAGTTGCAGAAGCACTTCACCTGTAACACCTTTACTTGAAGATGCTCTTTCAAACAGGTTACGAAACTGTCTTTCAAGTATACCATAAGTATATTTGGCTTTCTGCTTCTCCTTAAGCTGTATTCCATATTCGGATGTCTTTTTTCTTCTTTTGGTATTGCCGTGTTGTCCCGGAGGATAATTCTTTCTCTCCAGGTTCTTGTCGGTACCAAAGATAGGGTCTCCAAATTTTCTGGCTATTTTCGATTTTGGTCCTGTATACCTTGCCATTGATATCTGTTTTTATCTGTTTTCTATTGATTCTTATTACGATAATTACACTCTTCTCCTGTTAGGAGGACGACAGCCGTTATGAGGCATAGGTGTAACATCTACTATCTCGGTAACTTCTATCCCGTTGTTATGAATTGACCGAATTGCTGATTCACGTCCCGATCCGGGTCCTTTTACAAAAACCTTCACTTTACGCAGTCCAAGGTCATAAGCAACTTTCGTGCAACTTTCAGCAGCCATCTGGGCAGCATATGGAGTATTTTTCTTTGACCCCCTAAAACCCATTTTACCGGCTGATCCCCACGATATTACCTGTCCTGAATTATTTGTCAGTGAGATAATAATATTATTGAAGGATGAGTGAATATGAGCCTGACCTAAAGGTTCAACCTTTACTACTCTCTTTTTGGATGATCCTGATTTCTTTGCCATGATCTGATTATTTAGTTGCTTTTTTCTTGTTAGCAACAGTTTTCTTTCTTCCTTTTCTGGTCCTGGCATTATTTTTTGTGCTCTGACCCCTTACCGGCATCCCAATACGGTGGCGTATACCACGGTATGACCCGATATCCATTAAACGTTTGATGTTGAGCTGCACTTCAGATCGCAGTTCCCCTTCGAGTTTAAAATTCTCGTTAAGAACCGATCTGATCTTATTGATCTCATCATCGTTCCAGTCGCTAACCTTTTTGTTCCAATCGACCTTGGCCTCAGTCAGCACCTTCTCAGCGCTACTGCGTCCTACTCCAAAAATGTATGTAAGGGCTATTACTCCCCTTTTATTCTTTGGTAAGTCTACACCTACAATTCGTGCCATATACCTTAATAATTAAAAATTGAATGCAAATTTAAGTAAATTATCCCTGTCTCTGTTTGAACCTGGGGTTTTTCTTATTTATCACATATAAGCGTCCTTTTCTTCTGACGATCTTACAGTCAGCGCTACGCTTTTTTACAGATGCTCTTACTTTCATCGCTTAAATTTTCTTATTTATACCTGAATGTAATTCTTCCTTTAGTTAAATCATACGGCGACATTTCCACTTTCACTCTGTCGCCTGGTAAAATTTTAATATAGTTCATTCTCATTTTTCCTGAGATATGCGCTGTAATAACATGTCCGTTTTCCAGTTCCACTCTGAACATTGCGTTTGACAGAGCTTCGATAATAGTACCATCCTGTTCAATTGAAGGTTGTTTCGCCATATAATTACTTTTTATTTAAAACCTCTTCAATATATTCATAAGTTGTTAATACATCCGCTTCACCTCTCATAACAGCCACAGCATATTCAAAATGTGCTGACGGCCTGCCATCTTCCGTTCTTATTGTCCATCCATCTTTCATCTGCCTTACCCGTCTCGTTCCCATATTTATCATCGGTTCGATACAGATCACAAGTCCTTCATCCAATTTTACACCTTTGCCCCTCCTTCCATAATTCGGAACTTCGGGAGCTTCATGTAGTTTCTTACCCAGCCCGTGACCTACCAGTTCGCGTACAACCGAATAACCTCCACTTTCGGCCTCCGCCTGAACTGCAAATGAAACATCGCCAACACGATTGCCTGCAACAGCCTCTTTCACACCTTTTTCCAATGAGGCCCTGGTATAATCGATAAGACGTTGTCTCTCTTCAGGTATCTCACCTACTGCAAAGGTAAATGCACTGTCTCCATAATATTTATCAAGTATCACCCCACAGTCGATGGAGATAATATCCCCCTCTTTGAGAACATATTTCGAAGGGATTCCGTGAACCACTTCGTCATTTACAGAAGTACAGAGTGTATTCGGGAAGCTGTTATATCCCTTAAAACCGGGCAGTGCACCGTTATCGCGAATAAATATCTCGGCTATCCTGTCTAATTCGAGAGTTGTAACTCCCGGTTCGATCAGTTTAGCCATCTCTGCAAGTGTACGCGATACGAGCCTGTTACTCGCCCTGAGCAGCTCTATCTCTTCTGCAGTCTTCAGATGTAACATCAAAGAACGCATCTACATTGCCGATACTGAACCGGCACGACCCTTAATCCGGCCTGATTTCATTAACCCGTCGTAATGACGCATTAACAGGTGACTTTCAATCTGCTGGAGAGTGTCGAGAACAACACCAACCAGAATCAGAAGTGATGTGCCGCCATAAAACTGGGCAAAAGGGCCACTTACTCCAAAATTAACTGCTATTGCCGGTAAAATGGCGATAGTTGCGAGGAAGAAAGATCCTGGAAGGGTGATTCTTGACATTACTGTGTCAAGGAAATCAACTGTTTTACGTCCGGGTTTCACCCCTGGAATAAAACCACCATTCTTCTTCATATCTTCTGCCATCTGTACCGGGTTAATAGTAATAGCGGTATAGAAGTAAGTAAAAGCTATAATGAGTATAGCTGTAACCAGGCTATACCAGAAACCATACATATTTGAAAATACTGCTACGAATCCCGACATTGAATCGGCTGAAGCAAATCCTGCAAGCATAATAGGCAGCATCATAATTGCCTGTGCAAAGATGATAGGCATTACACCTGCAGAGTTAACCTTTAATGGTATGTACTGGCGCACTCCGCCATACTGTTTGTTTCCTACTATTCTCCTTGCATACTGAACAGGTATTCTTCGTGTTCCCTGTACTAACAGAATAGTTCCCAGTACAACAGCAAAAAGAATAACCATCTCTATCAGCAGGGAGACAAGTCCACCCGAACCATTAATTCTTGTCCCAACTTCAAAAACGAATGCCTGAGGCAACCTGGAAATAATACCTATCATAATAATAAGTGATATACCATTACCGATACCTTTATCGGTAATCCTTTCACCAAGCCACATTACAAACATTGTTCCTGCGGTAAGAATTATCACAGACGATACTTTGAATAAAGCACCTGAAAGAATAAATGCACTCGCCGGCAGAATATTGGAAAGGTTAAGCAGGTAACTTGGTGCCTGAAGCACAAGAATAGCTACAGTAAGATACCTGGTATACTGGTTCATCTTTCTTCTGCCGCTCTCCCCTTCTTTCTGAAGTTTCTGGAAATAAGGAAATACTATACCCAGCAACTGAATAACGATAGATGCCGAGATGTACGGCATAATACCTAAAGCAAAAACAGAAGCCTGTGAGAATGCTCCACCGGAAAACATATCAAGAAGCCCCATTATACCCTGGGAAGTCTGATCTTTCAGACCTTCAAGCTGTGACGGATCTATGCCCGGGAGAGTAACATACTTACCAAACCGGTATAAAAGAATAATACCTAATGTGTAAATTATTCTCTGGCGAAGATCTTCAATCTTGTAAATGTTTTTTAAAGTCTGGAATAGTCTCATGCCTTATAATTTTACTACAGTTCCTTCTTTAGCTTCAATTGCCTTAACAGCTGATTTTGAAAAAGCATGAGCATGAACCTCCAGCTTAGCTTCGAGAGTACCATTACCCAATATTTTTACGAGTGTATTTTTTGATGCCAAACCGGCATTTATCATAGTTTCCAAATCGATCGTGACGAGCTTTTTGTTATCTGCCAACTCTTGTAGCGTGCTGATATTTACACCTTTATACTCCTTGCGGTTTATATTTTTAAAACCATACTTGGGAACACGTCTTTGCAGAGGCATCTGGCCGCCTTCAAATCCGATCTTTTTGGAATATCCTGATCTCGACTTCTGGCCTTTATGTCCTCTTGTTGATGTTCCTCCTCTGCCGGAGCCCTGACCACGACCAATTCGCTTTTCCTTTTTTACGGATCCTTCTGCAGGTTTTAAATTACTTAAGTCCATAACTAATGTAAAATATTATTAATATCCTATAATTCTTCAACCTTAACGAGATGACTTATAGCATTAACCATTCCCAGGATTTGGGAAGTAGCTTCATGCTCAACACTCTGGTTCATTTTACGAAGACCCAGTGCTTCCAGAGTTCTTTTCTGACGTTCCGGTCTTCCGATTTTACTTCTCACCTGTGTAACACGTATCTTAGCCATACAATTAATTTTTCTAGCCGTTAAACACTTTATCAAGGGTCACTCCCCTTTGATCTGCAACCATTACTGCATCACGCATTTCGAGCAATGCAACAAATGTAGCTTTCACGAGGTTGTGAGGATTTGATGATCCTTTCGATTTTGCAAGAACATTCTTCACTCCAACACTCTCAAGAACAGCGCGCATAGCACCGCCGGCCTTTACTCCCGTACCTTCTGAAGCAGGCTTAAGAAAAACCTGGGCTCCACCATACTTGGACAGTTGCTCATGAGGAATAGTTCCTCTTATTACAGGCACCTTAACAAGGTTCTTTTTGGCATCCTCAACACCTTTTGCAATAGCAGTTGTAACTTCATTGGCTTTTCCAAGTCCGTGACCAACAATCCCATCTTCATTACCAACCACTACGATTGCTGAGAAACTGAATGTACGTCCCCCTTTGGTAACCTTTGTAACTCTTTGTATACTTACGAGCCTGTCTTTAAGTTCCAGGTCGATAGTCTTAATATTTCTAACATCTTTATTCATAATCTATTAGAATTTTAAACCGCTTTTCCGTGCTGCATCTGCCAATGATTTTACTCTTCCATGGTATTTATATCCTCCCCTGTCGAACACAATAACTTCAATACCTTTCTCTTTACATTTTTCTGCAACAAGACTTCCTACCATAGCTGCCTGATCGACTTTTTTAGTACCCTCTTTTTCGGCAATACCCTTCTCCCTTGAGGAGGCTGATACCAGTGTTTTACCACTTATATCGTCGATAACCTGAACATAAACCTGTTTGTTACTACGGAATACTGTAAGCCTTGGACGTTCAGCAGTTCCTTTTATTTTTTTACGGATCCTAAGTTTGATCCTTGCTCTTCTTTGTACTTTTGATAAGGCCATCACTCTAAAATTTTACAGATTAAATACTTGCAGTTTTACCGGCTTTCCTTCTAAGCTGCTCGCCCACAAACTTGATTCCCTTACCTTTATATGGCTCAGGTGGACGAAGCGATCTGATCTTAGCAGCCACATGGCCTATTAACTGTTTATCGGTACTGGTTAATGTTATTACCGGATTAGACCTTCTTTCGGTTTTAGCTTCAATCTTAACCTCTACAGGCAATTCAAGTATAAAGTCATGTGAGTAACCGAGGCTCATCTCCAACATCTGTCCTTTTGTCTCTGCGCGATAACCAACACCCACCAGTTCAAGTTCTTTCTTATAGCCTGCTGAAACACCAACAATCATGTTATTAATCAGTGCTCTGTATAAACCATGAAGTGACTTATGTCTCTTCGACTCACTTGGCCTTTTCAGCTCTACAATGTTCTCATTTATTTCCACCTTGATCTCGGGATTCACCTGGACGGTAAGTTCTCCGAGAGCTCCTTTTGCACTTACCAGATTGGTATCAGATACATCTACTGATACTCCGGCTGGCAGGTTTACAGGTAAACTTCCTATTCGTGACATTTATCAATTCCTCCTCCTAATTAGTAGACATAACATAATACTTCACCACCGATATTAAGCTTTCTTGCTTCCTTATCGGTCATCACACCCTGTGATGTAGATATTACAGCGATACCAAGTCCGTTAAGCACCCTTGGAAGTTTAGCTGCACCTGAATATTTTCTTAATCCGGGACGGCTAGCTCTATCAATGGTCTTAATAGCTGATATTTTACTCTTTGGATGATATTTAAGGGCTATTTTTATTTTTCCCTGCAAATCGTCATCAATAAATTTATAGCTTAGGATATAACCTTTATCGAATAATATTTTTGTAATATCCTTCTTCAGATTTGATGCAGGAACCTCAACCACCTTATGTCCGGCGATGATGGCATTCCTTATTCTGGTCAGGAAATCTGCAATTGGATCAGTCATTTCTCAATTATTTATAAAATTTATTAAAATTTACCAGCTTGCTTTTTTTACTCCCGGGATAAGTCCCGCTGAAGCCATCTCCCTGAAGGTAATACGGCTTACTCCAAACTGTCTCATATATCCTCTTGGCCTGCCGGTCAGTTTACAACGATTATGGAGCCTGATCGGATTTGAATTTTTTGGCAAGCGACTCAGCCCAACATAATCGCCATCAGCTTTAAGCTGAGCCCTTTTAGCCTCATATTTTTTTATGAGCCTGGCGCGTTTTATTTCGCGGGCTTTGACGGATTCTTTAGCCATACTATTTAATTTTTAGTGTGTTTAAATGGTAGTCCGAAATGCTTAAGCAGAGCAAAAGCCTCTTCGTCAGTATCAGCAGATGTAACAAAAGTAATCTGCAATCCCATTATTTTCATTATCTTATCAATATCTATCTCCGGGAAGATGATCTGCTCAGTAACTCCCAGAGTATAGTTACCACGGCCATCAAGTTTATTATTTATACCATTAAAGTCCCGGATACGTGGTAATACAACATTTATTAATCTTTCGAGGAATTCATACATTTTCTCTTTTCTCAGGGTAGTCATAATACCTATAGGCATATTCTTTCTGAGTTTGAAATTTGATATATCCTTGGTTGAAAGAGTCTGGATTGCTTTTTGTCCGGCAATATCAGATATCTCTTTCTCTCCAACCTCGATAAGCTTCTTATCAGCGATTGCCTGGCCCAGTCCCTGGCTTATCACTATTTTCTCCAGTCTGGGAACCTGCATAACGGTTTTATAACCAAAATCTTTCATTAAAGCAGGTACAATCTCTTCCGTAAATTTTACTTTTAAAGCAGGCGTATACATTATTTGATCTCCTCTCCTGATTTTTTAGAATAACGTACTAATTTATTCTTGTCATTTAATTTTCTTCCGATCCTGGTAGGATCACCGGATACCGGATCAATAAGCATTAAATTTGAGATATGAACAGGTGCTTCTTTCTTAATAATTCCGCCTTGTGGACTCTCTGCATTTGGTTTGGTATGTTTTGATACCATGTTTACTCCTTCAACAATAGCCCTCTCCCTGGTCCTGACAACCTCAAGAATACGTCCTTTTTGTCCCTTCGACTCACCGCTTATTACCACTACGGTATCACCTTTTTTTATGTGGATCTTTTTCTGCATCTCTCTAAAATTATATACTATTATAACACTTCAGGTGCCAGTGAAACAATTTTCATGTACTTATCACGAAGTTCCCTTGCAACGGGACCAAAAATACGGGTTCCTCTTACCTCCCCAAGGTTATTAAGAAGTACAACAGCATTGTCGTCGAACCTGATGTATGATCCATCTGCCCGGCGAACTTCTTTTCTCGTTCTCACAACAACAGCCTGAGTTACCATTCCTTTTTTAGCTTCACCGGAGGGTATTGCACTTTTTACAGTACAAACTACCTTGTCTCCCAGGGATGCATATCTTCTTCCACTGCCCCCGAGCACCCTTATAACAAGAACCTCTTTAGCTCCTGAATTATCTGCTACGGATAATCTACTTTCCTGCTGTACCATAATTACTTAACTCTTTCGATAATTTCAACTAATCTCCAGGTTTTACTTCTACTGAGAGGCCTGGTCTCCATTATACGTACTGTATCACCAATGCTACATTTGTTCTCCTCATCGTGAGCCATAAACTTTTTGGTCTTGTTAACAAATTTGCCATAAACAGGATGCTTAACTTTCCTTTTTACAACAACAGTTATCGATTTATCCATTTTATTACTGGATACTACACCGACACGCTCTTTTCTAAGATTTCTTTCCATCGTTGATACTCTCTAACTATTATTTTTATCATTCAACTCTCTCTGACGTAATTCTGTAATCAACCTTGCGATCGTCTTCCTCATTTCACTGAGCTTGTTAGGATTATCAAGCGGTGTGATGGCATGGTTCAGTTTCATACGTACGAGCGTCGTTTTTTCATTATCAATCCTTTCAAGGATTTCTTTTATAGATAGTTCTCTAATTTCTGTTGATTTCATCTCTCCGCTTTTTATTTCTGATCAAATTCACGCCTTACAACAAATTTTGTTTTAATTGGAAATTTATGTGCGCCCAGTCTCAGGGCCTCTTTTGCAACTTCATAAGGAACTCCTTCGATCTCTACGATTATACGGCCGGGAGTTACCGGCGCCACGAATCCTTCAGGTGCACCTTTCCCTTTACCCATTCTCACCTCTGCAGGCTTTTTGGTAATTGGTTTATCCGGAAATATTCTGAACCATATCTGACCTTCACGTTTCATATGACGAACTATTGCCTGACGGGCAGCCTCTAACTGACGACCTGTTATCCAGACAGGCTCAAGAGACTTAAGACCAAAGGTGCCAAATGAAAGTTGAGTACCCCTCTGGGAATTACCTTTCATCTTTCCCTTCTGGCGTCTCCTGTATTTAGTTTTTTTTGGTTGTAACATCGTACAATATCTTAATTGAATTACTTATCTGTGTGTATTTCTCTTCTTACGTACTGGCCTTCCGCCTTTGTGAGGCTTAACTGACAGATCAGGAGAAAGATCACGCTTACCAAAAACTTCACCATTACAGATCCACACCTTAATGCCTATAAGTCCGACCTTGGTAAGTGCTTCCGCCAAGGCATAGTCGATATCAGCCCTGAATGTATGAAGAGGAATACGTCCCTCTTTATATGTTTCACTTCTTGCCATTTCAGCACCACCGAGACGACCGGAGATAAGAACCTTTATTCCTTCAGCTCCCATACGCATTGTTGAGGCAATAGTCATTTTGATAGCCCTGCGGTAGGATATTTTACCTTCAACCTGACGTGCAATATTATTTGCAACAATAGTAGCATCCAGTTCAGGCCTTTTAATCTCGAAGATATTTATCTGGACTTCCTTTTTGGTAATCTTTTTAAGCTCCTCTTTGAGTTTGTCAACTTCCTGACCACCTTTACCTATTATAATTCCCGGACGAGCTGTTTTAACGGTAACTGTAATAAGCTTAAGGGTTCTCTCAATTATAATTTTTGAGATGCTGGCCTTGGCTAACCTTGCGTTCAGGTAATCCCGGATCTTAGAGTCCTCAACCAATTTACTGGAAAAATCCTTTCCACCATACCAGTTCGAATCCCATCCCTTAATTATTCCTAACCTGTTACCTATCGGATTAACTTTTTGTCCCATCTATCTTAATTTGATATGTTTTCAACTTCCTTACTTAAACTGTCTAATATAAGGGTCACATGATTAGATCTTTTTCTAATCCTGTATGCACGTCCCTGCGGAGCTGTTTGCAGCCGTCTGAGAGTACGACCCTGATCAACAAAAGCCTCTTTAATATAAAGGTTGCTGTCTTCGATTCGTACATCCTCGTTTTTAGCCTGCCAGTTTGCAATTGCTGACAAAAGCAGCTTTTCAACTCTTCCGGATGCCTCTTTAGAACTGAACTTAAGAACATCAAGAGCCCTGTTTACATCCATACCTGTGATCATATCTATTACCAGCCTCATCTTACGAGGAGATGTTGGACAATCCCTTAAAACTGCCCTGTAAGTTTCCAGCTTCTCTTCTTTCCTCTTTGCGGCTGTATTTCTTTTTCTTGCACCCATTTGTCTGGATTTTTTCTAAATCATTATTTTTTACCTTTGCTTACCTCCATGTCCACGAAAAGTGCGTGTAGGTGCAAATTCTCCTAATTTATGACCCACCATGTTTTCAGTGACATATACCGGAATAAATTTATTGCCATTATGAACAGCTATAGTCTGTCCGACAAAGTCAGGAGATATAACTGATCTTCTCGACCATGTCTTGATAACAGATTTTCTGCCGGATTCCTTCATCTCCATAACTCTTTTCTCGAGTTTAAAATCGATGAATGGGCCCTTTTTAATAGATCTACTCATTGTATCTCAATTATTTTTTCCTTCTTTCGATAATATACTTATCGGAGTATTTCTTCTTGCTCCTTGTCTTATATCCTTTGGCAGGTATACCGTTCCGCGACCTTGGATGTCCACCTGAAGCACGACCTTCACCACCACCCATTGGATGATCAACCGGATTCATAGCTACACCTCTGACCCTTGGTCTGCGTCCTTGCCATCTTGACCTGCCAGCTTTACCCGAAACCTCAAGAAAATGATCAGGATTTGAAACAGTACCAATAGTAGCACGACACGTAACAAGAACAATTCTTGTCTCTCCTGATGGTAGCTTTAATGTAGCGTACTTACCATCACGGGCAGTTAACTGCGCATATGCACCTGCACTACGTGCCATCACACCACCTTTACCCGGTTTCAACTCAATATTGTGAATTACGGTTCCCAGAGGGATATCAGACAGGAAAAGAGCATTTCCAACTTCAGGAGCAATTCCCTTACCCGATTCAATTACCTGGCCTACCTTAATACCGTTGGGAGCAATTATATAACTCTTCTCACCATCAGTATAAATCACTAAAGCTATTCTTGATGACCTGTTAGGATCATATTCAATACTCTTTATTGTCGCAGGTATACCATCTTTGGTTCTCTTGAAATCGATTACACGATATCTCCTCTTATGACCGCCTCCAACATTTCGGATTGTCATTCTGCCGCTACTGTTCCTCCCACCGCTTTTCTTAAGCGGTTTAAGTAAAGATTTTTCCGGCACAGTGCTGGTTATAGTATCAAACGCACTGATAATTTTGTGTCTCTGACCTGGTGTAACAGGCTTGATTTTTCTAACTGCCATAACCCTTTTAAATATTGCTATAGAAATCAATTGAATCACCTTCGGCTACAGTTATAATAGCCTTTTTATATGAAGCGGTCCTTCCGGTTGTAACACCAGATCTGGTATGCCTGCTCTTTTTCTTCCCGGCATAAACCATGGTATTAACCGACTCAACCGTTACGCCATACATGTCTTCAACGGCTTTCTTAATCTGTATTTTATTTGCATTCGTTGCAACGATAAAACCAAAACGATTACTCTTTTCGCCCTGATCAGTCATTTTTTCCGTTACTACCGGCTTCAGTAAAATATCCATTACTATAAGTTTACTAGTTTCCAAACGTTGCATGCAAAACGTCAATTGCACTTTCGACAAGTACCAGAGTTGAAGCTTTCATAATTACGTATGTGTTTAATTCACCGCTAGTTACGACCTCAAGACCCTGTAAATTTCGAGATGACAAATATACATTTTTATTTCGTTCCGGAAAAACTATAAGCGATTTTTTATCCATTATATTGAGGTTTGCGCCAACCCTTGCAAGTTCTTTCGTTATAGGAGCCTCAAAATTAAAGTCTTCGACAATAATAATTTTATCATTTTTCGCCTTGTATGAAAGTGCCGATTTTCGTGCAAGTTGCTTTACCTTTTTATTAAGCTTAAAGCCATAATATCTCGGCCTGGGTCCGAATACCCGGCCTCCTCCCCTGAAAATAGGGTTTTTAATGCTACCAAAACGAGCAGTTCCGGTACCTTTTTGTCTTTTGATCTTTCTGGTACTACCGGTTATATCTGCTCTCTCCTTTGTCTTATGGGTTCCCTGCCTGCTATTTGCCATAAATTGCTTGCTGTCAAGATAAATGGCATGATCATTTGGCTCTATCCCAAAAACTGTATCGTCCAGGTTAACCTTTCTACCGGTTTTTTTACCTTCAATATTAATTACTGCTAATTCCATTACTTTGTAATAATTAAGTAACCACCTTTAGGACCAGGCACCGATCCTTTTACTAATAATAAATTACTCTCGGGTATAAGTTTAATTACCCTGAGACTGATAGCCATAACTTTTTCCCCTCCCATTCTTCCAGCCATTCTCATGCCTTTGAACACTCTTGAAGGATAAGATGAAGCTCCTAATGAACCGGGAGCCCTGGCCCTGTTATGCTGACCATGAGTAGCATCGCCAACACCCTTGAAACCATGGCGTTTAACAACGCCCTGGAATCCCTTACCTTTCGACCATCCGCGTACATCAAGCCATGTATCATCATTAAACAGGTCAACTGTAAGAATATCACCTATATTATATTCACCTTTGGGAAACCCTGAAAATTCAATAAGTTTCTTCTTCGGCGTTGTTTTAGCTCTATTAAAGTGACCTTTTTCAGCTTTTGTGGTATGTTTATCCTTCTTCTCTTCAAAACCAATCTGTAAAGCGGTATACCCATCCTCTTCATCGGTTTTAACCTGGGTAACAACACACGGGCCAGCTTCTATTACCGTACAAGGAATGTTTTTACCGTTTTCATCAAAAACGGATGTCATTCCTACTTTCTTTCCTATTAATCCATGCATTTTTTTAACTCTTTACTGGTTTCACACTTTAATTTCCACTTCAACCCCGCTAGGCAACTCGAGTTTCATAAGAGCATCAATTGTCTTAGGAGTTGAACTATAGATATCCAACAGTCTTTTGTAGCTTGAAAGCTGAAACTGTTCTCTAGACTTTTTGTTCACAAAAGTTGAACGAAGGACCGTAAAGACTCTCTTGTGAGTCGGGAGTGGTATCGGTCCGCTTACAACTGCACCTGTGGATTTAACTGTTTTAACTATCTTCTCAGCCGACTTATCCACAAGGCTATGGTCATAAGATTTTAGTTTAATTCGAATTTTCTGACTCATCACTTAAAAGAATTTATCTTAAATTTTTTCAATTATCTTTTTACTGATCTCTTCAGGCACCTGATCATAATGAGAGAACTCCATGGTTGAAGTCGCTCTTCCGGAGGTTAGGGTACGAAGTACTGTAACATAACCGAACTTCTCTGCCAGAGGCACTTTTGCCGTAATAACCCTTGAACCTGCTTTCGATTCCATACCCTCCACTTTACCTCTTCTCCTGTTAAAATCGCTAACCACATCTCCAACATACTCTTCCGGTGTAACCACTTCTGCTTTCATTATCGGTTCGAGTATTACCGGGTTACACTTGCGGGCAACATCCCGGAGAGCTCGTTTGGCAGCAATCTCAAAAGAGAGGCTGTCGGAATCGACAGGATGATATGAACCGTCTTTGAGTATAACCTTTAGGTTTTCAAGCGGAAATCCGGCAAGCGGGCCATTCGACATAGCCATCTTAAAACCTTTTTCAACTGAAGGAATAAACTCCTTCGGCACATTTCCACCTTTAACCTTATCGATAAACTGGAGTCCGGCAAAACCATCATCTGCAGGCATTAATTCAACTGAGATATCGGCAAATTTACCCCTTCCTCCGGTCTGTTTCCTGAATACCTCGCGGTGCTCAATTGCAGTAGTAATAGCTTCTTTGTAAGCAACCTGCGGTTTACCCTGGTTACATTCTATCTTAAACTCCCTCTTTAAACGGTCAACTAATATTTCCAGGTGCAGTTCGCCCATTCCGCTGATAATGGTCTGTCCGCTATCCGGGTCTGTCTGCACCTTGAAAGTCGGATCTTCCTCTGCCAGTTTACCAAGTGCAATTCCCAGTTTATCAATATCAACCTGGGTTTTTGGTTCGATGGCAATCCCGATAACCGGATTCGGGAAATCCATTGATTCAAGCCAAATTGGTTTATGTATCGCACACAATGTATCACCTGTTTTCAGGTTCTTCAGTCCAACAGCAGCACATATATCACCAGCTGATATACTCTCCTTTGGAGTTTGCTTATTGGCATGCATCTGAAAAAGACGGTTAATCCTGTCCCTTTTACCTGTGCGCATATTCAGAACCATATCGCCGGTCTTTAGCTCCCCCGAGTATACTCTTATGAATGCCAGTCGCCCGACGAACGGATCAGTTGCTATTTTAAATACCAGTGCTGCAAGAGGCTCAGAGACTTCCGGCTTGCGAAAAACCTCTTCGTCATTCTTAGGGTTGATCCCCTTAACTGCACCTATATCGTTTGGTGACGGAAGGTATGATACTATGGCATCAAGCAATCTCTGGATACCTTTATTCTTAAAGGCAGAACCACACAACACAGGAACTGCAATCCCCTCAATTGTTGAACGTCTCATTACCTCGAGCATGTTCTCCCTTGTAATAGATTCGGGATCCTCAAAATACCTTTCGAGCAGTGTATCATCAACCTCGGCAACAACCTCCACTAGTTTGGTACGCCACTCTTCAGCCTCTTCCCTGTACTGCTCGGGAATTTCCTCCAGTTCGTACCTTGTACCCATTGTCTCATCATCATACCAGACAACAGCCTTATTCTCCACCAGGTCAATAACTCCGGTAAAGTTTTCTTCCGAGCCCATTGGGATCTGTACAGGTACGGCATTTGATCCCAGCTTATCCTTTATCTGCTGAACCACACCAAAAAAATCAGCTCCGGCACGGTCCATCTTATTAACAAAAGCTATTTTTGGTACACCATACTTGGTTGCCTGCCTCCATACAGTTTCCGACTGAGGCTCAACGCCGCCAACTGCACAAAAAACAGCAATAGCTCCATCCAGCACCCTTAGTGACCGTTCTACCTCAACTGTAAAATCGACATGCCCGGGTGTATCAATAATATTAATCTTATAATCCTTATCCTCATGTTTCCAGAAAGCAGTAGTTGAAGCTGAAGTGATTGTAATACCCCTCTCCCGCTCCTGAATCATCCAGTCCATCTGCGCATTACCATCATGAACCTCCCCTAAGCGATGTGTACGACCAGTATAATAGAGTATCCTCTCGGTTGTGGTCGTCTTACCCGCATCGATATGGGCCATAATGCCTATGTTACGCGTATATTCCAGATTCTTATCCATCTCTCCTTCTGCCCTGCTTAATTAAAAACGGAAATGAGCAAACGCCTTGTTTGCCTCAGCCATTCTGTGAGTATCCTCTTTTCTCTTAAATGCTCCGCCTTCCAGTTTGTATGCAGCAACCACCTCAGCAGCAAGTCTTTCGGCCATATTCCGACCAGGTCTTTTGCGTGCAAAGAATATCAGGTTCTTCATACTTATACTTACCTTCCTGTCGGAACGAACCTCCATAGGTACCTGGAATGTAGCACCACCTACCCTGCGGCTCTTAACCTCAACCTGAGGAGTTATATTTTCCAGAGCTTGCTTCCATATCTCAAGAGGTGTCTTCTCTTCACTCTTTAACTTATCTCCCACTATGTCCAGTGAATTATAAAAGATCTTATAAGCAAGGTTCTTTTTACCACTTAACATAAGGTTGTTAATAAACCTGGTTACATACGGATCGTTGAATTTCGGATCCGGTAAAATAATCCTCTTCTTTGGTCTTGATTTTCTCATTATCTGACTCCTTCTAACATTAACAATTACTTCTTAGGCTTCTTTGATCCATACTTCGAACGTTTCTGAGTGCGACCTTCAACACCAGATGTATCAAGGGCACCGCGAACAAGATGGTAACGAACACCGGGAAGGTCTTTAACCCTGCCGCCTCTGAGTAATACAATCGAGTGCTCCTGGAGATTATGACCCTCTCCGGGAATGTATGCATTCACCTCTTTACCATTTGTCAACCTTACCCTTGCAACTTTACGCATTGCTGAGTTAGGTTTTTTAGGCGTTGTAGTATAAACACGTACACATACCCCTCTTTTTTGCGGGCATGAGTCCAACGCAGGAGCCTTGCTTTTATCAACAAGCCTCTTCCTGCCTTTCCTTACTAATTGTTGTATTGTCGGCATATATACAATAGTTTATATTAAAATATTCTTCCTTTTTTGGGCCTGCAAAGATAGAGCTTTATTTGTAAACTTTATAATCACAGACACTATTTTTATCTAACAATCTCACTAATTAGTATGAGATTCGTCACAGCTATTATTAATCCGGTTTCTTCCTAATACGTTACCTGAAAACTGTAAGTTATTAACAGGTTCCTTCCCGATCTGATCCCAATGATTTTTTTTACTCACTTACTTTTGAGAGAAAAGACCGGTACTCCTGGGTTTTAAAACCGGCGCAAAGAAAAGAATAATATTTTAAACTGCCAAACTTTGTTGGAGCAATTTCTGATCCTGATTACATGTTTTACGGACTGAACATTTGACATTTGACATGAAACGGGGTATGGGAGATTGGGAGAAAAAAAATTTGACATTTGACATCTTACATTTGACATGTTGCGGGGAGTGGGAGAAAACATTTGACATTTGACATCTGACATTTGACATGAAATGAAGAAGTGGTAAACGACTAACGACTAACGGCAAAAGGCGGAGGGAGGGAGGGACAAAGCCAATATCTATTAATCCGTCAGTAGCCGGACAAGCGATTTCTGATTTTTGATGTTGAAGAAGTTGGCGGGT
>JAUVKT010000001.1 GCA_030596125.1 Bacteroidales bacterium | reverse complement strand
AGTGTGGTGCCAGCTGGAATTGAACCAGCGACACCAGGATTTTCAGTCCTGTGCTCTACCAACTGAGCTATGGCACCTCCTTTTCGGATTGCAAAGATAAACCCCAAATTGTTTTCAGCAAACATTTGAATTATCTTTTTTCCAAATTCAGATATATTATAATAGAAATCACCTCTTATTCTTTTTCATATCAGGAACTTAAACTACTTTTGTTCCACTATAAATATTAACGATGGAACTTCTGGAACACAAACTGGATAATGGGATTAGACTGGTGCATAAACAGGTGCCAAACATTATCGCGCATTGCGGCTTAATAATAAACAGCGGGTCAAGGGATGAGTTGGAAAATGAACATGGTGTGGCTCACTTTATTGAACATATGCTGTTCAAGGGAACAAAAAAACGTAAACCATTCCATATCCTGAGCCGTCTTGAGGATCGTGGAGGGGAACTGAATGCCTATACTACAAAAGAAGAGACCACAATCTATGCCTCTTTCCTGAAAGAAGATTATAATATCGCACTCGAACTGATATATGATATAACCTTTAACTCAACATTTCCCGCTAAAGAGATAAAAAAGGAAAAAGAGGTTATTAATGAGGAGATTAACTCTTATAAAGATTCTCCTTCAGAACTTATATTTGATGACTTTGAGGAGTTAATATTTCCCGGCGACCCAATAGGAAGAAATATTCTTGGTACTCCCCGGAGCGTAAATAGTATCACCAAAGCAACTATAACCGAATTTATCGCAAGAAACTATAATACATATGAAATGGTTGTCTCCTCTGTCGGAAATATCTCCGGGAAACGGATAATTGCCCTTTTTGAGAAACACTTTTCTCAAATCCCGGCAAACAGGGGTTGTCAGAACAGGATCAAACAAAAAAAATATAAAGCGGATTACAGGATAATTAAGAAAGATACATGGCAAAATCACTGCATAATAGGAAATATTGCGTTTGATCTCAAGAACAAAAAAAGAATTGGAATGCACCTGCTTAATAATATCCTGGGGGGACAGGGACTTAATTCAAGGCTTAACCTTTCATTGCGGGAAAAGAACGGATTTGCCTACAACGTTGAATCAAACTACCATCCATATTATGATACCGGCCTGTTTCAGATATATTTCGGGACCGAAAGTGAAAATCTTGAGAAAAGCATTCAAATTACCCTGAAGGAGGTTAAAAGACTCAGAGATGTTAAGCTTGGTAATATTCAGCTCCACAGGGCAAAAAAGCAGATTAAAGGCATTCTCGCAAGAGCTTACGAAAATCATGAAAGTTATATGTTAAGCATGGGTAAAAGCCTTCTGGTTTATAACAGGGTTGACCCCGTGTCAGTAATTAACAGTAAGATTGATTCAATAACCGCAGACAACCTGCTGGAAATTGCCAATGAAGTATTTTGTGAAAAAGAAGTTTCAACACTTATCTATAAATAATGAACCGGGATCTGGAAAAGTATATAAATGACCATATCTCCCCGGAAGATCAGGTACTCTCCGACCTATTCAGAAAGACATATACATCTGTCGTAAACCCGAATATGATCTCCGGTCACCTGCAGGGTATGGTTCTTGGGATGATCGTTAATATGATCTCTCCATTAAGAATACTTGAGATTGGCACCTATACAGGCTATTCGGCAATCGCGATGGCAAAGGCACTCCCTAAAGATGGTGTTTTGCATACCATTGAGATAAATGATGAGCTGCAGGAGCTCAGTATGGAGTATTTTAAAAGATCAGGAGTGTCCGGAAAAATCGTTGTGCACACCGGCGATGCAAAAGAGATAATTCCCACAATCGATGAAACTTTTAACCTTGTGTTTCTCGATGGTAATAAAAGAGAGTATTTGCAATACTATAACCTGATTTTTGATAAAGTAACTCCGGGAGGATATATTCTTGCTGACAATGTGCTCTGGGGAGGAAAAGTATCAGACCCTGACGATAATGAACCAATGACCAAAGGGATCAGGGAATTCAATTCCGGGATCAAAAACGATAACCGCGTGGAGAAGGTTATACTGCCTTTAAGGGATGGTTTAATGCTTATTCGAAAAAAAGAGTAAACAGGGCTCCTCAACAAGCAGTGTCCCTACTTATCTGGCTTTGCCTTTTCCAGCTCTCCCGTTATCTCTTTAATACGGATTGCATTAAGTTCCCTTGAGACAGTTGTGAGATTCATCATAATAGTTTTATACTCAGGGTACTTATAATACTCCTCTCTCATTGTATACATTATGTTCAGAACCATCTTCTGAAGATTCTCACTGGTTTCAAACTTTTTTAGATTCTCTGTTGTCATAATGTTTCTTTCATTAATCTGTTTTAAAATTACAATTCTTTTACGAATATGTTGTGAGATGCTCCTCTTTTATCGACACTGCAGGATCAAAGACAGGTTTCCCGGTACCATTTAGCCTGGATAATTACCTTCGGTGAGAAGAGCTGTCTTATTGGTATAGTTTTTGAAGTTTCTTAATAAACCAGACATTATGAAATCAAAATATTCTATTAAAAAAATGCTGATATTAGCAGTAATAGCAGCATTATTCAACCCATTGTATGGTCAGGAGCAGAAAGTCGTAACGAATTCTTCCTGTCGCCTTTTTGCCGATGTGGATAATATCAGTACAGTAATTTCATACATCCCAAAAGGTACCGAACTTAAAGTAATTAGTGAAACAGGTGACTATCTCCTGGTATTGTATGATGAGACAGATGGCTATATTCAGAAAAAGAAGATTAGTTATCTTGACAGCAAGGGAGATGTAACTGCCCAACCGCAACAGTCTGTTATCACCAGCGACAATAATTTCAACAATTGGGTGCCGGCCGACAGGTACACTATCCTTATTGAGAAGTACGGACAAAAAACAGGCAGTGCCATCTATGCGCATAAAATATGGAAAGGTATCGATAACAACATGGTTAAAGATAGCTGGGGCAAACCGCAACATGTTGAAAGGGAGATAAAATCAACAGTTGTTGTTGAGAAATGGCTCTACAGAAAATCATGGCTTATCTTCCAGGATGGAATCCTGGTCGAATGGGGAGCTAATTGAAAAGAAAATACTGACGCTCACGGGCAGCATCCTCCCAACGATTCAACTCTTAAACATTTAAACTATTAAACAAAATAAATGTAGGAATAATTATATATATGTTGCATATTATCCACATAAAGACTATATTTGTGGATTATATACCACATTTGATATGATATCGAAAAAACAAGTACTTTTTCCAAAACATCAGCAAATACTAGAAAAAGTAGGAGAGAACATAAAACTGGCAAGAAAGAGAAGGGGCTTAACTACTATTCAAGTTTCTGAAAGAGCTGGAATTGACCGTTCTACCCTGGTCCGAATTGAAAAAGGAGATGCCAGGGTTTCATTAGGGGCATACTTCAATGTAATGAGGGTACTCGGCCTACAAGACGATTTTTTGAAGATTGCTACCGATGACGAATTTGGTAGAAGGCTTCAGGATCTTAAATTATTGAGTAAAAAATAGTATGGATAAATCAAAGATAGATATATGGGTTTACGCTCATTGGGTTGGAATGAGAGATGCAAAGTGTATTGGTATCTTATCAGCACACTTTGGAAAGGGGAGAAAATCTTTCAGTTTCGAATATGATTCGGAATGGATCTCTTCGAAGGAACAGTTACTTCTGGATCCGGACCTGGGATGGTATTCCGGGCAACAATTCCCTAACGGAAAAGACAATTTCGGGATATTCCTTGATTCAATGCCTGATTCATGGGGTCGGACTCTTATGCAAAGACGGGAGCCAATAAGAGCAATAGAAGAAGGAAGAGCACCAAAAAAATTACATGATATTGACTTCCTGCTTGGAGTACATGATGGAAGCAGAATGGGAGCCTTAAGATACAAATTAGATCCAAATGGACCATTTCTGGAGGTTGATTCAAGTACTACCATTCCTCCATGGACTACACTTGGTGAATTACAGGAGGCGGTAAGAGTAATAGAATCAAATGAGGATAAGGATGATGAACATATCAGGAAATGGATATTAATGCTAATTGCCCCTGGGGCATCATTAGGTGGGGCTCGACCAAAAGCAAATTTTACTGACAGTTCAAAAAGTATATGGATAGCAAAATTTCCCTCAAAGAATGATAAAATTGACAAAGCTGCATGGGAGTTGCTGGCATATAGGTTAGCGGTTAAGGCTGGTATAAGCATGTCCGAATCACGTATAACTAAACTATCCGGAGCGTATAATACATTTCTTACAAAAAGATTTGATCGGGTTCAGAATGAGAGAATACATTTTGCATCTGCAATGACAATGACTGGTAATTATGAAGAGGCATTAAGAGACAATAATGCCAGTTACCTTGAAATAGCTGAATTTATAAAGTATTCAGGTGCAGAAAATATGGAAGATTTGCACCAATTGTGGCGTCGGATTGTGTTCAACATTTCAGTTTCAAATACAGATGATCATTTAAGGAATCATGGATTTCTCCTTACAAATAAGGGGTGGAGACTGTCTCCAGCTTACGATGTTAATCCATCAATAGATAAAGATGGTCTTGCACTCAATATTGATATGGATAATAATAACCTGGATTTTGATCTTGTGAAAAGTGTAGGTGAATATTTTATGTTGAATATTGGACAAATGAATGAGATTCTGACAGAAGTCAAATCAGTTGTTGTTAAATGGCGAATATATGCCAGTAATATAGGTATTTCAAAACAAGATCAAGAAATGATGCAACCTGCATTTCTATTCTGAAACAAAGAGAGTCTCAATATTTTTATGATATTTCACACTAATTCAAACCTTTAACCTTCACCTTCTGAATAAAGAAAAAGATGATTCTCAATAGATAGTCAATGCGTCAGGACCCGCACGACTCAACGCCTTAACATTTAAACTTTTAAACAGAAAAAGCCGATTCTCATCGGCTTTTTCAAGGTACCCCCAACGAACGAAAGTTGCAACCAGATGATTGGTTATATATAATCAAAATCGACTATTAGCCTATTTTCATAAATACATAACCAGTATTATGGTCATTATCTATCATCTTAGATACAAATATACTATTTGACTCATTTTGAGAAGTTAACTGGTCATTATTTGCTATTTACACTACCATTTCGTATTTTTGACATAAATAAACCAGATAAGTGGTCATGGAAAAGGAAGAATTAGGAAAAATAATTAGAACAAGAAGGAAAGTCTTAAACTTAACAATAGGCGAATTAGCAGAATATACAGGCTTATCAAGGACAACTATTTCAGATATTGAATTAGGAAATACACATCCAAGATTAGATGTAATAAATGAAATACTTCGCTTCCTTAATTTAGAAATAAAAGTCGAAATAAAACGAGATAAATGAAACTGGAAGTTATATACAAAGGCAAGCAGAAAGCGGGCGAGCTATCGAGAGACGAGGAAGGCTATCATTATATTTATGAAGATAATTTTATAAATGATGATACTACGAGACCTATTTCCGTTAATATGCCAAAAAATCAAAAGGAATATCATTCTAAAGAACTCTTCCACTATTTTGAATCAATATTAAGTGAAGGAGAGAACAGAAAACAAATTTGCAAAGCTTTGGGTATTGATGTCAGTGATGACTGGGCCTTATTAGCATACTCTTGTAGCGAAGATACTATAGGAGCAATAACTGTAAAAAAAATTAAGGGATAATGGGAAATTGTTTTAGTTGTTTGAAAGATAATGTCAATGGATTTTGTTCTGCCTGTGAAAAAAGATTATTTGATAGGTCAAAAGTAAATCCTCAACTAAATTTCAATTGGGAAGATGTCTCAAAAGTCATTGATGGTCATCCAGCCGGATTTAGCATATCAGGAGTACAAACAAAAGGTTTCATCGGAAAAGCAACTGGCACAGAATTGTCACCAAACCTTAAGGATGAAGAAAACTCAATATATATTATAAAACCAATACTATCCAGATTCGATTTACCCTCAGATTCACCAGCCAATGAACATGTAACCATGCAAATGGCGAAACAATTGTATAGAATAAAAACAGCTGAGTGTTGTTTTATGAAATTTACTAATGGAACACCAGCACATGTAACAAGAAGATTTGACTATAATAAGGATGAAGAAAAGTTAAATCAAGAAGATTTTGCCTCAATTCTAAAAGTCCAAAAAGACAATCATGGTAAATACAAGTACAATGCTAAATCGTATGAAGATTTTGGAGATGTTCTTAACTCTCTGAATAAAGTAGAGTTTATCAAAATATTAATTTTTAATTTTCTAACAGGTAATGGAGATGCTCATCTTAAAAACTTCTCATTTTTAGAGACTCCTGATGGTGACATGCAACTATCTCCAGCATATGATTTGATGAACACAAAGATTCATGTTAATGATTCACCAATCGCACTAAATCTTTTCTTAGAATTTGAAAGAACCAGTTTGCCAAGAGGTCAAACGTACACATATACCATTAAGGATTTTATAGAACTAGCAAGAAGATTTAAAATAGGTGATAGACTCGTTAAAATAATTGTTAACGATTTTGAAGGAACCGACGATAAAATGAAGAAAATGATAAACAAATCGTTTCTTTCAAATACTGCAAAGAAAAAATACATAGAGACAGTAGATAACAACTTTGCTCAACTGTTCAAAGTTTAAGAATTTGTCGGACTAAAACTAAATAATAAATTCTGTTGCATCTTTGAAATCTCCTCAAGCAGGTCCTGATATTTGACAAAATCAGTCCGGGTAATTTCATTTGCTTCACATAGATACTCAAGAATTGCAACGCATTCAAAAGCACTGCCCCTAGCAATCACCAGAAAGTTTCTTCTGTCTTTATTGCTAAAACGAGAAGAGCCTTCTGCAATATTCAGCATTATACTGAATGACGCACGCCTGAGTTGATCATTTGTGGTTTTGTCAAAATTCTGTACAGAAATAGTTTTGGTCATCAAAATGCAAAATGCTTTTGCTTTTTGATAGACATCCAATTTTTGGAAATCAAACATAATAACAGCTTTACGAGACAAAGCTAAGTTACGAAAAATAGTGTGAGTGTCAGAGTGAGTAATGAGAAATCAAAATGAGAGTGGCCGATCGAGTTTTCACTCTCACTCCCACTCTCACTCTGATTTAGTACCCGGAGGGGGACTTGAACCCCCACGGCCGCGAGGCCATTGGATTTTAAGTCCAACGTGTCTACCAATTCCACCATCCGGGCTTAGTCGTGCAAAAATAGTAAAATTTTCGTCATTCGTAAAAGCAATTATACACAGATAATTAAAGGCACTGATTGTCCGACCCTGGCGCATCCCCATCGGAATTGGCCCCGATTGCTCGGGGGCCGGATCCGACGGGGGGATGCTTTCATCCGGAAGAAGCCACAATGTGGCTATTTCTTCATTTCAGATCTCCTTCCATGAGCAAGCTCCTGGCGGAGTCCTGAAATGAAGAAAGGCAACGATAAATCGTTGCCTTCTTTCGGATGAGCGGGAAACGGAACTCGAATCCGCGACCCCGACCTTGGCAAGGTCGTGCTCTACCAACTGAGCTATTCCCGCAATTGTGTGTGCAAAAGTAACACTTTTTTAAAACATCCAAAAACTTTATTTTATCTTCTCCCCTCTTTTATTGTTCTCCGGGAGTAACAAATCCTCCTGTTATTCTGGTCAGTTCGGCTTGCGAGCTGATAAGGTTATAAACTGTCGTTATCTTCCTATAGGCTGCATTAAGATATATTAACTGTATATCTCTGTAATTAAAAGAGTTAATTGCTCCGGATCTATATTTCTCATCTGCAATCTGCATATTTATCTCTGCAGCCTCCAGGTTCTCAAGTGAAATATTGTACAGCTCTTTTCTTACATTATATATATCAAAAATATTAAAAAGCTGGTTAGTCAGACTATGCTTCATCTGCGCCTCCTCAACCCCGGCAATATCTTCATTTATCTTTGCCACTTCCACAGCTCTCTTCCTCACGCCTCCCTGGTATATATCGTAGGAAAGAGTGACATTGGCATAACCATTAAGAGTCGATGCCGAACCTGTAGTAACTTCCGTAAGAGTATTACCATTATCAACACCTGACGACAGGTTAACTGATGGATAAAAGTTGCTTTTAGCCAGGCTGGTAGCGTTTTTGGTAAGCAATATATTAATATATTGATTTTTAATACTGCTGTTGCCCTCCAGCATCCTGGAAAGCAGATCAGCAAGAACATAATCATTAGCAGGAGCCATGAATTCTTCGGTAAATGTCCATAAGACACCCGGCTCTTCACCCAGAAGAAAATTAAGGTTCCTTACCGAACTCCTTAGAATAACCTCCTGGTTGATAAATGCAGCTTTATCATTCAGCCAATTGTTTTTTGCCTGCAGTACATTGTAAGTTACAGCATTGCCAATTGATTGCCTGTTCATCTCGTATTCATACCTGTCTTCAGAAAGGTTCATAACCTTTGCCAGCACTTCCAGTCTCTCCTCCTGTAGCAGAACATTGTAATAAGCCAGGATAACATCTTCAATAGTGTTCTCAACCACTACTGCAGCTCTTCCCATAGATAATTCCTCAAGCTGGCCGAGTTTATCCATAGTAAGATTAACCCTGTACCCATCGAAAATAGTCCATCGTAATCCGAAACCGGCGTTAAGCCTGCTTGAAAACTGATTGTCGACTATATTCTGATTATTCATTGATGAGAGGTCAAATCCGATTGAAGGATATCTGCCAGCATCTCCCGGGTTATTATTAATACCGGCAATCTCTGTCTCCCTGCCCGAAATAATAATCCCATAATTATTTTCGAGGGCCTTATTAATGGCCTCACTCTGGCTTAATGATTGTTCCTGTCCATATCCCGGCATCGTCAATAATACCAGAAGAATAGCCAAAACAGTTTTTAGCGGTGGCATCATAATGCTTATTAAATTATTGCTCATCCTCAAGTTTACTCTTCTCATATTGCAATCTCCTGTTATATTGAATAATAGACGGTTCCATAATTTCACGTTCACTCCTTATACCTGTCCACAACCTGTTAGCCATTACCCTGAAATCACTAAGCAGCATAATAAGGATCGGGAAAAATATCAGAATAAAGATTGTACCAATAGCTACACCATAGGCAAGTGATATTGCCATAGGCACAAGGAATTTTGCCTGCATACTCTTTTCAAGGATAAGGGGAAACAGTCCAACTGTTGTTGTAATAGAAGTAAGAATAATAGGTCTTAACCTGGCTTTTCCTGCTCCTACGATTGATTCATGCACGCTCTTGCCATCCAGAAGCATTCCGTCATACTTTGCCAGGAAGACTATGGCATCATTAATAACAACGCCCGTTAATGCAATTATCCCCCAGAGACTCATTATTGAAAGCGGCTGCCCATGAATTCCGTGTCCCCAGAAAACACCCAGCATCGCCAATGGTATCATAACAACAATTATCAGCACCTTACTCATGCTCCTGAAATGCATAAGCATCAGGAGAATCATTATAATAAATGCAAAACCAAAATATTTGGTTGCCTTACCCATAGCCTCACTACTATTCTTACTCTGGCCCTGGAATAAATATCTTACGCCTGCAAACTGATCCATAAGATCCGGAAGTATCTCAGTTTCAATCTGCTCAAGTATCTCAGGCACAGGGGCGAACGGATCTACAGTCTCGGCTTCAACCCTGATCTCCCTGGATCCGTTAAACCGTTTTATTGCTACCGGTCCGCGCTCGAGATGATAATCGGTAAGTTCTATAAGAGGGTAGTCACCTCCCGGGGTCTTTATCTTCATATTCTCCATCTGACCAAGAGTCATCCTGTCTGATTTGGGATACCTGACCCATACCCGTAGCTCATCCCGGCCCTGTTGAAGTCGTTGAGCCTGACCACCATAAAAACCCTGGCGAACCTGACGTGCAATTGCATTCTCATCAAGACCCAGAAAATAGGCTTTCGGTTTAAGATCCAGCCTCACCTCCTGTTTACCCAGAGCAATATTTTCGTTAATATCTTTTAGCTGGGGTAACTCTTTCATTCGCATTATCAGGAAATCCTTTGCCTCCTCCAACTCCTCAAGATTCTTCGACATCAGACCAATTGATACAGGTACTCCCCACCTGTTCCTGCCTCCAACTGTGAATTTTCTGGCTTCAGGTACAGGACCGATTTTCATCCTTACCCTGTTTGCAATATCAAAACCTGTTACAGACTGACCTTCCAGATCTATCGGATATATATTAAGACTCCCTGCATGAGAGCCTGACTCCTGACGACTGAAAGCAGTTCCGATATTAGTGTTTACAGTTTCTATTATATCATAATCAATACCCAGATCAGCTTTAAGATCATCGTTAACTTCCCATACATTTTTATAAAATCTGTCAAGCATTTTTTTCGTCTGCTCCACCCCGTCACCCGGAGTAAAGGCCACATTAACCGCAAAATTGTCAAAGTCTACAGAGGGGAAAAAAGTATTCTTTATATGTCCGCCCATAAAGAGACCTGCCGTTATAAGAAACAGGGCTATCGGAACTCCGATAACAGCATGCCGCCATTTTAAGAGCCAGATCAATAAATAATGGTATATATCTTCACGGAGCCATATAATAAACCTTTCAAAATATTTTTTGAATCCTTTTCTCTCTGATGTCAGCATTTTCTTATTGAGCACTTTTCTATTACCCAGATGGGCGGGGAGAACCAGAAATGCCTCAACAAGTGAAAAGATAAGACTGAAAATAACAACTATCGAAAGCTGGATCATCATCTCCATTGTGGTACCTGCTAAAAACAGAAGGGGCATAAATGCCACCATAGTTGTGGCAACCGATGTCATAACCGCAGGCATAACCTCCATTGTCCCGTCAATTGCCGCCTGCATCGGGCTCTTTCCTTTTTCAAAATGGACATAAATATTCTCTGCTATTACAATACCATCGTCAACCAGAATACCAATTACAAGCAACATCCCCATCAATGACATCATGTTTATGGTCACACCATACATATTGGCAAGAATAGACATCCCCAGAAAACTGAAAGGGATTCCCCAGGAGACCCAGAGTGAAAGCCTGATATTGAGGAACAATGAAAGTGTAATTATTACCAGTATTAAACCTATCATACCATTACTGGTAAGTAATTTCAGCCTGCTCATTAATATTTCATAAAAAGCCCTTGATACAATAAGTTCAACACCAATCTCTTTGGCGTTGAACTCCTCCATATATGACATCGCATAGTCGGTAATCTCTTCAAGGTCCTCCTCAGGCAACTTTTCAATCCTGATAGATACAGCTTTTCTCCCGTTAATAAATGACTCATTGGGAGTATCTGCAAACTTCTTCTTTACTTCGGCAACATCATTAATACGCAGAAAACTCCCATCAGGCCTGGCCCCGATAATTATATTGCTGATCTTATCGGGATCTGTACTTCTCGACCTGAGCCTGATAAGCAACTCCTCATCAGCCGATTTAATCTCACCCCCTGATATATCCTGGTTATTATTCCGGATAGCCATGATAATATTATCAAAAGTGAGATTGTACCTTAATAGTTCATCCTCTTTTATCTCAACAGATATTTCAGGTGGAGGAAATCCGGAAATAGATATCTGGCTCATTACACCTGAATTCAGAAAATCCTCTTCCACCATTTGTGCATGCTCTTTCAGAGCCATAAGGCTAACATTTTGCCCCTCTGAGGCTGCCAGTGTCATAAAAAGTGCAAAAGCCCTGGAACGTTGTTTAGCAACTATTGGCCGTTCAGCTGCAGTGGGAAGTGATGATATACCATCCACAGCATTCTTCACCTCCATAAGTACTTCATCTATCGGATATTCCCCTGTAGTCTCAACAGACACAACAGATTGATTCTCCATGGTATTAGAGGTAACCTCCTTAATCCCGACCAATCCTCTTACAGCCTCTTCGATACGCGATGTTACACCCTCCTCCATCTCAACCGGAGAAGCGCCCGGATAAAATACCGAAACAGTAATTATTCTGCTTTCAGTCTCCGGGAAAAATGATTTATTCATGGAGGTATAACTGAAAAGACCCGCCAGTACTACTATTATCAAAATAATATTAGCATACATCGGGTACTCAACAAACTTCTCTATTATCTTCCTCATAACTACTGGTTGTTATTTTTCTTCCTTGCACCCTGTTGCCCTGTTTTCATTTCTGTCTCTGTAACTACCATAATCCCCTCCTGAACATTAATTAATGATTGGGTAACCAGGACAGTACCTTCCTCAAGCCCGTAAAAGATCAGACTCTTCTCATTTTTCTTTACTATCTCTATTTCTCTTTTTTCAAGCCGGCCGTTAACAACAACAAAAACCTCATCTGAATTAAAAACACTCTTTCTCGGGATCTCCATAACATTATCTACAGGATACCCGGGAAATGTTGCTGTAAGATATTCACCATTAAGAAGCTGATAATTCTTGCTGTTTTTTATCCTTATAAAAACAGCCTGTGTCTGAGAATCATCATCAAGAAAACTACCCTTCCTGGAAATTTTTCCTTCAAAACCACCGGATTGATCTGCCCTCGACACCAAGACCTTATCCCCGATATTGATCCATTTTGCATCTTCTCTTTTTACCGGAACTTCAAGTTCAAGAATGTCGGTCTGGATAGCATAAGCTACTCTTCCGCCAATGTTTGTATATGCGCCGGCCTCAAGATAGACCTCAGAAAAGGTGCCGTTAAACGGGGCATAGACAGAATGACGGCTAAGCTGAAGCTCATCTTTCTTAATACTGTAATATTCACTCAGCAAATTGCGGCTTGCAAGAAAGATCTTAAGCTTATCATTTTCAATTACAGGTAAGTCAGGTAAATTTTTATCAATATCTATTGATCCGATGAATCTTGTAAAAGAGTCTTCATACTCAGGGAAATCGAATCTTATGTCGGGCAAAACATTTGCCAGGGTATTCATAAACCGGCTTTTTTGAGCCTGAAGGGCCAGCGATACCTCATCACGATAAATTGTAAACAGCAGATCTCCACGGTCAAAAGCAGAGCCCCTTTTTAATGGTACTGCCCCCGTTATTATTTTTCCGCTTGCTTCAGCAACAATATCAATTTCACTTACCGAATTTAACCTTCCGGAAGCCACCACCGGCGAAGTGATCGTTGAATATTGAACCTTTTCGGTCTGCACAAACCTCTTACTGCTACCAGGAGCCCGCCTCGGAGGCTCTTCTTTCTGAGCAATCAGAAAACGCATCAAACCATACGACAACCCTACAATAAAGATAAAAGTTGCCACAATAATTATTCTTCTGTCAATCTTTTTCATTACTAAAATCTATTGAATATTTAATTATCAGACCATCAAAGATGTCTGTTTATTCCAAATTTATACAGTTATTCTATTATTATTAACATTATTATAACATTTATTAGTTGCATCTGTTCAGTCAGTAGTCTTCAGTCTTCAAACTTTAGGCACTTTAGTCACTTCTTGCTTAAATCCATACAAAACATTTATTTTAATGTATTATCTTTAATACTGAATTAAAACAGATAAAACAGGATATCTATGTCAACTTCGTCAAAGAGGTTTGGGACTGCACCCGTCTTTTTTACAGCTATATCCACAATACTTGGAGCAATACTGTTTCTAAGGTTTGGGTATGCAGTAGGCACACTAGGTTTCTGGGGTGTTATATGTATTATTCTACTGGGCCATATGGTCACTATTCCTACTGCGCTTGCTATTTCTGAGCTGGCTACAAATAAACGGGTTGAGGGCGGGGGTGAGTATTTCATTATCAGTCGTTCGTTCGGACTGAATATCGGGGCCACCATAGGAATTGCACTCTTCTTTTCACAGGCAATAAGCGTCGCTTTCTATGTGATAGCCTTTACCGAAGCATTCGAATTCTTTTTTGATTTTATACTTGACAAGACGGGTATTCTGTTACCCAGGCAGATAATAAGTATTCCGGCCATGGCCGTACTGGGAATACTAATCCTTAAGAAAGGTGCGAATATGGGAGTAAAAACCCTTTACATTGTCGTGGCTATCCTGGCAGTATCAATTACACTTTTTTTCCTTGGATCAACAGAATATGCGGCAAACTCATCATTTAATCTTTCAAACGCAGCCTTTCGCAACAGGGAGAGTTTCTTTGTTGTATTTGCAATTGTATTTCCTGCCTTTACCGGCATGACCGCCGGGGTTGGACTGTCGGGTGATCTGAAAAATCCATCCAAATCTATTCCACTTGGCACTACATCGGCAACTCTTATTGGTATGGTTGTTTATGTGTTTATAATTTATAAACTCGCCCTTTCTGTAAGCGTCGATGATCTTACAGGTAATCAGCTTATAATGGGCAAAATTGCAATTGGCGGAGCGTTTATTATTCCTCTTGGGCTGGCTGCCTCAACTATATCATCAGCCATAGGTTCTGTTATGGTAGCCCCAAGAACCTTACAGGCACTGGCAAATGACAGTTCATTCCCTTCCTCTAAAGTTAACAGGTGGCTTTCAAGGGGGAGAAAGGAAGACGGAGAACCTGCAAATGCATCCCTGATTACTGTAATTATTGCATTTGTATTTGTTTCGTTGGGTAACGTGAATGCTGTTGCAGAGATTATATCAATGTTCTTTATGGTAACTTATGGCTCACTATGCCTTATATCTTTTCTTAATCATTTTGGATCAAGTCCATCGTATCGGCCATCATTCAAATCGAGGTGGTATTTTTCACTTGCCGGATTTTTGATCTCGATATGGGTAATGTTCAAGATTAACACTACCTACGCGGCGGCGGCCATTGTAATGATGGTACTGATATACCTTTTTATAAATTATTACCACAGGAACAGGCAGGGGTTGGAGTCTATCTTTGCCAATGCATTATTCCAGCTAAACAGGAACCTGCAGGTGTATCTTCAAAAATCCAAAGGGAAAAAGACAAAGCATGAATGGAGGCCAAGTGCAATCTGTATTTCAAAGAAGTCCTTCGAGCGTGACACAGCTTTTAAACTACTGAACTGGATATCTTATAAATATGGGTTTGGCACATACCTGCACAGGATAAAAGGTTACTATTCAAAAAGTACCCACCTGCAGGCAGAAGAGGAACTTTCGAAACTAATAAACTCATTTGACAAGATTGAAAATCATGTTTATGTTGATACGATAATATCCCCTTCATATACCTCTGCAATCGCCCAGGCCATACAGGTTCCAGGTATTGCCGGCATGGAAAACAATATGGTAATTTTTGAATATGACAAGGATAATCCAGATGACATCAAAGAGATCATAGAGAATTATGCACTTATCAATGCCGGTAATTTTGATGTATGTATTCTGGGAACAAGCAGCCGAAAGATAACCTACAAAAACGGTATCCATGTATGGATAAAATCGACCGATGAATATAATGCCAACCTGATGATTATGCTTAGTTTCATTATTACAGGACATCCGGATTGGAAAAAGGCAAATTTTAAAATATTTGACATTTGTAAACCTGAGCAGTACGATGAAACAGTGAAAAACAGTCAAAAACTTATTAATGAGGGCCGGCTTCCTATAACCAAAAAGAACATCGAAATAATAATTGAACAGCAGGACCTGTCGGCAAAAAAGCTTATCAGCAGTAAATCATCAGAGGCTGCTCTCACTCTGATCGGATTCCGAGGCGACACATTAAAACATAATGGAGAGACTATCTTCTCAGGATACGATGATATGGGGACTATTCTTTTCGTAAACTCACATGACAGGCTGGAGATAGAGTAGGAAGATATGTCAAATGTCAAATGTCAAATGTCAAATGTCAAATGTCAAATGTCAAATGTCAAATGTCAAATGGTAAATGGCGAATGGCAGATGTAGATTGATGTAGTGATATGAGAGAGATTCCTGCGTGCGCAGGAATGACAGAATTAGCAGGGATGACAATAATAGCAGGAATGAAATTATTTTCTGATAAGTTTCTGGATATTGTAGAGTTTATTAAGGGCTTCAACAGGAGTAAGATTATTCAGATCGAGGCCTGCAATCTCATCTCTTACCTGTTTAAGTACCGGGTCGTCGAGCTGAAAGAAACTCAGTTGCATACCCTCACGACCTGAGGCAATACCGGCAACCGGCTTTGAAAGCTTGCTGTCACTGTCTCCTCCCTCCATCTCTGTGAGTACCTCATTTGCTCTCCTCACAAGACTACCAGGCATACCGGCCATCCTGGCAACATGTATCCCAAAGCTATGTTCACTACCCCCTCTTTTAAGTTTACGAAGAAAGATTATCTTATCATTCAGCTCTTTAATAGAAACATTATAATTTTTAACCGCTGGAAATGAGTTTTCCATCTCATTAAGCTCGTGATAGTGAGTTGCAAAAAGGGTTTTTGCTTTATACCGGTATTCATGAAGATACTCAACCATAGCCCATGCAATGGATATACCATCGTATGTACTCGTTCCTCTTCCTATCTCATCAAGGAGAACCAGGCTGCGGTCTGACAGGTTATTAAGGATACTGGCTGTTTCATTCATCTCTACCATAAAAGTCGATTCTCCCAGACTAATATTGTCAGATGCTCCTACCCTGGTAAAGATCTTATCAACCAGGCCAATCCTGGCCTCCGAAGCCGGAACAAAACAACCGGTCTGTGCCATCAGCACTATTAAGGCTGTCTGCCGTAACACAGCCGATTTACCCGACATATTCGGACCTGTAAGAATAATTATCTGTTGCTCCTTGTTATCCAGGAACAGATCATTAGGTATGTAAGCTTCATCAGGTGGCAGGTGATGTTCTATCACCGGATGCCGCCCTTCTTTTATTTCTATTACCAGGCTGTCGTTGATCTCTGGTCTTACATATCTGTTCTCATGTGATACCAGAGCGTGTGAATAGAAACAATCGAGCCTGGCAATAAGTGTTGCATTAAGCTGAACGGGGGTAATATATTCAAGTAATGCATCAACAAGACTCCCGAAAATTTCCTGCTCAAGGCTCAGTATTTTCCCTTCAGCTCCAAGAATCTTACTCTCATACTCCTTTAACTCTTCAGTGATATATCGTTCAGCACTGACAAGTGTCTGCTTTCTTATCCACTCTTCAGGAACCTTGTCTTTATGTGTATTCCTTACCTCGATATAATAACCGAATACATTATTAAACCCCACCTTAAGACTTGTAATTCCAGTTCGTTCACTCTCTCTCTTCTGAAGATCAATCAGCCAGTTTTTTCCTGTTGTCAGTATCTCCCTCAGATCATCCAGCTCTTCCGAAACACCATTCCTTATCACATTTCCCCTGTTGATCATAACAGGTGGATCTTCTGTTAGTTCTTTGTCTATTCTTTCGCTTATCAGGCTGCACCCATCCAGCTTACCTCCTATTTGCACAACCGGTTCACAACCTGTGGCAATACATGAATCCTTAATCGGAATTATCGCATTTAACGCCCTTTTAAGCTGAACCACCTCTCTTGGATTAATACGGTTTGTAGCAACTTTTGAGATTAGCCTCTCAAGGTCACCGATTGTTCCGATACCATTTAACAGCTCGTCCCTGAACTCCTCATTATCTATTATATAACTGACGGCGTCAAGCCTTGAGTTTATCTGGTCTATATCCTTAAGAGGCAGGGATATCCATTTTTTCAGCATCCTGCCTCCCATCGGGCCAATTGTTTTGTCAAGCACACCTAACAGTGTCCCCGCACCTTCGTATGGTGTGTGAAACAGTTCCAGGTTTCTCACTGTAAACTTGTCGAGCCAGACATAACTATCCTCCTCAATTCTCGAAATCATTGTAATATGATCAAGCTGTTTGTGCTCTGTAAGATCGAGGTAATGAAGAATTGAACCTGCTGCAATAATCCCGTAATCCATTCCATGAACACCAAAACCTTTCAGGGATTTTGTTCCAAAATGTTTAACAAGACGATCGTTAGCCGCTTCGAGTGTATAAATCCAGTCGTCGAGTTTAAAAGTATAGTATTTTGAGCCGAATATTTCACGATAGCTGTCAGCTTTCCCCTTCTCAAACAGCACCTCTTTGGGAGCAAAACTGGTTAACAACTGATCGATATAACTCACTGTTCCTTCTGCTGCAAGAAACTCACCGGTAGAGATATCCAGGAAGGCCACACCCGCAATTGTTTTTCTGAAATGAACCGATGCCAGGTAGTTATTTTCTTTATGATCAAGGACATTATCGTCGAGAGAGACACCCGGTGTTACCAACTCTGTAATTCCTCTTTTTACAATCTTCTTTGTCAGCTTCGGATCTTCCAGTTGTTCACAGATTGCAACTCTCTGGCCTGCCCTGACAAGCCTTGGAAGATATGTGTCAATAGCATGATACGGGAATCCGGCCAGTTCGACATATGATGCAGCGCCATTGGCTCTCCGTGTAAGTGTAATTCCCAGTATCTCTGATGTTCGAATGGCATCCTCTCCGAAAGTCTCATAGAAATCACCTACCCGAAAAAGCAAAACTGCATCAGGATGTTTCGCCTTGATACTATAATACTGCTTCATCAGGGGTGTTTCAGCGTACTTTCTCGGCTCTTTCATTATATAGTTACTAAACAGATACTTATCCTGACAACAATAATGTATCGTTCAGACAAATATACAATGAAGCAAACTGTTAACCTGATTAATTCACAAATTGTTCTATTACGAAGCCAAATTACTTAAATTAAATGCAATGCTCAATTTTTGATTCTCAATATAGCTATGGCTATATCTGTGAGTCAAAAATCTGTGCTTACCTTTATTCTTTGTACTTTGACTTCTCATGACGAAAAACTTATGAATTAATCAGGTTAAGAAAGTGGTTTTAATTTATTGTTGAAATCTATATCAGGTAATGCAAAAATATTGATTCTAATCATTGACTTAATTAATCACATTTTCTATATTGAGCCGATAAAGAAACCATTAAACAGTAACATATCTTAATATGAAGAAAGTAGTTGTTTTAGGTACCGGCATGGTAGCAAAACCGCTTGTGGAATATCTTCTTGAAGCAGGGTTTGAAATAGTTCTTGCATCAAATACAATGGACAGAGCCAAACATATCCTGAATGGCCATCCAAACGGAAGTTCTGTCTACTGGGAAGCCGGAGACATCAGCACTCTCAATGATCTTATATCAGGGTGCGACCTGGCAGTGAGTCTTCTGCCTTATAAATTCCATGTGCAAGTTGCCAGTGTATGCATTGAACACAGCAAGTCAATGGTAACCACCTCCTATGTTCAGGAGAAGATGAAACAGCTCGACAAACAGGCCAGGGAAAGTGGTATAATACTTTTGAATGAGACAGGCATGGATCCGGGGATTGACCATATGTCTGCTATGCGTATTATTGACAAAGTTCATTCTGAGGGTGGTAAAATAATAGAGTTTTACTCACTTTGCGGAGCCCTGCCCGCTCCTGAGAGTAAAAATAACCCGTTTGGATATAAATTTTCATGGAGCCCCAAAGGGGTGATACTGGCAAGCAGGAGCGACGCTCGTTATCTTATAAAAGGCAAGAGAGTGGATATTGAACCTATTAACCTTTTCAAAGACCGCTTCAGACATAAAGTACCAGGGGTGGGGGTACTTGAGGTTTACCCAAACAGGGATTCGATAATCTATATTGATATCTACGGCATACCCGAAACCGAAACAATATACAGGGGAACATACAGACATATTGGCTGGTGTGAGATTCTCGATTCAATGAAGAGCCTCAACATGCTTGACAGGAATGTTTCTGATTATTCAAACAGAACCTATTCCGATTTTCTTTCAGGCCTTTTACCTGAAGGGGATGGTAGTCTGTTAAACAGGCTAACTGACTATCTCGATATCGGGAATGGTGCAATTACTGTGGAAGCATTCCGGTGGCTTGGTCTCCTTGAAGATAAAGATATGGGGTATGCAGAATCTTCTCCTTTTGAGATCATCTCTGACATGATGATCAAAAAGATGATGCTGAGTAAAAATGAGAGGGATATGATTGTTCTTCAGCATCTTTTTAAGGTAATATATCCGGATGGGAGAAAAGAGGTTATCAGTTCACATATGATTGATTACGGATCACCTGAAACAAACACTTCCATATCAAGAACAGTAGGACTACCGGCAGCCATAGCAGCAGAGATGATACTCCGTAAAGAGATAAGAATTTGCGGCGTTCATATACCTGTTATACCTGAAATATATAATCCTGTACTTGATCAGCTTGAGAAACTTGGTATTAAAATAATAGAGGAGTTTGGCCTTCCTCTTTCAGATTTTATTGATCAGGCTAAAGATTAAGGTAGAAATCTTTTGTAAGGTTGATAAACTCCCTGCTGTAATCATGGCGTCCATTGATTTCGATTATCAGGTAACCTGTATCAAGTGGCTTTTTTATTCGTCCGAATTCCAGCAACACCCTCTTAACCGGTTTTGAGGGAAGAGGTTTAATATTTAACATCCTGTTACAGTATAGTTTATATCCGGCAGCAACAGCTATAGAAATATTTGCCTCCTCATACGGAAGGATAACAGAGAATCTGCCATCATCTGATAACAAATTCCCGACCCCTTCAAACAACTCCTCCGGAGAAAGAGTTTCATTGTGTCTTGCCATACTAAGCCTGCGATCCGGGTTCTTCAGAGATGCAGTAAAATAGGGAGGATTGGAAATGATAATATCAAACCTGACCTTAGCTACCGGGGCAAAATCCTGGAGCTTCATATTTACAATAACTATTCTTTCACTCCATTGACTTTTATTAAAATTAACGGCTGCCTCCAGCATTGATTCCTCATCGGGTTCAATAGCAGTTATCAATGCTTCTGAACGTTGTGCTGCCATAAGCGAAATGAGGCCTGTTCCTGTCCCAATATCAAGGATTCTCTCTGCACCTGACAGGTCAACCCAGGCGCCAAGAAGCACTCCATCTGTACCCACCTTAAATGCCGCCTTCTCCTGACACACCCGAAACTGCTTAAAATCAAACCATGTATTAGCCATTACCTCAATTTCTCATTTACCCCAATTCCGAATAGTGCAAAATCATATTTCACAGGATCAGAACTATCAAAAGTTTTCAGAATTGATGTAACCTCTTCAACTGCTTTCCAGTCGTTCGCTTTTCTCTTTAACAGTCCAAGTCTCCTTGCACTATTACCCGAATGAATATCGAGGGGCATAAACAGTTCTGAGGGATCAATTTTGTTCCACAATCCAAAGTCAACACCCCTGTTATCATTTCTGACCATCCACCTCAGAAACATGTTTAGCCTCTTCCCTGCCGACCCGGCCCCGACATTTGTAAAATGTTTCAATGTTCTCTTATTATGGTCTAATGAAAAAAAACGATTCCTGAAATGGATCAGGGCATCCTTAAGTGAGGATCCATTGCTTATTGTTTCCGTAAGAATATCTTCAAGCGAGCTATAATTGGTGTAGATATTTCTTAGTGACGCCAGAAAGTAGGTGCAATCGGCACCGTTAAAAGTCCGGTAATAGAACCTGTTAAACCTCTCCAGGTGTTTTTCATCAGCCTCCATCAGAAACTCATACGGGTTATTCCCCATCATCTCCATGAGCCTGGCAGCAGAACTGATTATCAGGTCTCTTCGCCCCCATGCAATTGTTGCTGTCAGAAAACCAGAGATCTCAATATCTCTGCGATCGGTATATCTGTGTGGAATTGATACCGGATCATTACTTATAAAACTGCTGTTATTAAAACTTGAATGTTTTTCTTCGAGGAATTCCCTCATTTCACTGTGAATGATCCCGTTATAGGATAGCTCTTTAGTCATTTACTATCACCCCGTCCTTGATTTCAATGATCCGGTCAGACATGCCGGCAAGTTCCCTGTCGTGGGTAACAATAATAATTGTCTGTCCGAATTTATCCCTAAGATCAAAAAAGAGCCTGTGCAACTCCCTTTTATTGTCACTATCGAGATTTCCGGATGGTTCATCGGCAAGTATTACAGAGGGATTATTTACCAACGCTCTTGCAACAGCAACTCTTTGCTGCTCACCACCACTCAACTCCGAAGGCTTATGTTCGAGCCTGTCTGTAAGTTTAAGATAACCAAGCAGTTCTTTCGCCCTCTCTTCAGCTTCCTGCTTCCCTTTGCCAGCAATAAATGCAGGAATACAAACATTTTCCAGGGCTGAAAATTCAGGCAGAAGCTGATGAAACTGGAATACAAACCCGATACTGGAATTTCTAAATCTTGATATTTGCTTTGGGGAAAGAGATGTTACATCCCGGCCATTGTAAATAACTGATCCGGTGTCGGGATTATCCAGTGTGCCAAGTATTTGCAACAGGGTTGTTTTTCCTGCTCCGCTGGGCCCGACAATAGTAATAATCTCCTTTTCCTTTACCTCCAGGTTGATTCCCTTCAGTACCCTGAGATCGCCATATGACTTTGAAATAGCTACTGCTCTTACCATTTTCTTAACCAATAATTATGTTTCATCTGCAGGAAAACACCAGGTAAATATAGAGTAAATAAACCATTACCATAACCAGACCCTTCCACCTGTGTAACGTTGAGCCCCTGAGTGGAAGTATTAATACAAACAATAGCAGGGACATTCCCAATACGTACCAGAGATCGAAGGAAAGTACCTCCCTGCTTTGAACTTCAATTGTCTTAACAGTGGCTGTTACTCCGAGAATACCCAATATATTAAAGATATTCGAACCTATAATATTTCCGATTGAAATTTCATTCTGTCTCCTGGCAGCAGCCAATACTGAAGTGGAAAGCTCTGGAAGACTGGTTCCGAGAGCAATTACCGATACCGAAATAACACGCTCGCTAATACCAAAACCTTCAGCTAACCCTGATGCCCCTTTAACAAGAAGATCTGCCCCGAAAACAAGTGCGACACTAGATATTATAATTATTACAATAGAGACAGGCAATGAAAAATGTGGGGTAATAAGATCTCCATTCCCGTTTTGCATCTCTCTCCTGGAGTGGCGTATCGACCAACCTACATATAAAATAAGCAAGGATACCATTACTAATCCCTCAATCCTGTTAAGATTCAAACCACAGTAAAGAAGCAGAATCAACATAAGTGTAACAGCAATCATAATTGCCCAGTCACGAAAAACCTCACGTGTTTTTACAAAATAGGGAGTAATTAATACAGTAAGAGCAAGTACCAGACCTATATTGGAGATATTACTTCCAACAACATTCCCTAAAGCTATATCGGGGTGCCCTGAGATAGCAGCATCAAGGCTTACAACAAGTTCAGGGGCTGAGGTACCAAAGGAGACTACCGTTACACCAACCACCATCCTGGAAATTTTCAGATGTCCGGCTATGGAGACTCCCCCTCTTACAAGAAATTCACCACCCACCAGCAAAATAGCCAGACCTGCAATAAGAGATAGGTATAAATTCATCCGGGGTTTCTTTATAATCGGGAGTCAGACAGACTAATCATCCATCTCCTTTTTAACAGTATCTGTAATATCCTTAATGTCATCCTTCATTTCACGGGTGCTTTCATCAAACTCCTTTTTTATATCATCGGTAGCTTTTTTAAACTCTCTCATTCCTTTGCCAAGGCCCTTTGCTATTTCAGGAATTTTGTTCGCACCAAAAAAGATAAGGGCAACCGCCATGATTATAAATATCTCCTGTCCGCTTATAAACTGATATACACCCATTATTATAAGTAATTACCCGACAAATTTAATAAAGAATATTGATCCGGCAAACGATCGGCGGCATGACATAAAAAAACCGCTTCGTTTTAATTGAAGCGGTTTTCTTATATTCTAATAAATCGTTTAGCTTTTCTTTCTGCTCTTGAGTACCCTTTCTGTTTCGCCACTTTTGACTGTGTCATAAACAACTGATGTCGCAACAAAAAGTGATGAGTATGTACCCACAACAATACCAACAAGAAGTGCAAAAGTAAATCCACGTATTACTTCACCACCGAATATAAAGATGGCAAATACCACAATAAAAGTACTCAGGGATGTACTGAAGGTACGACTTATTGTACTGTTAAGCGCCAGGTTGAGGATCTCTGTGCGTTCTCTTTTACGGTAGAGGCCCATGTACTCCCTTATACGGTCAAAAACAACAACTGTATCATTGATTGAATAACCTACAACCATTAATATGGCAGCAATAAAGGCCTGGTCTATTTCAAGTGAGAAGGGGAATATGCCATATCCGATAGAGAACAGGCCGAGTACAATCAAAGCATCATGAACAAGAGCTGCTAATGCACCCAGGCCAAACTGCCAGTTTCTGAACCTCAGAAGTATATAGAGGAATATTACGATCAGCGAAAAGACTATAGCCCATATCGCCTTAACCTTAATATCATCAGCAATTGTTGGTCCGACTGTTTCAGAACTGACCCTGTAATCAGACAGGAATGTTGTTTTATCCACATCACCCACCATCGGTTGTAATCCCTGGTATAAAAGATCTTCAACTTCTGACTCTGCTTCCGGTTCATCAATTCTGTATTTGGTTGTAATCTTAACCTGGTTTTCACTGCCAAATACAACAACCTGGGGTGCTTCACCATAAACTTCTTCAAGCCTTAAGGCTACATCAGTTGTAGAAACTGGTTCCTCAAAGCGAACGACATAAGTACGGCCTCCCGAAAAATCGATTCCCGGGTTTAATCCTTTTACAAAGAGGGAAGTCAGTCCGATCAATATGATTATACCTGAAATAACATAAAAAATCTTACGCTTTCCAATAAAATTGATTTTCATATTTTTAAATGCATTCTCTGTAATTCTTGTGGAAAATGCAAGGGTATAATTTTTCTTTAGAAAATGTTCGTAGATCAATCTTGTAATAAAAATTGCCGAGAAAAGAGAAGTAATAATACCTATAACGAGGGTTGTTGCAAATCCTTTGATAGGACCTGTACCAAAAACATAGAGTACAATACCGGTTAGCAGGGTTGTAACGTTAGCGTCTATAATTGCAGAATAGGCATTTTTGTAACCATCAGCTATTGCAAGTTTCATTCCCTTCCCCTGTTTCAATTCTTCCTTTATCCTCTCATAGATAAGAACGTTGGCATCAACCGACATACCAATTGTAAGCACAATACCGGCAATTCCAGGCAGAGTAAGAACAGCTCCAAGGGATGCCAGCACCCCCATTATAAAGAACATATTCAATAACAGGGCCATATCGGCAACAAGACCTGCCCTGCGGCTATAGTAAAATACCATATAAAGCAATACAAAAAAGAAGGCGATCAGGAATGATCTGAGACCTGCCTGGATTGCCTCTTTACCAAGAGTAGGTCCCACGACGGTATCCTGAAGTATCTTGGCCGGAGCCGGCAACTTACCTGATTTCAGAATATTTGCAAGGTCTTCAGCCTCTTCAATAGTAAAGTCACCGGTAATCTCAGTGCTACCACCTTTAATCTCTCCTGAGACCCTTGCTGATGATCTTACATAATTATCAAGCAATACGGCAAGAAAACGCCCTGTATTTTCACGGGTGAGTCTTGCCCATATCTTGGCCCCTTCAGCGTTCATTGACATATCAACTTTGGCGCTGGATCCGGTCTGACCGTATGATACTCTTGCGGAAGTAACCACATCACCATCAAGAGGAGCCCTGCCATCCCTGGTTGTAACTCTTATTGCATGAAGTTCATAAGTGCTTTCAGTTTCGTCCCATTTAACAGCATCACTTGCCCAATAGAACCTTACATCCCTTGGGAAAAGAGCTTTTATATGGTTCATTTTCAGGTATTCCATTGCTTTTGCAGTATCCCTGTAATGTGACCAGCCAACCACACTTGAATACAATGGCTGGCCATCTCTTGATACAGCAGGATTTAATACACCAAAGAGCGGATTCCGGAGTTTAAACTCAGCAAGGGTGGCCGGTTCACTTTCATCTGTGGAATCGGTTATCATATCGAGTAAAGATTCCCCTCCTGTTGTGTCTTGCTGTTCTTCTCCCGACAGATCATCAGCAGAAGTATCTCCCTGATCTACATCCTCTTCGGCAACGACGGCAGCCCTGGCTTCCTCCTCAAAAGTCCTGAGCAGAGAATTAGCTTCCGAAAGATATCCGATTAACTCAGGATTTTCATACGTCTCCCAGAACTCAAGTTTAGCTGTTCCCTGTAGTAATTCCCTGACTCTCGCGGGATCTTTGACACCTGGCAATTCAATCAGTATCCTTCCTCTTGCTTCCAGTCTTGATATATTTGGCTGTGTGACACCAAACCTGTCAATCCTGCTGCGCAGTATATTAAAGGCGTTATCGATTGCGTTCTCTGTCTCATCGGTCAGCACATTCAAAACATCTTCATTTGTTGAATTGAAATTTATCTTGTCTTTCAGTTCAATTGTCCCAAAAACAGCAGCAAGGCTCGCATTGGGATCAATTTCAGCAAAAGATTCTCCGAACAGTTCGATAAAATTTCTCTGGCTATCTTTTCTTTTATCCTTTGTTAAAGATATGGCATCATTAAATGTTTTATCGGTACTATAATTTGACAAAGCCCTTACAATATCTTCAACAGACACTTCCAGAATCACGTTCATCCCACCTTTAAGGTCAAGACCCAGGTTCAACTCTTTTGACTGCACCTCCCTGAAAGTATTTCCAAGAAAACTCCACTCATTCTGAGTTAGAGATGCTATGGAATCGAGATATAAAAACTCTGCCTTCAGATCACCCTTTGATGCTGCCTGTGCTTCCTTCTTTACCTTATAGCTTGCGCCGGTAAATGAAAGTTGATAAACTGAGACCAGGGCAAGTGCAATGGCCAAAAATAGAATAGCTCCCTTGTTTTGCATTTTGAATTAGTTTTATATTGCTTATTTGTTGTTTGTTAACTGCCTTTAAAAGGACGTGCAAAGATATTAAATAAAAAAGGACCTGACAAACAAAAAATTCAGATCCTTTACTAAGAAAATTACACCTTTGGTTTTAGTCGACTAACTTGTCGAAATCAGTCTCAAGAGAAATTCTGTTTTCAAAATCAAACAGTGTAAGCCGTCGCAAGTTATAATAGTAGGTCCAGTAATTTTGCAGGGCCTGGATATATCCTCTTCTGTTCTCATCTTTCTTTGTATCGGCATTGTTAAGATCAAGCACGTCCACATTACCGATCAGGAATCGCTGTTTTGTAACCTCATACATTTTCATTGCAACTGTATCAGATTTAGCAGCTGTCCGAACCTGGTCATCCTGGAGGTTAAACTGGGCTACATCAAGAAATACGCTCTGTTCAAAATCGACTATTGACTGATGTACCTGTGATTTCACAACCTCCTCACTCGATTGAGCCATTCGATAACGTCCCCGGCCTAAGCCCCAGTCTGCGATCGGAACCGAGAAACCAATACTTATTCTCTGTTGGTCATCAAGCCCATTGTAGGCTCCGGGAATAGTAACATCCTGTCCTTTTAGTCCATATGACACATTCATATTTGCATTGAGGCCTTTGTCTGCCTTTGCCTGAGCAACATCACGCCTTGCTTCGAGAAGCTGACGATCGAGGCTTAGTATCTCAGGGTTATTTTCGGTGGCAAGCCTGAGTGCTTCATCCATTTCAATCTCAAAATCGGGTATCTTATCAGGTATGACCAGTTCGATCCGTATATTTTCATTAAAACCCAGGAAAGAGCGCAACCTCAACTCCATATTCCTGAGGTTAATCTCTGCGCTATTCCGGGCTGTTCCGGCATTGAGAAAAGTTAACTCCATCTGTAGTAACTCATTCTCGGCAATTGTTCCGAGATTATATCTTCCTTTTGCAATCCGGTAAAGTGTATCAGCATTGGAGTAATTCATTTCTGATATCTCCTCATTGATCTGGGCAAGAGCGAGCTGGAAAAATCTCATTACAGCCCTGAGGTGAACAGTCTCGACCTCATCAAGATAACCCTTTTTAGCCTCTTCATATTTCATCGGCTCAATTTGCTTCTGCCACTTCAACTCGTTAAATCTGAAAAGAGGTTGTGAGAAACCAATACTTACCGGAGTTGAGATATACTGAGTTGATCCATCCTCCCCTAAAACATCAAACCTTCTAAAATCAGACTGTATAAAGAGGCTCCCTCCTGTAAGTCCGATGTTTTGCGATAGCGACATAGTTGTCGAAAGGTTATTGGTATTTTTCTCAACATAGTATTCCTGACCCGAGCTATAGTCATACTCCTTCTCATATATCCTGCTATAATCAGGTAAATTCCCGCTAAGGGTGAGTGAAGGAAGATATTCTGCTTTAAATGTCCTGTACTGCCAGTAGCTGGCCCTGAACCTGTGTTTTGCCAGTATCGCATCAGGTGACTGATCATCTGCAAGTTTAATAACATCTTCGAGAGATAACCGTTTAACTTCTTGTGCAACTGAGACATTAAGAAGAGAAACAACTAATAGAAAAAATAGTATTATTGAAATTCGTGTCATTATGCTTAACTGATTATTATTCATATCTGAGAGATTCAATAGGATCTCTTTCGGCGGCCCTTTTGGCAGGTGAATATCCGAAAATTACACCAACGGCGGCTGATACACCGAAAGCAACAACAACAGAGAATGGAGATACAATTGTTAATATATCTGCGATCTCTTCAATTAATCTTGAAAATATCACCCCAAGGAAAATTCCTATAATACCTCCTGTAACACTTATCAGAATGGCCTCAGAGAGAAACTGAACGACAATATCCATTTTTTTCGCACCAATTGCCATTCTGGTTCCGATCTCCTTTATCCGCTCCATTACCGAAGCGAACATTATATTCATTATGCCAATCCCTCCAACTATAAGCGAAATACTAGCAATTGCTCCAAGCACAACATTAAATATATCCTTGGTTCGTTGCTGTTGCTTCAAAAGCAATTCAGGCACCGTAATCTCAAAATCCTTCACATCGGAATGTCTTCTCAGCATCATTCTGCTTAATACTTCTGTGGATGTATTCAACTGTTCTGTCTCCTCAACCTGAACTACTATCCTGTCGAGCTGGTGATAATTTGTTGAGGCAGACTGATTAGGGTCAGAGCCGCCTACCATTACCCTCACACCATGACCACGTGATCTTAGTATAGATGATGCCTGGGTTACAAGTTTAGTATTTACCAGGGCTCTGTTCTGATATCTCAGGAGCATAGTCTTGATTGGAATATAAATGTTATCGTTATATACATTTACACCTGTCTCCTCAAATCCGGTTAAATTGACATTACTCTTCTCGAGCACACCAATAACCTTCAGCCATACACCATCAAACTTGATATACTGTCCTATGGGGTTGATCTTCGAAAAGAATTTGGCTCTTATATTGGCACCAATAAGGCATACCTGGATACCATGTTCCTCCTGGTAGTTATTAAAAAAGTTGCCGTAATCAAGCGGCAGATTGTAGAGTAAGAAGTAGTCATTTGTAACACCCACAAGCTTTGCAGAATATCTCATCCCGTTAAGAACAACATTGGAGTTATATGATATCTCCGGACTTATCCTTTTAACTGAAGGCATAATTGTTTCTATTGCTTCCACATCCTGCATTGTCAATCCTCTGGAAAATTTTTTCTGCTGCGTCTCTCCCTCCTCCTCAGAAGAATCATCGGTTTTGATTATTGGGCTGATAAGAATATTATTAACTCCAACCATCTCCATTTGATCGAGTATCTCCTGTTGCGCCCCCTTACCAATAGCAAGCATACTGATAACTGCAGCCACGCCAAATATTATACCGAGAGCTGTAAGGATCGACTTCAGTTTATTGGCGAGAATTGCCTCAAAGGCGATTACCACATCATGAAAATATCTCTTATACATAATTGTTATATACTATATTATTTAGAACCGGTTGTTCCACCGCCGGGGCGTGCACCACGCTCTCTCATTTCAGAATTATTCTGCTGCGATTTCATTCCTTCCCGCCGGTTATTCTGACGGGCAAGTTCAAGCTCCTTCTCACGCTTTTCCCTCTCTCTGCTCTTAATCACCTCTATTAAGTCGTTGCCTGCCAGCTTAAAATTCTCAGCATTTTCAGGCAAACTTAAATAGACTGATTCTTTATGTTTAAGACCCTGCTCTACAATAACCTCATTCTCGTTTGATGCACCCAGGACAACAACCTGTCGTGAATTATTCTTTTTGAACACATAAGGAATACTATCCTCAGTAGCATGAACACACTCAAGAGGAATATAAATTGCATCTTCAAACACATTGGTTACTACCTGGTTACCTGTAGTCATCGAAGGCCTTAAAATGGGATCATAACCTTCTATCTTGATAATCACCTCAAAGACCTTTGCATCGGTATTTGGCAACTGCTCTCCGATATTGGCAACACTTAAAACTGTCCCGCTATATCTTTTATCAGGGAATGCATCAACAGTAATACGCACACTCTGTCCCGTAGTTACTTTACTGATATCGATCTCATTAACATACGTCTTGGATATCATGACCGAAAGATCAGGGAGGGTAGCCACTACCGGGTCCCACGGACTGATATTTGATCCTACTTTACGCTTTTCTCCTCCCCACTCTCTTTTATAAATTACCATTCCCGGCGCCGGTGCAGTAATTGTAAACTGACTCAGTACCCGTTCCATCTCAGCAACCTTATTTCTCTGTTTCTGTAGTTCAAGCCGGGATTCCCTGACATCAGCTTTAGCCTGTTGAACCTTTAGCACATAATTTTTCTGTGCCTGCTCGTAACCTCTTTTTGTTTTATCCAGATTTATCCTGTTCTGGCGTATAGTGGTCGGAGGCTCATACTTTGACTGTTCCAGTGTAATTTCAGCCTCTTCCATATTATATTTCAGGTTAATGAGATCGTCCCTAAGGTCACCCAGGGTAATTGTTGTATCAAGCATCTTCATCGTATAGTCATTCTCTGCAGACTCAAGCTTGTCAAGTTCATCCTTATAGGTGTTATCTGCGTCGGACCTGTCGAGTGTTGCAACATAATCGCCTTTCTGTACAACAGTACCTTCAGGAATAAGATCCTGGATAAGAATATTTCTGAATCTCATATTACGACTGCCCAGACCGTCCGGCCCCTTTATCTCAGTAGAATTCTCTGCCTGCAATTCGCCGGTAGTTGTAACCAATATTTCAAATAATCCCATCTTTGCTTCCGTATAAAGGAAGGTCTTGTCATCGGTTCTGGTAAGCCTGTTGAAAATAACCAGAGCTATTATGGCGACAATAACTATGCCTCCTGAAATAAGTAATGTCTTTCTCATTTTTCTTGTTTATTAATTTAGCCTGAATAATTCACAAATTGATCTATTACGAAGTCAAATTACTGTGACTAAAGGCAATGCTCGATTTTCGATTCTCAATATAGCTATGGCTATATCTGTGAGTCTCAAATCTGCGCTTACCTTTATTCTGTGTACTTTGACTTTTCATGACGAAAAACTTATGAATTAATCAGGCTATTAATCCCGTGGTCAAAATTATCAATTTTCGAGCCACAGATTTCTTATAAAGCGTTATTTAACAATAATTAACAGATATCTGAACAAAATGTTTGATCTGTTGATTTGACAACGAAGGTTGTTCATTTATTCCCGGGATCTTCTATTATTTATGCCTCAAAGATGATTTTTAACACTTTTTATGATTCCGGCAGCCAGGCTATCTGCATCAGCCTGGTTGTTACCCTCCGAATAGACTCTAATAATCGGTTCTGTATTTGATTTGCGAACCTGTACCCAGCCGCCTTCAATTTCAAGCAATAATCCATCATCACTATTGGCTACCGACTTTTCATACTCAACTGCCAGGAGTTCTATAATAGCATCAGGGTTTGTTCCTTCGGGTAAACTAATCTTATTCTTTGATATAACATATTGAGGATACTTAAATCGCAGTTCAGAACATTTTAGACGCGATTGCGCAAGGTGAGACAGGAAAAGGGCTATACCTACAAGGGCATCCCTGCCATAATGAAGAGCCGGAAATATCACGCCTCCGTTTCCTTCCCCTCCAATGACAGCATTAACCTCCTTCATTTTTTTTACTACGTTTACCTCCCCCACCGCTGAAGCATACCATTCTCCGCCATACACACTGGTAACATCCCGTAATGCCCTTGTTGACGACATGTTTGATACAGTATTACCTGCTCTCTTTGAAAGTATGTAGTCTGAACAGGCAACAAGAGTATATTCTTCATTAAAGAGGCTGCCATCTTCGTTAACTATTGCCAGCCTGTCGACATCAGGATCTACAACAAATCCCACATCTGCCCCGCTCTCCTTAACAGCAGAAACAATCTGACCGAGATTCTCCGGAAGAGGTTCGGGATTATGGGAAAAATGACCCGTTGGTTCACAATTCACCCTGATAACCGATTTCACACCCAGTCTTTCCAGCAGATCCGGTACAACAGTACCACCAACAGAATTTACTCCGTCAACTGCTACCGTAAACCCTGCCGACCTGATAGCATCAATATCAACTTCAGGAAGGTCGATTATCCTGTTAAAATGAAGCTCTTCATAACCGGGCTTCGTAATTATCTTGCCAAGATTATCAACTTCTGAGAATAAAAAATCATTATTTTCAACAATTGTGAGTATATCCCTGCCATCGGCATCAGAGATGAATTCACCACTTTCATTAAGTAGCTTCAGGGCATTCCAGTTTTCCGGGTTATGGCTTGCTGTAAGGATTATACCTCCTCTGGCATTCTCATGGATAACTACCATTTCAACAGTTGGGGTTGTTGCCATTCCAATATCTGTCACATCAAGACCCATTCCGTTAAGCGTTGCAGTAACCAGTCTGTTTACAATATCACCCGATACCCTGGCATCACGACCAACAATTATCATCCTGCTGTCTTTATTACCTTTTCTTTTAATCCACTCACCATAACCTGAGGTGAACTTAACTACGTCAATCGGACTAAGTCCCTCACCAGGAGCACCTCCTATTGTCCCTCTTATTCCGGAAATTGATTTAATAAGTGTCATAATGCTGTAAGAAAATGGATAAACTGTTAAAAAATCATATATGGTATTATCAAGAGTGAGATTTCTCCCCCGGGAATACCGGGACTCGAAATGACATCTGATTTAACTTTTGAGACACACTTAATGAAGCAGCAAAATTAACAAATTAATCTTGGCGGTAAAAAGCTATCCCTATAAACCGTCAAATAATTATACCTTTGCAAATCTGAATTATATAAATGTATGAATAAGAGTAAGAAAAAAGAGATTGATTCTGCCGGATCATCCGACAACATCATCAGGCTGAACAGATATATTGCCAACAGTGGAGTTTGTTCCCGCAGGGATGCCGACACCCTTATCAGTAAAGGGGATATTTCGGTAAACGGGAAGATTATCACTGATATGGGTGTTAAGGTGAGCCGGAAGGATAAGATTCGTTACAGGGGTAAGCTTTTGTCAGCAGAAAAGAAGGTTTACTTAATTCTGAACAAACCGAAGGGATATGTTACAACTACTGATGATCCGCATGCTGACAAGAGGGTAATGGATCTGATTAAAAGAGCATGCACTGAAAGAATTTATCCGGTTGGAAGGTTAGATAAAATGACAACAGGCCTTCTTTTGTTTACTAACGACGGCGCTCTCGCCACTGTTCTGACGCATCCTAAATTCAATAAGAAAAAGATTTACCATGTATTTCTGGACAAGCCTGTTACAAAGAATGACCTGGTCAAGCTTACTGAAGGAGTAAATATCGGTAACGATGAGATCATTCCGGCTGACTCGGCAACTTATCCCGACACTGATGATAAAAGCCAGATAGGTATTGAAATACATTCAGGGCAAAACAGGGTTGTAAGAAGAATGTTTGAAACCTTAGGCTATAAGGTAAAGAAGCTCGACAGGGTATATTATGCAGGACTGACAAAAATGAATCTGCCACGGGGTAAATGGAGATTCCTGACAGAAAAAGAGGTGGGGATATTAAAAAGAGGCAGCTATAAGTAAGCTATGAAACACAGATCAGGTTTTGTAAATATTCTGGGTAATCCGAATGTGGGAAAATCAACCATAATGAATGCACTTGTGGGAGAAAAGTTGTCTATAATAACTTCGAAATCACAAACTACCCGTCATCGTATTAAGGGAATTGTGAATGGAGAGGATTTTCAGATTGTATATTCCGATACTCCGGGAATACTTAATCCCAAATATCAGCTTCAGGAGTCGATGATGCGCGAAGTAAACGGAGCGTTGGATGATGCCGACCTGATTTTGTATGTTACCGATGTTGTTGAGACAATTGACAAACATATCGGCTATCTGAAACGAATTACAGAGACTAACATCCCGAAAATAGTTATTATTAATAAAATTGATCTTACAACCGAAGAGAAACTGAATGAACTCTATTCAAGATGGGAGTCTCTTATACCGGATGCGAAGATCATACCACTATCGGCAACTAATAATTTCAATATTAATAATCTGTTGAATATGATCCTGGAAGTATTGCCGGAGGGTCCGGCATATTTCCCCAAAAATCAGCTTACAGACAGGCATGAACGATTTTTTGTAACTGAAATAATTCGTGAAAAGATATTACTGAATTACAAAAAGGAGATACCATATTCAGTTGAGATTGAAATTGAAAGTTTTACGGAGAGGAAAAATATTTCGGAGATAAGGGCTATTATCCATGTTGTGCGTGAGACCCAGAAGGGGATAATTATCGGCCATAAAGGTAAAATGCTGAAAAAAACAGGATCAGAGGCAAGAGTTGATATTCAGGAGCTGCTCGGGAAAAAGGTTTATCTGGAATTGTATGTTAAGGTAAACAAAGAGTGGCGCAATAACCAGAGAAAGCTTAAAGGGTTTGGTTATTGAAAACTGGAATACTGGATTTCTTAATAAAATAAAGGATTAGTAATGAGCAGCATAGTTGCTATAGTAGGAAGACCAAATGTTGGTAAATCGACTCTCTTTAACAGGCTGACAGAGTCCAGAGCTGCTATCGTAGATGAAGAAAGCGGTGTAACAAGAGACAGGCACTATGGCAAGGCTATATGGAACGGTGTTGAGTTTTCCGTAATTGATACAGGGGGATATATCACTAACTCTGACGATGTTTATAAGGAGGAGATAAACCGGCAGGTTCTGATAGCAATTGAAGAATCTGATCTTATTATATTTCTTGTGGATGTAATCAGCGGAATCACCGATCTTGATGAATCGGTAACTAACCTGCTCAGAAGGACCAATAAAGAGGTTGTTCTTGTTGTAAATAAGGTCGACAATAATGATCGTCGTTTGGATGCAACCGAATTCTATAATCTGGGATTGGGCGACTACTTCGCAATTTCATCCACCAATGGCAGCGGCACCGGAGAAATGCTCGATGAAGTTGTAAAAAGGTTACCTGAGAAAAAGGAAGATGAACTGGAGCAGATTCCACGATATGCTATTGTAGGCAGACCTAATGTTGGTAAATCAACCCTCATAAACTCTCTTCTGGGAGAGGATAGAAATATAGTTACTCCCATTGCCGGAACAACAAGGGATTCAATCTATACAAGGTATAATAAGTACCAGCACAATTTCTTCCTTGTTGATACAGCAGGTCTGAGAAAAAGGGGGAAAGTGCATGAAGACGTTGAATTCTATTCTGTTCTAAGGTCGATACGGGCAATTGAAAATTCTGATGTTTGCCTGCTGCTGCTTGATGCCACACGGGGTATTGAATCTCAGGATCTTAATATAATGTCTCTGATAATAAAGAATAATAAAGGCCTGGTTATGTTGGTCAATAAATGGGACCTTGCGGAAAAGGAATCAAATACTCCAAAAAAACTGGAGGCAGAGATAAAAAAACGCACAGCCCCATTTACAGATTATCCTATTCTGTTTATTTCAGCCATAAACAAACAACGTATTCACAAAGTCCTGGAAACTGCCAATGATGTTTACAGTAACCGAACTATGAAGATACCCACTTCTTCACTGAACGATTATATGCTACAGGTAATTGAAAACAATCAGCCACCGGCCACTAAAGGGAAATATATCAGAATCAAATATGTAACTCAGCTTCCCACTCATTCGCCATCTTTCGCATTCTTCTGTAATCTTCCGCAATATATCAAAGAGTCATACAGCAGGTATCTGGAGAACAGATTAAGAGAGAGGTTTAATTTCACAGGAGTACCGATAAGAATATTTTTCAGAAAGAAATAATTACCTTGGTGTGATTTTTGAGGTCATCTATTAAAACCGGGATTTGTGAAGAAAATATTTTTGCAGATATTAATTTTTGTTTTGATATCCGTCTCGTGTGAAAAGATCAGGCAGCTGCCTCCCGAACCATTCATTGAGTTCAGGCAGTACATGATGTTCGACACTACTGATATTCTGGGCAATCAGGTCAAGGCAGGCAAGCTGGAATTCTATTTTGAGGATGGTGACGGAGACCTGGGCCTTTCGCAGGATTTATCAGGAACAGACACTACAAATCTTTTTTTCACACTCTTCCGTAAAAACGATGGCGCCTTTACCGAAGTTGAAGATGATGATGTACTTAAGCCCTCTGATTATCGTATACCACTCATGGACAGAACTGGTCAGAACCAGGTTCTTCAGGGCACGATAGAGATAACATTTCTATATCTTTTTTATTCTCCCGAAGACACAATAATGTATGATTTCTATGTAACAGACAGGGCAGGCAATATAAGCAATACTGCAACAAGTTGTGAAATACCCTTTACGCTTGACGGACCCTGTATTATTGTCGAAGAGAATAAGTAGTCTTATATCTTTATTCCCATAAAGAGCACATCATCAACCTGGTCAAGGTCTCCCTTCCAGTTATCAAAATACTTACTTACAGATGCATGCTGCTCATTAATCGGCAGGTCCTTAATCTCATCGATCAGTGCTTTAAGTCTTATGATCTTTAGTTTCTTGCCGGCCGGACCACCAAACTGATCAGGGAAACCATCGGAAAACATATATATGATATCTCCCTCCTTGAGGAAATACTCCTGATCATCAAAATATTTTTCTGTGGCACTCTCACCACCTACTGAACTTTTATTACCTCTGATATAATACTGTTCTCCATCCATAATAAGAATAACCGGCCTCATTGCAGAAGCGAACCGCAGCATCCTGGTCTTTTGGTTAAATTCACAAACGGTCATATCCATACCATCACTCGTTGTATTTTCATCATCCCCCTGGTTAAGAGTTGAAGATATCTCTTTATCAAGTGTACTCAGTATCTCCGATGGACGAGTAATCTCTTTTCTTGTAACGATCTCCTGTATCAGCGCTGATCCAATCATAGACATAAAGGCTCCAGGCACTCCATGGCCGGTAGAGTCGGCGCATACTATTATATATTTATCATCAGAGACCTGATCGAACCAGTAGAAGTCACCACTGACAATATCGCGGGGTCTGAAGAAGGTAAATGACCCACCGAATGCATTATCAAGTTTACTGACAACTGGCAGAAGACTTGCCTGGATACGTTGTGCATAATTTATACTGTCGGTTATCTCCCTGTTTTGCAATTCTATCTCTTCCTTCTGCTTAATAACCTCCCCTGTGCGTTCTTCAAGTTCATTTTCAAGATATTCCTTTACTCTTTTCTGAGCTTTCTCACGATATCTGATAATAATAACAATCACTCCTGATGCCAGAATTATCATCAGCAAAATAAACCACCACATTCTCCATACAGGCTTTCGTATATTCAGATCAAAGCCTGCAACCTCGTTATTTGTTATTCCGTCGTAATTAAAAGACGTAAGGTTAAATCTGTATGTGCCATCAGAAAGTTTATAGACAGAACTTCTGGAAAATGTCGGCTCTGACCATTCAATATCATAATTATCAAGGAAATACTTGTAATACACCTTCTCGGAATCAGAATAATATAACCCGACATAGTTAATTTTAACATTATATCTTACCTTATAGGGCAGGTTATATGATTGCTGATACGGGTACTCAATATTATCGATAATCACTGACAGAATATTAGTTTTGGGAGGGATAAATCTGCGCTGATCCTTAGATCTGTCATAGGTCATAAAACCTTCGGTTGTCCCTATCATAACCAATCCTCCGGAAGTCTCAAAAAGTGCATTTTTATTACAATCGGCTCCCGACCGGAAAATATCAACGAATGTTGTGACCTGTCCCATGGCATTGTCATAGACTGAAAAACCCTGTTCATGACCTATCCATACATTATCCCTGCTGTCGCAAAAGATACTGTAACAATAATTTGAAAGCAATCCATCTGCAGCAGATATATTTATCACAGAATCACCTGCAAAACAGTAGATCCCCTTCCCGAGTGTGGCTCCCCACATCTGTCCTTTGGAGTCGGGTGAAAATGCCTGAAACTCATTCCTCCCACCCCCGTAGATAACAGCTTTTCCTGATTGAACCCCCTCTTCAGGGTCAACACAATAGAGCCTGTTACCTGTTGTAGCAATATATACCTTGCCTGAATTATCGGGAATAATCTGTTTAATGCTATTATGCGGGAGCTTCTCAAAAGTTGTATATCTCCTGCTTTCAAAAGTGTTTTTGTTAATAAAAATAACACCACTCCGTGTAGCAAGCCAGATATTTTCACCATCCATCTTTATATCGGTAATAAAATTCTCGAGGTTGTTATTTGACCTGAAAAAAGGTTGTGTACGGCCGTTCTTTCCCCATAACAAGACACCCTCACCATCGGTACCTAACAGGTAAGAATCGTTATTGTAAGGTAAATATGCTGTTATCCTCGCCGATCCCAAACTCTTACTTATATCGGTAAAGCTTAAACCGGTTTCATTCGCCAGATCAAATTTGTAAAAACCTGAGGATGTCCCGGCGATAATACAATCACCCGATTCATCCAGATAGATAATATCATTGGTTTGTGTCCTTCCGCCAGGTGAATAAAATTTATAGGCATCTGACCCTAGAATTGATATACCATTCCCGAAAAGACCCATCCATATATTCCCTTCATTGTCCTGATAGATACTCCTGACATCATTCCCCGACAATCCTGTCTCTGAAAAAAAATGATCAATTGAGGAAACACCTTCCCTCTCATCATTTAAAGTTAACTTCCAGGCGCCATCACCAAAGGTGGATACCCATAAATTCCCGTTCTTATCAAATATAGCCGACTGTACACGTAATCTGTTAACTACCTCATCATCGGTTAAACGGGAAACTACAACTGAATCAGCAATAATATTTGCCACATAGATACCATCATCTTCCGTACCGATAATAAATTTATCTTCACCCGGAAATCTGGTAATAACCTGTACCTTCAAATAGATCAGTTCAGGGGCTTCATAAATAAGTCCGAGCCTGTCCTCCTCCATATCAATTAGCATAAGGCCCCTTAATGTTCCTAATAACAGGTTACCTGATTCGGTTAATGCGCCGCAATATAAAACATCTTCGTCGGGTAATGAGAGCTTTTTGGGAGGTTGATCTGATCCTGGGTTATAACTGAAAACCCCTTTACTCTGACTAATAATAATTAACCCGTTGCCGGAATCTTCAAGTATGGCATTAATCCTGAAAACATCGATCCCGCTAATTGTCTCCAGGTTATTGTTAACAGCATGGTAAACATTGCCATCACTCATACCAAAATACAGAGTACCATCCTCTGCATCAAGACTCGATACGGCAAATCCGGCAGATGTTGAATCAGGACAATTTACATCATAAAATCCGAAACCATCAAACCTTGTCAGTCCCTTATTTGTACCCAACCATATAAATCCATTCTGATCCTGGTTAATGGTATATACAAATTTGCCGGGAAGACCTTCCTTAACATTATAATTTCTAAAATTAAATGTTTGAGAATAAGAATTTAAAAGACCTAAAGACAATACCAGGCAAATCAGTATTGAGAAACGCACTTTCTTAACCATCTAAAAACTATTTATTTATTCTTTTAACGCCAATACTTGGTTGATATACCGGCACACCTCCAATGGGAACCACGAAGAACGGGAGCAACTCTCCATACTGGTTCTCAACAGATATAACAACATTATTATTCCTCACGAGTGCTTCCTGCTTTTTAATAAATTGAAAATCGAGTGATGAATTCTTTTCCTCATCTTCTATCGTGATCCTGTCTTCAGCCCAGTCGGCCTCATTGGATATACGTTGCAGCTTGCCTCTCCTTACAACTGAGGCAACACGTATATATCCATCATTATCCCAGTCAAAATTGCGTATTTTTATGAAAATAACCGCGCTATCTACATAGGGATAAATATGTGATATATTATCGGTATTATTCCACATCCTGAAGGTGTACTCATAGGTAAAAGCATTACCATCTTCAATAGCTATGTTTGAATTGGCATCCTTACTCAGATAGTAACGATAAAGGTTTCCGTCATCCCCCGATTCACCCTCACAAATTATCTTGAATATATAACCATCGAAATCTTCCACAAACTCTCCCTCCGTGGGGTTAAAAGGGCCAAATGTATACCAGTTATCGTCATACCTGTTGTCCATACCAAAAATCTTTGATGCCAGAAGTGTGCCACTGCGATAATCGCCTGTAGGCTGAATACCTTTTGCATCCTCGGTTGAGTATGCCTCCTCTCCTCCATAAATAGTATATGACATCCTGGTATCCCAAAAACCGTTTATCTCATCAACATCACCTCCAATATCGGGATCATAAACCCTGATATAGAATGGTTCGGTGTAATTTAATGGTATCTTAAAAAAGAAAGTTTGCGAAAAATCATCATCACCCCAGGATATATCACCATCCCTGCCAAAAGTCATAAGGTATGGAATGTTCTCATCCTCAGCCGGTACCGCCTGAGCATAAAGTCCTGTACTACCGGTTAACGCAGTTAACAGAGTAATAAATAATGATATATATTTAATTTTTAACATAAATTTTTACAAAAGTAATCTTTTTACTCATTCGCGCTGTCTGACAATAATATTTTTAGAAACACATGTTTCCCTGATATTCCCTGAAGCATCCGGATCAGAGGATATTATAAGTTGAATTTCATATCTGCCCGGTTCAGAAAAACTCTTATTACTGGTTATTCCCCTGTCTATTGTTCCATCACCAAAATTCCAGTAATATTCAGTTACATTCCATCCCGGCAAATAGGTGCCGGAAGCATCAAATGTTATCGCCTCACCTGTCAGACAGCTATCAGGAGAAGCAATAAAAGCCTGCTCGGTCTTTTCAATCTTAAGAATATAACTTACCTCATTATATTGTACCTTTCCAGTAATATTGTCTATCACATTTAATTTGACAACATATGTGCCAGGGTTTTCAAAACAGTGTTCGGCTGTGACTCCTATCGCCCTGACTCCGTCATTAAAATCCCACTCATACTCAAAAGGCAATGAATCGAATCTTACTGCATTCTCTTCTGTAAATTCATAGCAGTAGCTATCTATTACAAGCGGATCGCAACTATTCTTTCTTATTATTAATGAAGTAAGCTTGTAAATATCATCATTCCTCCCCCTGTTCGATGCAAAAAAGCTATTAGATGTACCAGGTTCAAGAAAGTATGAGAAATCATCCGAGGATGAATTAAATGGTTCAGGCAGTATAACCGGAGCTATCCATTTGCCGTAATCCAACCTGGCACTATAGAGATCAAGGCCACCTAATCCACCACTTCTGTCTGATGCAAAAAACAGTTCCTGCCTTTCACTGAAGTATGGGTAGAGATCGGCATCAGAAGAATTAACCCCACTTCCGGGATTAACAGGTTTAGCCCACTTCCCATCTACCCATTCGCAATAAAATATATCAGAACCGCCTTCCCCCCCGGGCATATCAGAAGCAAAAAACAGGAACTTCCCATCAGAACTGATATACGGATGTGCGACATTCCAAAGCGGATCATTATATTCAAATGGCCTGATATCCGACCAACCGTCACCTGTCCTGTCGGCAATAAAGATACCCCTGTTATTCGATACCCCACGCTTACCTGCACGCTTCCCCTGCACAACATTGCTGGTATAGTATATCTGATTACCATCGGGAGTAAAACAGAACGGACCTTCATTTGCAAGCGGACTAAGATCCTTTGTAAAGATTTTGCTCCTTTTCCAGTTAACAGAATCGCTGCGTTCTGCAAAGTATATATTGTATAGCAACTTACTGTCGAATGTACGAACATCTTTAACAACCGACAGTTTCCGGTCTGAACAGAACAGTATTCCATCCTTTGTAAGAACAGGCGACATGTCGTTGAAGATCTTTGAACTAACGGAAAGCTTTTCAATTTTATAGATATCCTCATCCTGTCCGTAGCTGGTTAAAGCAAACAGTGTAATAAAGGCAATTACTATAAAATATCTCACTTTCATCTGTTTATATCATCAGAAATATCGCGGATTTGCTGCTGTTACCTTTTTTCCAAAATCGAACATTAACCCTATTTCGTGGGTTCCCCCGGAAAAACCGGTCAACACACCCATGCTCCAATCATAAGAATATCCCAGTCTCAATTGTTGCGAAATCTGTATTGCAACAATTCCCACCAGTGCATCTTCCCCAATTCGCCATGAGGCACCTAACCATAAAATGTCGTAAACAATAAAATTACCATTTATGTCTACCCGGAGCGAATTTGTTATAGAATACTTTACCAGCACCGAAGGTTTAAATTTGAATACTTCAGAGAAGGTGATCAGAGCGCCAGCTGAAAAAAGGATATCATAATAGTTTAAGTCGGGTTTAAGCCTGTATCCCGAAGATATAGTATCTGATTTATATGTCAGAAGAGCTGGAACTGCAAGTCCTGCAAAGAACTTCCTGTTTTTATAGTATATGCCGGTTCCCACATTTGGCATTACATGTGATTCATTTCCACCTTCGAAAACAGGATCTCCCGGATCAGCAGTTGTAATTCCTGAATAATCAGAAGTTGTCATATCTGCTCCTGCCTTTATTCCCAGCGACCATAACCCTCTGTCGTCCTTAATATGAAAGGCATAATATCCATAGAAGCTTGTCTGCTTAGTAACACCATAGGTAATATGGCTTACCGATAATCCCAGGGCTATCCTCTCTGTTTTAAGAGGAGTATGAAGCGATAAAGACTGCATTGAACTCTCACCGGTGAATCCCAGCATTCTTTTACGACCGGTAAGTGATATGCTAAGGGCATCTCTTGTTCCGGCGTAAGCAGGATTTATTACCAGTCCATCAAGAAGATACTGACTGTAAATGGGATACTGGTTAGCAATAGTAAATTCCCCACTATCCTGGGCAATAAGGATCGAAGGGAAAAGTAGTGTCAATGACAATAATATATAACGATATCTTTTCAAAAATTCCTTTTTATAATTATGAACCCTTTAAAATTATTCTTTGGCTCAGATAATACTTTCAGGAAATAGAAGTATGTGCCATCAGGCAGATAATTCCCATACATATCTAAACCGTCCCACTCGTTTTTGTAATTGGTAATTTTATATACAATTAAACCGGACATATCCGTAATCACCAACTCATTCTCAGTATTATCTATTCCATTGATTACAAAATAGTCATTTAATCCGTCACCATTTGGTGAAAATCCGGAATGGATAACAATAGTCCCGACATTTATTGTTAACATATCCTCTTCAACCGGACATACTCCGTTTTCAACTACCCATTTAAGTATATTTTCTCCGTCACCCAGGATTGTAACAAGCGCTGTGGCACTGTTACTGTCGCTGAAGACCGGCGATCCATCACTCTGGATCACGAGCCATGTACCAACTCCTATTGCCGGATCGATTCCTTCAAGGAGATACTCATAAGTGTATGGCATCAACAGAGTATCAGAACCCGCATCAGCCGGTGACGGAGCCTCCCAGAATGTAATATCTACCGAAGCAGAATCAGTGCATTGCCAGTTTGTCTCTTTCCACCAGAAAGTGTAACTGCCGTAAGTATCAACAGTTACATCATTCGAGCTATTGCTCATATCGGCAGCAGCAGTAAGAGTCGCCTCGTTACTTATCCAAAAGCCGGAACCTACACTTGGAATAGCTGTAAGGGTATAATCAAGTCCGCATGTCTCATCATCCGGTCCGGCATCAGAGACAGGTATCTCAAATACCTTATGTTCATGTGACCCTGTCATGCTTGTTGCAACACATCCATTTGCATCAGTAATTGAAACAAACTGGTAGATATAATCAAAAGGGGTAACAGGATTATCCTTGAAATCATAATTTGATGAGGTAGCCTGGAAGGTATGATCATTTACACCATCATTTAAAACTATATCCCAGGGATTTGCTCCGGTTAGGGTCATAGCGACAGAAACCTCTTCTCCTGCACATGATGTATCCTTTGCAACAACAATTACTCCTGTAGGCAACGAATAGATCCCTAACAGCAATTCCGTGGAAGTATCCTGGCAACAATCAGAAAGTCCGGATGTTACTGTTCGTTTATAGTAAACAGGAACTATAAGAATGCCCGGTTGGTAGTTCTGAAGGTTATTAATTTCTGTTGCCGGGATCCAGCTTACATTATCATTACTCTCCTCCCATAAATAGGTATATGTATTATCTCCACCGGTTGGGAGAGAACCTGTAAGCTGGGATGGAATTGTATTATAACAGACTGTCTGGGCAGGAGAGATAGTATTGTTTCCTATAAGAGGAAGTACCGTTACCGTGATTATATTACTCTCTGTTGAACACTCTCCTGAGGAGACCACTCTCTTAAAGTAGGAGGTCTCTGTTAACGAACCCGGGCTATAATCGACAACGTTACTTACACCTCCCGCTGTAACCCATGTGGTCATATCTGTACTAACAATCCATTCATAAGAGTAAATACCGGTACCACCGCCAGGCAGGGATCCAATAAGCTGATTTGGCACAGCCGTTGAACAGATTATAGTATCAACAGCACCCGCAAGAGTTGTTATACTATTATTTATTATAGAGGGATGTACATTTACTACAATAACATTACTTGTATCGTCACAGGCAGATGACAGAATTACTCTTCTGTACCATGTGGTATCAGCAAGTGCCCCGGGTGCATAGTCACGCAGGTCTGCTCCTGCAATCAGGCTCCATGCAGATATCCGTGTACTGTCTTCCCATATATAGGTATAAGTTCCGCCGTCGCCACCACCCGGGTCACCCCCGGTAAAAGGGGCGGGCACATCACCTTCGCAAATATCCTGATCGGCTGATATTACATTATTTGATATAAGTGATAACATTGTTAACAGAACATGGGCAGATGTATCAACGCAACAATCAAGATGCCCGGAGCGCACAATCCTCATGAAATACTGGTCTCCCGGAAAATCCGTTGAACCTTCATCAGGATCATAATTTTTCTCGTCAATTGTACCTTCAGCAATAGCCCAGCTGCTCCCATCGACACTGCTGATCCATTCATACAGATATGTTCCCGCACCATCTGCTCCTGTCGGATCGGATCCTGCCAGGTTTGTGAACAGATGATCTTCACAGATCAGCTGATCGGCAGATATCGTATTATCTGCAAGAAGGGGCAAAACAGAAATTGTAACATAACTGGTGGTATCAACACATCTTCCCGATGTTGTTACTCTTTTATAATATACTGATGATGTAAGCGCTGCCGGATCATAAGCATCACCGGTGTTATCCCCCATTGAGGGGAGCCAGTCAGTCACTGAGGTTGAATCAATCCATTGATAGGTAAACAGCAAGTTTCCTCCGCCCGGACCACTGTTAGCTGCAACAAGCGGCACAGGATCCTGTCCGGCACAAATTATCGTATCATAGCCTATAAGGTTACCGGTAATCAATGGCTGAACCATTATTATTACAGCCTTGCTTGTATCTGAAATTGGAGTAGGCATACTAACATCTGTGACCACTCTTCTGAACCATACAGTATCTGTTTCAGGTATATCGGGTGTCAGATCTTTAGTGCTGCCTGAACCCGGATAAAGAATCCATGTACTATTATCATCGCTTCTCTCCCACCTGTAGGTATAAGGAGTTGTCCCCCCCACAGGGTCGGTTCCCTTAATAACAGGAGGTATCTCCCCGAAACATATCGAGTCGGTAAGAGTACTTGTTACTTCAGAGACAATAGAGTTAAATAGAAAACCATTAAGAAGCATTTTAAGGTCAAAGAGGTCCTCCCCGTCATTCCCATCAGAACCCAGAGGAGTTCCAGGCGGGTAGTTTATCCTGCCTTTAGGCCCTCCTGAAAATGAAATTGTCAGAGTTGGCTCTAATGAAAGATCGGTACTTGCATATACAAGGCCCCCGCTGCCTCCGCCACCGGATCCGAAAATATTCTCTGTATTACCACCATTCCCTCCGTTTGCTGAAAGGGTAAGATCAGATGAGGCATATTGATTGGCTGAAATAACAATAGCGCCTGCCGCACCACCTCCGCCTGCACCGCCTTCTCCTGCAGCAACCGTTACCACTGATTCACCATCAGCTATTATTGAGTATCCGTTACCAATAATAGTATCGGTAAGAATAAACACTATTCCGCCCCCGTTACCACCACTTGATCCGGTACCGGTAATATATCCCGAAGCACCGCCGCCTCCACCCATGATCACAAACTTATAGGTTGCAGGGCCTGGTTCCAGACCTTCGCCACCAAACCCTTCAGCAGTAAGATAATCACAATCACCTTTTGCTCCTTTCCCACCACTGCTATAACTGGCACCACCTCCGCCACCCGAGAATTGTCCGTTACCTCCACCCCCTCCGGTATAAATATATTTTTTCCCACGAGCATACAACTCGATGAAAAGTTTATCACCACCCTGTATATGGCTTGCCAGCCCCTCACCTTTAAATCCAGCCAGGGTTGAGTCTTTGTGATAATAGAGCTTGTCGAGACGATCGGGATCATCAGTTGGACACAATCCGGCAATAACAGAACTGTCGCCACCCATAAAACCTTTTCCTGAAACATCAATATTGGCATTAAGCACTACCCGTCGCTTTGAGATAAGGGCAAGAACACCACCTGTACCCGTAATACTGTCCCATGGTTCACAGGTAAGTGTTCCATCAACAGAAACATCATGATACGAAGGTACTTTTACAAGCTGAACAAAACCCTCCGGGTCGTAGGTGCCAATAATATTATTTCTGAATGTTACAGTTTTTGCACCAACGTTAATATTGTCTATTATAATAAACTCATAATGACCTGTATTGCCGGCATATGCGACAGGATAACCAAACTGAGTAGTAGCAACCACATTTGTGTCGATCACTCCTCCCTTCATCTGGATAAGAAGAGTAGTATCTCCAGGTGCAAAACCGGTTACATTATCAAGTATAACATTATCGATATTTACGGTAGTTACCTTGCCATAAATATTAATAACATCATTTATACTCTGTGGTGATCCGGAGCTTTTAGCAGGGATCAACAACAACTGTATAAAGCAGATAAAAAGGATTAATATATTTCGCTGCCCGGTCAGTTTCATTTACTCCATTTTCAACAATGCTAATATAGCTAATTTACTTATGTAAACAATCCAAAACAGGGGTATTCACTCAATAGAGAGCCTCTGTTATTTACACCTGCTTATACGGCGTTGTTAACAATTAGTTTCTGTCTGATTATAGTAAAGGATATTCGATATAAAATGTTGTTCCCTCTCCCACTTCAGATGTAAACCAGATCTTTCCGTTGGAGGTCTCAACAATCCTTTTCACGATTGCCAGTCCGATACCCATTCCCGATGACTTGGTAGTAAAGTTGGGGGAGAAAAGTTTTTCCTTCAGATCATCACGAATACCTACGCCATTATCGCTGACAGAAACAATAACACTGTTGCCGGTTATATCCATATCAATTGACACTATGCCTTTTTTGTTAGATGGTATGGCCTGCACCGAGTTGCGGATCAGGTTGGTAAGCACACTGTTTAGCTGCTCTTTGTCGGCATAAATAATCACCTCTGAAAGTTCGTGACAGTTTACAGTCAGGTTAATATTCCTGATATTTTTAAATAGCTCTGCAACACTTTTTATCTGTAAAACAAGATCTGTCTCTACCGGGTTTGCCTTTGGCATCCTGGCAAAATGAGAAAATTCGGTAGCTATTGAAGAGAGATTATCAATATTTTCGATCTGGTTTTCAGTGAATTTTTTCAATCTTTTATCGAAATCATCTGATCCGTCCTGCCATGACTTCAGAAGTTGCTGTACATTAAGTTTCATCGGGGTAAGAGGATTTTTTATCTCGTGAGCAATCTGTTTAGCCATCTCCCTCCATGCATCTTCCCTTTCTGACCTTGCAAGTTTTATCGCACTTTCGTGCAACTCTTCAAGCATATTATTGTATTGGTTAACGAGTTCCCCTATCTCATCCCTACCCCTGTATTCCAGTTTATTGCTCTCTTTCTCAAGTGTCACCGAAGCAAGTCCCTCCTGAAGCATCCTGAGGGGACTGGTAATCCTTACCGCTATAAAGAGAGCAATACCCATAGAGATTACGATCAATATCAAAGAAAAATTGATAATTGCCACAATAAGATTGGAGATCTCCTCAGACAACCGGTCTTCCATACTAAAATAGGGCAAATTAAGGTAGGCCAGTACCTCATTCCTGTTATTGGTGAACGGTATATATGCCGAAAGAAACATAAGTTCGCCAATACTCTCCTCGTGGATAAACTGTGATTCGCCTTTTTCACTAAGCTCATAAAAAGCCCTGTAGTTCATTTTCCAGCCGGTCAGCTGTTTTTCAAATATCTCTTTCCTGGATGTTGCAAGCAGACTACCGTCAGTATCATAAAGGTTAATATCAGTCTTGAATACATTACTGAATTTAATCAACAACGCATCAAGATCAGCATAATTGGCCTGGCTCCATTCAGATGTTAATTCAGTCTCATTGGATAACTTATGATCAAGTTCTATATAGACTGACCCGAGTTTCTCTTCAATACCATCCATGTAATTCCCCCTGAACTGGGCTATACTGAGCATTATCACAACAGATCCTATGGCGATCACAGTAACCAGGAGGATAAGCATAAATGCATACTGCAGTTTCTGCCTGAAGTCAAACAACAACAGATTAAGCCTTTCGGGAGGTTTAACGAATAGAATATTAATTAAGAAGATACTAAAGAACAAAATGAAGAAGTAGGTAAAGGTTACAATAATATCTATGAGCCGTACTGATGGTCTCACTATCACGACAGTAACCAGCGAAGAGTGATTATATATCAGGTAGTCATTAGAACCATCACGGTAAACAATAAACTCCTCTCCTTCACTATTGCCGGGTGAAAGAAGAGGTTTAAACAGGTAGGCCCCTGTCTGCATCACGAGAGAGTCTCCTATATATTTTGCAAGTGAGTAATCTTTTCTGATTCGCTGAGTTAAATAGATATCATTCTGAACCAATTCCGGATATCCCGGTTGCATATATTTAATCTGGTTTATCAGTTCTATAAACAGACCGTTTCGATTTCCGTCAGGGAGGTCAAAGTAGAGACAACCGGTATAATAGGCCCTCCCCGACATATTATTAATAAAAACCAGGTTCGTATCTGTAAGAGGAATCCCCATCCTGATTCGTCTGTCCCTGAAAAAATCAAAACAGTTGACAATTTCCTCTTCTTTCCCTGATATTCTCAGGGGAGAGTCATGTCTGCAAACTGTATAAAAACTATCATAATTATCCCAATAATCTTTGAAATAGACAGAATCGAGATAATCATAAACGGCCTCCACATCATCATGATCCAAAAATTGCACACTCATCATTGATGAAAGGAGAGAATCGTTACACATTACTTCCCATATATCTATCAGTAGTGATTCGCCATACAGGTCATTATCAGTGCTAAAATTAACAGCCTGAACCTTAATATTTTCTGTCTCCTTGTCCCAGGTTTTACCGGAGATATAATATGAAAAATATGAGGCGGATATCAGTGAAAAAACCACTGCTGTATTAATTACTCTCGCCTTTCTGTTCCTGAATAGCCATGCAGTAAAAATCAGTAATGAGAAAAAGGTTATCTGGATAATCGGGTTAACCCCCGACAGGAGATCCAGGATTAACAGCACAACTACGGAAATTGCGGCTGCGGCTGTCACTATATTTCCCCTTACCTCCCTTAGAGAGTCAGATATTCTCAACAGGTAAATTCCCAAACCGACGATCAACAGCGATGTTGCAACAATTGTGACTATACTGAAATGATCTATATCCAGTATCTTATAAAAATCAAAATTTATATTTGAATGTGTGACTGAATTTGAAAGAAGGGTGTTGAACAGGTAAAACAAAACTGCTGCTATCAGGAAGCGAACTGTGATAATGGCCAACAATTTTACCGAACTGTCATAGACCCTTAAGGAGAGAGGGTAATACCTGTAAAACCCGTAAATAATAAACGTAAAACCCAGACTTATTAATAACATATGACCAGGAGAGGGCATTAACACGCCGGAATAAAATCTGTAAGGCTGAAAAATATCCATCTGGCTGACCAGGTCGGGCATGCCGGTCAGTAGAAAAATAATATAGAGACCCAGGGTAAAAGCAACTATCAGGAGAAAAGCATAACCTCCTTTTTCGTTTATATATAACTTTTTCGCCCACCTGTCAACAATAATCATAAGTATAACCACGAACAGAAGCCACATTAACAGGGGAATAGTTATTACAAATGTGTAAAAGCTCTTTTCTTTATCAAAAACCAGGGAAAAAAGAAAAACATCTTCACTATTATATACAGGGTAACCTTCGGTTTCATTAATTGAGAGAGTTGTAGCTTCAGGCAGCCCCATACCCTTCTCGAAACCCGGTTTAATGTAGTCATTTATAATCCCATACTGGTTAAATACTTTTATCAGACATATATAGATATCATCCTGGTTCTCCAGCCGGTTAACCACAAACCAATGATTTCCGAGGTGCACAAAAGGTTTATCAAAATCAGATGACCTGTATTTTTCAGGCAGGTAAAAAGTGTTATCAGACCATAAACTCAGGTTTCCATCCTCATAGTATGCCAGAGCATAACCCAGTTCACGTGAATTATCTATTGCCTGGTTAAAAGACTCAGCATCGGATTGCATTTCTGCCGACATTCTTTTTATACAGTCGGCACCCTGTTTCTCTCTCTTATTTAGCTGTTTACTAAATACGCGCGCTTCCCATGAATACTTAAAATCACTTCTGTAAACTATATCTGACACTATTAACCCTGCCATCACCAGCAAAGCTGCAACTATAAGGTTTCTTAGATTTCGATTTAACACCACCAATTTTCGCATGCTATTCATTATGATAAGGTAACCCTTTAATAATTGTAAATGCCCTGTACAGCTGTTCGGGAAACAATAACCGTACCAACCGATGCCGGTAGAAAACATACAAATATAATAAGTATAAAGGAATGTTGGAAAAATGTAAAAGAGGGAGGGGGAGAAACGGGGAGAAGATGAAGAAGTAGGGAGTAAGAAGTATGGAGTAAGAAGGACAGACATCGACTTCTTAACAATTAAACGATTACACGATTAAACAATTCAACATCTTTCCCAACTTTAGTCACTTTTAACTTTAAAGTCACTTTGTCTTCCCTTATGCCCTACGCCTTACGCCTTTTGCCTTCTTCTCACTTTAGTCACTTCTTCATCCCGTTTCATGAATTAATTTATTTCACCTATTTTTGTACATAGCTGGATTATTCTGATAAAATACCTACATATGAAAAAACAGATCTGCTTACTGATTATATTAATCGCTGCGGGCACTTCATTCATAAGAGCCCAGTCGTCTGCAATTCCATCCGAAATTTCACTCGCATTCAGGGCAGGTAATGCTGATAAATTATCTGAATACCTTAATAGCACAGTTGAGCTAGTAATACTCGATAAAGAAGACTTTTACAAAAAAAGTGTTGCTGAAACTATTTTAAAGGACTTTTTCAGGAATCATCAAACACTGGAATTTATAATTAAGCATCAGGGAGGAAAGAATGATGCCCATTATGCTATAGGTAATCTCAAAACCCGTAATGGAAATTTCAGGGTCTATTTTCTGATTAAGCGAGTAGATTCAAAGCCCCTTATACACCAGCTGAGAATTGAAAAAGATGAATCAGGCAGTAATTAATGAACTTATAGACAGGGCAATAACTGAAGATGTGGGAGATGGGGATCACAGCTCCCTGTCATGTATTTCCCAATCCGAATCTGGAAAAGCAAGACTGCTGATCAAGGAGAAAGGGATATTGGCCGGAGTGAAGATTGCCTGTACAGTTTTCAGGCGTGTCGATCCCGGGATATCAATCGAAACTTTAATAGATGACGGATCAGCCGTTTTTCCAGGCGACTACGGATTTATTGCCGAAGGGAGCCGGCAGGGTCTGCTTAAGGCAGAACGCCTGGCTTTAAATATTCTGCAAAGAATGAGCGGAATTGCAACTGAAACACGTCGCTATGTTGATGCACTGAAAGGTTACAATACAAAGATACTTGACACACGGAAAACAACACCAAATTTCAGACTACTGGAAAAAGAAGCGGTACGCATCGGTGGTGGGATAAATCACAGAATGGGGTTGTATGATATGATAATGCTAAAGGATAATCATGTCAATTTCGCAGGAGGAATTGAAAATGCCATTAAAAAGGCAAACTTATATCTCAAAAAAACAGGCAGAAATTTAAAGATTGAGATTGAAGCCCGGAATATCAAAGAGGTTAAACTTATCATCAAAACAGGAGGAGTTGACAGAATAATGCTTGATAATTTTACTACGGAAGAGACATTAGAAGCTGTAAAGTTAATCGGCGGCAAATATGAAACAGAATCGTCAGGTGGTATAACTATGGAAACAATAAGAAGCTATGCGGAGTGCGGCGTTGATTTTATCTCGGTAGGAGCCCTGACCCATCATGTTAAAAGTCTTGATATGAGCCTTAAAGCAATATGAATGAATAAATTTATTACTCAGGAAAAATTAGTAAAGTTCGAAAATTGGATTAAACATCTGGTTCTTCCCGGTTTCGACAGGGTCCCGATATATGATGTTATACTATTCTTCTTCAGAGGTTTTAAAAAAGGTGCATTGGTAACAAGAGCATCATCAATTGCCTTTAATCTGTTACTTGCACTTTTACCATCAACCTTTTTCCTGTTTACGCTGATACCATTTATCCCTATACCGAATTTTCAGTCTGAGCTGATACGCCTGTTTGAAAATATTGTTCCTGAAAATGCCTACAGCCTGCTCGAATCTACAATAATAAATGTTATTACCGTCAAAAGCGGGGTATTCCTTGTAGTAATGTTTTTTGCGTCAGCAATTATGTCTTCAAATGGTATTCATGCCCTTATTCACGCATTTATAGTTTCAGATCATAAATTTGAAACCCGCAGCTGGGTCGCCCAGCGAAGGGTCTCGTTCAGCCTTTTGCTTATCATTGTTTTTATGACTTCCGTATCGGCAGCGCTCCTGATCTTTGGCCGTATGACAGTGCAGAAACTGGTTGATATTGACCTGATTGAAACCAACTGGGTGTATTATATAATAATGACATTCAAATGGTTGCTGACAATAGGCATGCTCTTTCTGGCTATTTCATTCCTCTATTACCTGGCACCTTCGCGAAAGGCCAGGTTCAGGTTTTTTTCAGCCGGATCGACACTTGCAACCATACTCTTTATAGCTACATCACTAGGATTCTCTGCCTATGTCAATAATTTTGACCAGTACAATAAATTATATGGTTCTATGGGTACGATTATCGTGATTTTGTTATGGTTGTATTTAAACTCCATATCGCTTCTGATAGGATTTGAGCTGAATGCCAGTATCAAAACAGCAAATATCAGGCATAAAAGAATTATTAATAATAATTAACCGCAATGCAGGAATTGGTTTACCAGTTTGGCAATTTCATCTTCTTTACCATATAACTTTTCGCTAAGGCCTTTATCATTATAAGCTTTGAGATTCTGAATTATGTTATCAATGGTTCCTTCAGGAAAGATGTTATCTTTTTCAAAGTATTCTCTTTGTTTCTCAAGTTCGACCGCAGACTCAAAACAGGAGGCCGGCAAGGAATCAAGGCGTTCAAGCTGACCCTTGTTTTCATCTCTGAAAATATTAACTGACACATACAGGTTTTCAGCCCTGGTTAGTGAGTTATCCATTTTCAGACCATGTCTGGTAGCCACAACCAGTCCGGCCATCAGCAGATAAAGATCGGCAGATCCGTCGGGAGCCCTGAACTCAACAGTTTGCTTACTGTTTTGAGGAATTTTTTCGGAATCATCCTCAGGATTAGCGTCAGACAACATATCAGTGACACCCATCCATCCAAGAGGTACCCGCACCAGTACAGACCTGTTCCTGTCTCCCCAACAGATATTTGTCGGAGCTTCCTGGTGAGGTACAAGCCGGAGATACGAGGTGGGTATTGTATTGCCAAAAGCTGTAAGAGATTTCGAAAGGTCCAGTATTCCGGCAATCATTTTTTTCGCCATATCACTTATATCCTTCCCGTCCGTCATAATATTCTTACCATCTTCTTCAAGCAACATATGAATATGTACACCACTTCCTGCTTTCCCAACAGTTATTTTAGGTGCAAAACTAACTTCAACACCATACTCATAACTGAGCATCCTCACAATCCACTTGGCAATTATCAGTTGCTCAACAGCCTCTTCTACCTCAACCGGTAGAAATTCAATCTCATGCTGCTCAAAATCTTCTCCTTCGCTGGTAAAACTTCCCACCTCAGAATGGCCATACTTTATCTTACATCCTGCATTTGCACAGAGTGATAGTGCTTCAATACGAAGATCCTCAAATTTGGCAAAAGGTTTTGTCTGATGATAACCTTTCTGATCTGCCAGCGGATAGAGATCATCCCTGAAAGATCTTACATAATACTCCAGTTCACCCAGGGCTTTCATCTTCAAACCTGTCTCATTTTTAAAAATAGTATAAGCTTTCCGAAGAATATTTTCAGGGGCGCTCTCCAGCGGATTTCCATTGAAATCGTAAAAAGAGCATAATATTTCAAGGGTTGGTTTATCAGTGAAAGGATTTAAAAAAGCTGTTCTGAACCTTGGAATTACATACAGATCACTTGATCCGGCTTTCACAAAAGAGAAGAGGCTTGATCCGTCTACTCTCTCCCCTGTTGACAGGATCTGTTCAAGATGCTCCCGGCTCGAAAGAACAAAATTTAATGCTTTTAACTTACCATCTTCAGCTACATACCTGAAATTCAACATCCCTATCCCCCTGGCTTCAATAAACCTTATCAAATCACCCTTTGTGAAGCTTGTTGCAGGCTTTTTAAGGAACTGTACCAATTCATTAGGGTTCATTAGAATTTCACCGTTATTCATTTGCATGGTCTTATCTTTTTTAGAGAATGCAAATATAATATAAAGTTTAAAGAGTGGAATGTTGAAGAACATCTGACATAAAACGGAGAGGGAGAAAAAGTAGAGAGTAGGGAGCAGGGAGTAAAGAGGTTGACATTAAGTGACAAACGACTAACGACTAACGACGAAAGGTAAAAAAAATGGAAAATAAGAGGGGGAAAAACGGCAGGGAGATTATCATCGAAAACATTTGACATTTGACATAAAACGATACTGATTTGCATAAATATTTTTATACTTTTATAAAATCTAAGCCCGTTAGTCCATGAGAAAAGGAATAATTGTCAGTATACTGCTGTTTGTACTGACATACAGTTGCAAAAATGATGAAACTATAAATTACCTTACACTTGATAAGGCAGTTTATTATTTTTCTGAGGTTGAGAAGATTTGCGCCAGCGAAAAGGGACAATTATGGGGAGCGAATCTTTATGGCCCTGTTCTCCTTGTGAATTCTGATAACAGGGAGATATATTCCAACTTCCAGGATGCTGAGGGGATACTTAAACCACGTGGGGAGATCTTTTACGGCCATTATCCCAGGGAAGAGATTATTAATAATTATGCAGTAACCTTTGGCAATACCCTGTTTGCCATGACACCCCTGCCCCGTAATGAAGACGAATATCGTATTATATCCCGGTCGATACATGGCCTCTTTCATTGTTTCCAGGTAAAAACAAACACCGACACTCCCGTTTACAATACCAGTCACCTTAACGAGCGAACTGCCAGGTTTTGGACTAAAATGGAATGGAAGGCGCTTGTAAGGGCGATCCGGACATCCGGAAAAACACGGAAGCAGGCTATCAGAGATGCCCTGGTATTCAGGTCTGCCCGGCATGAGATGTATCCCCGTTTTATAGAAGAAGAGAGAAAATTTGAGAATTATGAAGGAGTTACCACCTTTACATATACATACATGTGTAATCCCGACCGGGAGACTGAAACAAAAAAGCTGCTTGAGCAGGAGGAGCGATTCTATAATTTCAGGTCCTATTCACACTCGTACGGATTTATTGCAGGAGCTCTTTACGCATACCTTTTAAATGAATCGTGTTTTGATTTCAGAAGCCTTACCAGTTCTGACTTTAACCTTGGGGATATCACCGCTGAACAATATAAAATCAAACTTCCTGAAATTTGCAGGGATATTGCCGGAAGCCTTGCCTTTAACTACGACCTGGATATCGTCAATCAGGAAGAACAAGAGAGAGAAGCTCTTCTCAAAGAGGGGCTCCGCAAACGTGTTGCCAAGTATACCGAACGACCTGTTATATTCCTGGAACTCGAAAGTCCTAGTTTTAGTTTTGAACCTGAAGATATCGATCCGGTCGATACCGTCGGTACTATCTATGAAACACTACGGGTTTCCGATAACTGGGGGAAACTTTCCATAAATAAAGGTGGCTGCCTGGTTTCATCTGACCTGGAGATTGTTAGGGTACCTGCCAAAAACCTTAAAAGAGATAAAAACCATATTTCAGGTGATGGCTGGCATATTATTCTCAATAACAACTGGGAAATGGTTGAAGTTGAAGAAAACTATATTATTACAAAACTAATTCCCTGATCCCCGCAACTCTTCCAATCGACTCTCCAGAACCCTGATTTTAGTTTCGGTATCAATCCTCTTCTTTTTTTCGTTCGCTACAACATCAGCGGGTGCATTATTAACAAATCTCTCGTTTCCAAGCTTCTTCATAACCGACTGCAGGAACCCCTGGTAATAGTCAAGATCTTCATTCAGCTTTTTCACCTCGGCCTCAACATCCATCTTTTCGCCAACAGGGATATAATATTCAATCGTTCCCACAATAAATGAAACAGCCCCGTCAGGTTTCTCATTAACTGTTGAGAAATTGCCAATATTGCCCAGTCTGATTATCACAGGGGAAAAAATACCTGACCCGGCATCAGTGCCTTTCATGAAAAACAGGTCAAGACTCTCAAGGATTTTTATATTCTTTTTCTTCCGAACATTCCGTACAAGACTGATCACCTGTTTTGCCTCTTCATACTCCTTCATGATCTTAACATCAACCTTTTCAGGGAGCGGTTGAGGGGTGGTCATAATGCTTTCTGTTTTTCCCCTCTCTGAAATATGCTGCCATATCTCCTCAGTTAAAAACGGCATAAACGGATGAATAAGCCTCATAAGACTGTCAACGAAGGATATTGCCTGATCGTATGTAGCCCGATCTACAGGCTTCTTATAATCGGGTTTTATAATCTCAAGGTACCAGCTTGAAAACTCGTCCCAGAAAAGCCGGTAGACAATCATCAGAGCACTGGAAATCCTGAACTTTGTGAAATCTTTATTATAGGCAATGACGGCCTCCGACAATTTTGCATCAAAAGCTTTGCCTGCTATCTCCGACCAAACAGGCTGGCTAATATTATCATCTATCTCCCACGATTTTATCAACCGGTAAGCATTCCAGATCTTATTGGCAAAATTTCGTCCCTGTTCCGGCAAACTATCGTCATATAACAGATCATTTCCTGCAGGAGAACATAGCAGCATACCAACACGTACACCATCAGCTCCATATTTTTTTATCAGGTCAAGCGGATCAGGTGAATTGCCAAGAGATTTAGACATTTTTCTTCTCTGCTTATCCCGTACCAGCCCATGCAGATAAACATCACTAAAAGGTTTCTTGCCCATATATTCATAACCGGAAATAATCATTCTGGCTACCCAGAAGAAAAGTATCTCGGGAGCAGTTATCAGAGCATTGGTCGGATAATAGTATTTTATGTCCCTGTTACCGGGATCAAGTATCCCGTTAAAACTTGTAATAGGCCAGAGCCATGATGAGAACCATGTATCAAGAACATCCTCATCCTGTCGCAGATCTTCTATCCTCAGATTCTGATCTCCACTCTCACTTTTTGCTATCTCAAGAGCCTTCTCTGCACTCTCTGCAACAACAAATTCATCATTATTATAATAGTAGGCAGGAATCCTTTGTCCCCACCACAATTGTCTGCTTACACACCAGTCACGTACATTTTCCATCCAGTGGCGATATACATTTTTATATTTAGGCGGGTGGATGTTTACATCACCATTTAATACAGCATCAAGGGCCGGTTTTGAAAGCTTATCCATCTTAAGGAACCACTGCATGGAAAGCTTTGGTTCTATTATTGCATTGGTCCGCTCAGAGCGTCCTACTTTGTTCTTATATTCCTCTGTTCGTGCTAAAGCACCCAGCTTTTCAAGTTCGTCCAGGGCAAGTTTTCTCGCCTCAAACCGGTCGGTCCCCACAAACAGGACTGCTTCCTTACTTAATGTACCATCATCATTGAAAATATCTATCACCGGTAATTTATGACGCAAACCTATTTCATAGTCATTGATATCATGGGCAGGAGTAACCTTCAGACACCCCGTTCCGAATTCCGGATCGACATAATTATCAAAGATTATGGGAACCTCCCTGTTGACCATGGGAACAATAACACTTTTTTCCCTTAGATAAGTGTACCGTTCATCAGCAGGATTAACACATACGGCAGTATCCCCCAGTATTGTTTCGGGACGTGTAGTTGCTATAGTTATAAACTGTCCCGCGTCAGCAGAAGAGGCCTCTTCACCGGCAATCCTGTAATTCACATAATATAGTTGTGAATCCTCTTCACTGTGATTAACCTCCTCATCAGATACCGCTGTGCCAGCCTGAGGATCCCAGTTAATCATTCTTACACCTCTGTATATAAGATCCTTACGATAAAGATCGACGAATACTTTTATAACAGATTCATACCTGGTCTCATCCATAGTAAACAGGGTACGGTCCCAATCACATGATGCCCCCAGGCTCTTCAGTTGTTCCAGAATAATGCCTCCGTGTTTATCGGTCCATTCCCAGGCATGTTTGAGGAATTCGTCTCTTGTAAGACTGTTCTTTTCGATACCCTCACTTTTCAGTTTGGCAACTACCTTTGCTTCGGTAGCTATGGAGGCATGATCGGTTCCGGGTACCCAGCAAACATTTTTTCCGTTCATCCTTTCACGTCTCACGAGTACATCCTGAATTGTATTGTTAAGCATGTGTCCCATATGCAATACCCCTGTTACATTAGGGGGAGGAATGGTGATTACATAAGGTTCCCTGTCATCCGGCACACTCTTGAAAAGGCCCAGGTCCATCCACCATTTATACCATTTATCCTCTGCACTGGCAGGATCATACTTCGAAGAGATATTCATAATTGCCGATATTTAAGAATGCAAAAATATGAAAATTAACTCAAGTTGCTATTTATTACTAAATAGAACACGCCTGTCTGCGTGCCGTCGCCAAAGGCTTTGGCCGCCGGAGACCGGTAAAGGCAGGGATAACACGGATAAAGATAAAATATCAGTGTAAATCTGTGTTATCCGTGTCATCTGTGTTCTATTTTTGTTCAGAATAACTAAATTTGTATTGCATTTATATTTCATAATCAAAACTCAAACCGATGCCACAGATATCAGATAAAGGCAGGGCAATGCCTGCATCCCCAATCAGAAAACTTGTCCCTTATGCTGAAGAGGCAAAGAGAAAAGGACATAAAGTTTATCACCTTAATATCGGACAACCCGATATACCAACTCCTGATGTAGCTCTTAATGCAATAAGAAACCTGGATGAAAAAGTTCTGGCCTACTCTCATTCTGCAGGAAATGAGTCATACAGGAAAAAGCTTGCCGGATATTACGTAGAAAACGGAATAGATATTGACCATACTGAGCTTTTAATAACCACGGGTGGGTCGGAAGCAGTGCTTTTTGCATTTATGACATGCCTGAACCCGGGCGAAGAAGTTATAGCTCCTGAGCCCTTCTACGCGAATTATAATGGTTTTGCTACTACTGCGGGAGTAAATATTGTTCCGGTAACTTCATACATAGAAAATGATTTTGCCCTTCCTCCGGTTGAAGAGATCGAAAAGAAGATCAGTGATAAAACAAAAGGAATAATTATCTGTAACCCGAATAATCCTACCGGGTATCTCTATTCGGAAGAGGAGTTAAGGCAACTGAGTGAGATTGTAAAGAAATATGATCTTTATCTTTTTTCTGATGAGGTTTACCGTGAATTCTGCTATGATGGTGAAAAACATTTTTCTGCAATGTTTCTTAAAGGAATTGAACAGAATGTTGTCTTGCTGGATTCTGTTTCCAAAAGGTACAGCGAATGCGGTATAAGGATCGGGGCTCTTATTTCAAAAAACAAAGAGGTTATCAGTACAGCCCTCAAGTTTGCACAGGCCAGGCTAAGTCCTCCCGGTCTTGGACAAATAGCAGGAGAAGCTTCTATCGATACACCTCCCGAATATTTTACTAAGGTTTATGATGAGTATATTGCACGCCGCGACTTTATGGTTGAAGCGCTAAACAGGATCCCGGGGGTCTATAGCCCTAAGCCAAAAGGTGCTTTCTATACAGTGGCCAGGCTTCCGGTGGATGATGCCGACAGATTTGCACAATGGATACTGGAAGAGTTTGAGTATAAAAAGCAGACTGTCATGGTTGCCCCGGCCTCAGGGTTTTATTCAACACCCGGTAAGGGAAACAATGAGGTAAGGATTGCTTACGTACTGAATATTAATGATCTTATGAATGCTATGGAGACTCTTGCCGAAGCGCTTAAAGTGTATCCGGGAAGAGTTGACTCATAATATTTCATCAAAATCATCATAAAGAAGATACTTCTTTCTGATTTTCATAAATTCTGCAATAGCAGGCTTCCATGATTCTTTTATCTCATCAGGCGCCAAGCCCGATTCTATCTGCTTTCTTAACAGCGACTGTCCGGCCAGAGTATTAAAGTAATCCGTAAAAAATATCTCCTTATCGGGAAAATCATTATACGCTCCAATTATCCAATTAAGGTTAAGTGAAGGTTGTGGCACAATGCCATTTTTGCCGGCATTAGTAAGGTTCGTACCATAGCATTTCTGGCCACTCAGTTTTGGGTTTGCTGCCCCCCTGGATGGTTCAGGAGTAAATGAAAAACCGGTGTCGGGCAGATCGGGATGACCAAAGAGCTGAAAAGGTGATTCGGTTCCCCTTCCGCAGGAAACAGGAGTGCCCTCAAAGAAACAAAGTGAAGGGTACAGATATATTGAATTCTGATTGGGAAGGTTAGGAGATGGCCCCACCGGGACCGTATAGAAGTAATTATGATTATATCCTTTGCATCTGACAACCTCAGTATTACAGGTAATCCCTCCTTCAAGCAAGCCCTCACCATTAAGCATCAAAGCATATTCCCCCACTGTCATGCCATGTACGACCGGGATCTGCTGCATCCCGACAAATGATCTGAAAGCACTGTCCAGTACCGGTCCGTCGACATAAAACCCGTTGGGGTTTGGCCTGTCAAGAACAACAAGGGGAATGTTATTCCCTGCACACGACTCCATTACATACTGCATTGTAGATATATATGTATAAAATCTGACACCTACATCCTGAATATCGAAAATTACAATATCAACGCCTTCGAGATCACTGTCAGCCGGCTTTTTCTTGCTGCCATACAGACTGACTATTTTAATGCCCGTAATACGGTCCCTGCCATCAATAATCTCACTTCCGGCATCTGCATTACCTCTGAATCCATGTTCGGGGCTGAATATCATGGTAACATTAACTCCTCTTGAAATAAGTGTATCAACCAGGTGCCTTTCATTAATTATGCTTGTATGGTTAGCTACCACAGCTACAGATCTCCCTTCCAGCACAGGAAGGTACAGGTCCATCTGAACAGCCCCCGGAATAATTATTGGAGGGTTCTTCCCTTCACAGGCAGTGAGCAAAAGAACCAGCACAGGCAGTAAAAAAAGTTTCTTTATCATACTTATGTAATCTATTAAGTCAGTCGGCAGTCCTCAGTCGGCAGTTGGCCCTCCTTCGCTCTCCACTTCGTTTCAAGCTTCGGAAGGGCAAAGCAGTTGGCAATCTTCCAATATTTACAGGTTAAAGTTAGTGAAAGAAACTAATTATTAATTACTATTTTTATCCACTCTATACCAAATTTGTGAAGACAGGCTTATTTATATCAAAACGACTGATCAGGGAGAGAAGCAAAGGAACTTCATTCTCAAAACCTATTAATACAATTGCCATCATAGGTATCGCCCTCGGACTGGCAGTTATGATCCTGGCTCTCTCGATCCTTACCGGTTTCAAAAATGAGATCAGGAATAAAATTGTTGGTTTTGGTGGTCATATCCAGGTGCTGAATTTTGATTCAAACTACTCCTATGAAACAGAACCTATTTCATCTAACCATGATTTTACGGAAAAACTTGATAAAATAAAAGGATTCACTAATATCCAGGTATTTGCTACCAAGGCGGGCATAATAAAGATTGAAAATAACATACAGGGTGTTGTACTTAAAGGTGTTGGCACAGATTACGACTGGAGCTTTTTCAGTAAAAACCTTGTTGAAGGAGATGTATTATCACTCAGTGATTCAATTCGCTCCTCATCTGTCCTGATATCAGGAAAAGTGTCAGAAATGCTTGGATTGAAACTGAATGATGAGTTTGCCATGTATTTTGTTCAGGACCCCCCACGTATGAGGAGATTCACTGTTAAGGGAATATATGTAACAAGTATCGAGGAGATGGATAAGATCTTCGTAATATGTGATATCAATCAGATTCGCAGGCTAAACGGATGGGAAAACGACCAGGTAAGCGGTTTTGAGATTTTGATCGACAGGTTTAACGAGATCGATTTCATGACCTTTGTTGTAAGAGATGCTATAGGCTACGAAGTGTCGGAAGACCAGCAACAGTTAAAGGTGACCAACATAAGGATTAAATATCCACAGATCTTTGACTGGCTCAATTTCCAGGATACCAATGTTATTATTATCCTTGTATTAATGCTCCTTGTAGCCGGCTTTAATATGATCTCAGGTCTTCTGATCCTGATCCTGGAAAAAACAAATATGATCGGAATATTAAAAGCGCTGGGGTCCGAAGACAATCTTATCAGGACAGTCTTTATGTACCAATCGATGTACCTTATTGGAAAAGGACTGCTCTGGGGTAACCTTACGGGGATAACCATCGCCCTCCTTCAGAAACATTTTGAATTTATAAGTCTGAACCCTTCATCCTACTATCTGACAACTGTTCCGATCAACCTGGATATCCTTCATATTCTGTTGCTTAATGCAGGCTCAATGGCTGTTATTGTTGTAATGCTGGTTATTCCTTCGAAACTGATATCGCGGATAACCCCGGTAAAAGCAATAAAATTCGATTAATCTTCTTTGAGGCTCTTTCTGCTTTATAACATTATTCTTAAAAATATTTCAAAATATTTTTTTCAACACTTTGGCTTCATTTTAATCATATCAGGCATTCCTGTCTGAATAATATATACAAATTGTACTATAAGAATTGTAATCATTAATTTATTCTATTTCATCCCCGGTCACTAATATTTGATATTTAGTTATTCTTGAATAATTTGGCAGTTACAAAGACGACAGGATGAATAAAATTGAAGCAAAAAAGAACTACTCTGTTACAATGAAAAGTATCGGGTATGTCGATATTAAAAAAGCCACTTCAGACGATTATAAGAGAATTGGTTTTAAATCCGGACTTGAAGTCCACCAGCAGTTAAAAACAAAAGGCAAACTTTTTTGCAGATGCCCGGCCGGAATTTATCATGATCATGATGATTATAATGCAGAAGTAATCAGACATATGCGCCCTACACTCAGCGAACTTGGCGAGTATGACGGAACAGCTCTGATGGAATTTAAAACAAAAAAGGAGATTGTTTATCGCATAAATAATGAAAATGCATGTACCTACGAAGTGGATGATACACCGCCATTCCCGATCGATAAAGAGGCACTCGGAATAGCGCTCGAGATATCACTTCTTTCGAAACTTAACATTGTCGGGGAGGTACATATAACCAGAAAACAATATCTCGATGGAAGTATCCCAACAGGCTTCCAAAGAACAGCCATCCTGGGTGTTGAAGGAGAGATTGAATTAAAAAACAAGAAAGTAAGACTTATACAGTTAAGTATTGAAGAAGATTCGTGCAGGGAAATTTCAGATATCGGACATACCCGTGTGTTCAAGACTGACAGGCTTGGTATGCCACTTATCGAAACTGTCACATATCCCGATATGGAGACACCCTGGGAGCTTGCCGAGGCTGCCGAATATATAAGGTTCCTGAATAGAAGTACCGGGAAAGTAAGAACAGGGATCGGAGCAGGTCGTGAAGATGTAAATGTCAGTTGTGAAGGTGGCAGCCGTGTTGAAATAAAAGGTGTTGCTCATAACTCCTGGATACCTAAGCTTTCACATAATGAAGCCTTCAGACAATATGCACTCCTTAAGATCCGAACCATCCTGAAAGAGAGACTAAAAAACGGGAGCAGGTGGAAATCAAAAACCAGGGAGATAACATTTACAGACATCCCGCTGCTTTTCAAGCCTGTTAAGGAATCTCTTGACAATGGTTACAAGGTCATTGCAATGAATCTTCCGCTACTGAATGGAATAATGTCTCATTTTACCCAACCGGGCCATCTGTTCGCTGACGAACTTACCAACAGGTTAAAGGTGATTGCCTGCATAGAAAAACCCAACATGACCCATTCCGAAGAGTTGGATCCATCACTCAGTGCTAAAGAGTGGAATATGATTGCTGAGCTTTTCACCGCCTCGGTCAATGATGCCCAGATGATCCTGTGGGGACCGGCCGACGATATCCCTACAGCAATTGAGACAATAGAGGAACGAATAATAATGGCTTTTGCCGGTGTCCCTCCGGAGACCAGAAAATCATTTGAAGATGGGACAACAATATTTGAACGGGTACTTCCAGGCAGCGACAGAATGTATCCCGACACCGACTCTCTTCCGATTCCCCTGGATAATAAATATATTAACAAACTGGGCGAGAATTTGCCGGTATTAATATCTGCAAGGTTTGCACAGTTGAAAAAATGGGGAATCCCCGGTGATTCATTTAAGTACCTGCTTAGCAAGAATATGATACCTCTTATTGAAGAATTATCGGCCAAAAACAGGTTTGATCTCAAATTTATCGGCACCTTCCTGGCTCAGACATTTAAAAACATTGAGGGAAAGAAAAAGGCCCATAAAGATTTTAGCTATAATATTATTAGAAAACTATTTACCTACATCCGTGAAGAGGATCTTGATCCCAATATTGCAGGACCGATGATCAAAATTCTGTATGAGCATCCAAAGATGAGGTATGAGTCGATACTTACAACCCTGAACTTCAAAAGGAAAAGTATGGACGACCTTCTTGCCCCACTCGATTTTCTTTATAAGAAATTTCTCGATATAAAGTTGTCAAATGGAAAAGATGTTGAAGTTAACTGGTTAATGGGACAGGTAAGAAGGCAGGCAATTGGTAATGTCGATCTTGCATTGCTAAGTAAGCAAATAGAACAGAAAATAATTACAAAAAAATAGCTGATATGTCAGAAGATATATTCCAGGGATATAAAGGAGCCGCTCTTGAAATATTGAAAAAATATAATGTCAGAGTATGGGGGCAGACTATAATAGATACTACCAGGGGAATTTTTACCGGAACCGTTTTGCCACGCGCCGAGAATGATGATGATCTGCATATTGTACTCAAGATAGAGACAGGCTATAATATAGGAATTGATGTAGCCACCATAACCTCCATGAAAGAGACAGGCTATCAGAAAGCAAACTATAAGATCCCTGAAAAGGAGTTCCCTTATTCTGATGATAAACCTACTGTTAAACTTTTTGGTACGGGTGGCACCATAGCCTCACGACTCGATTATCGTACAGGTGCTGTTATCCCCGCATTTTCGCCGGGCGAACTTTACGGTGCTGTACCGGAACTTGCCGATGTATGCAATATTGATACCGAAAAGCTGTTTGCCGTGTTTAGTGAAAATATGGGGCCCAAACAGTATATCACTCTTGCCAAAGCAATCGGACACGAAATTGAAAATGGGATAGATGGAATTATGATCGGTCATGGGACCGATACTCTGCACCATACAGCTGCGGCCCTCTCATTTATGGTACAGGATTCCCCTGTTCCGATAATTCTTGTAGGATCACAAAGATCTTCAGACCGTCCATCATCCGATGCGGCCCTCAATCTGATTCACGCTTCATACGCTGCTGCTCATGGCGATATTGCTGAGACTCTTGTCTGTATGTTTGGCCCGACATCTGATGAATATGGATTTTTACATCGTGGTACCAGGGTCAGGAAGATGCACAGTTCATATCGCTCAACATTCAGGTCGATCGGAGACACTCCTGTGGCAACTGTCACAAAAAACGGGATCATACATATTAAGAAAGAGTATAATCACCGGCGTAAGGATAAAAATGTAAAAATCTTTCCTTACTTCTCCGAAAAGGTTACAATGATCTATTATTATCCCAATATGAAACCCGAAATTATCGACAGCCTGGTTGATCTGGGGTATAAGGGTATTATTATTATTGGCACCGGCCTGGGTCATGTCAACAAAGAGCTATATCCTGCCCTTCAAAGAGCAACGGATAAAGGGGTCCAGCTGTTTATGACACTTCAGACTATTTGGGGATATGTTCATATGTTTGTGTATGAAACCGGACGGGATATGATAGCTCTTGGGGTTACACCCCTTGCTAATATGCTTCCCGAAGTTGCCTGGGTTAAGCTTGGCTGGGCTATGGGACAAACAGATGACCCGGAAGAGATTAAAAGAATCATGCTTACTCCTGTAAATAGTGAAATAACCGAACGTGAACCCTATAACGGGTATCTCGTATACCAGGGAGGGGTTCCTGAGATCGAAGGTTTTGTGCGTAAATTCCATAAATAGAGCTTTCACCAGGATAACAACCAACTATACTCAACAGGATAATATTTTTGTCTATCTTTCGGCAAAATTGAGAATAATGATTATCTACTTCCTTACAGGCCTTGCTGCAAGTTCACTGCATGTTATATCAGGGCCGGATCATCTGGCTGCGGTAACTCCTCTTGCAATTGAAGGAAAGAAAAAATCCTGGCTTATTGGATTTTCCTGGGGACTGGGACATACACTAGGTGTTTTTATGATAGGTGCCCTGTTTATCTTTTTCAGAGATCTTATTCCTGTTGAGATCATCTCATCCTATAGTGAAAAAATAGTAGGTATACTGTTGATTCTTATTGGTATATGGGTTTTTTACAGGATTTTTTCTCACACTCCGCATAAACATGTTTTTACCGGGAAAAACGATTCGTGGACAGCGCTGGGGGTTGGTTTGATTCATGGCCTGGCCGGGGTCTCTCATCTGATAGGCATACTTCCCAGTCTGGCTCTCCCAACAATGGCAGATGCAGCAAGCTACATAATCGGCTTCGGTGTGGGTACTATTATTACTATGGTAGCATACTCAGTAATAATGGGTTTTGTCTCTCAAAGTGTTGCTTCCGGGAATCAGAAGAAATTGCTCCTGGCTGTCAGGGTTGCAGGAAGCTCAGCAGCCGTACTGGTTGGAATCTTCTGGATCTACCAGGCAGGCGGACATTAAGGAAAAGGGATTATTCTTCCGGAATAAAATTTGAATAGTGTTCATACCTGTCAAGTATCTCAATAACATAATTATACGGTTCATCACCCCTGCAAAATCCATGTTCCACAACAGGGTCGCGATAATACTCAGGATCAGATTTTCTTAACAGATAATAAGCAACATTCCCATCCCACAATTCGGGATCCTTTCCATTTTTTCTTGCCAGTTGTCTGGCATCAAGTACATGACCGGGACCAACATTATAGGCAGCGAGTATAAATTTCATTCTCTCCTGTTCATCCGGCACTTTATCTTCAAACATATCCTGCAGCCAATTGATATACTTTATTCCGGCCCTGATATTATTTTCAGGCGTAGAAGTAACATCAATACCAAAAAGATAGCCGGTGGAAGGCATCAGCTGCATTAACCCATACGCTCCCGCCCAGGACGTCACACCCGGATCAAACCTGGATTCCTGTGCCACAAGTGACGCAAGCAGTCTCCAGTCCCACCCTATAGTATCACTATATTGTTTAAAATAGGTATCCCATTCTGAGACTCTGCCACTTAACAGAGAATAAGAATCACTTGCAACTATTCGTCTGGAGCGGTTATTCTTAAAATATTTAGCATACAGCAGTGCATACTGTGATGAACCCTTAAACGTTTTTATCCAGCTATTAAGAGCAGAAACCATCTCAACTGAACCGGTTTTTCGTACTGCCCAGGCATAATTCTGTGGAAAACTTATTGGTGTGCCGACATCGAGATTAAAGTAATAGGTCCTGTTAACCAGACCAACATTCTCATCACACACGGTATAATCGATCTCCTTTTCGGCAACAAGTGTTATCAGCTTCTCTACTTCCATTGGCACCTCAACAATGTGAATTGAATCGCCTATCTCATCCTGCAGGTTTCGTAAACGTTGGGCAAATGATGAACCACTCTGAACATAAACTGTTTTCCCGGCCAGATCAAGTTGATTCCTTATCAGAATCTTATCCAGTTCATCACGGGTCATTTCAAGCCAGTTTTCGGGCCTGCGCTGTACAAGCACCTGTCTGGTATAACCAATAGGGTCTGAAAAGAGAATCTTGTCTTTTCGCTCATTGTTTATTGACAGGTTAAATGCCAGCAGATCGGCATCCCCCCTGTTGAGCATTTCGAAAGATACATTAAGATCATTCTCTGTTATAATCTCAAGTTCAAGCTGAATATAATCGGCAAAAGTCTGGAGCAACTCATACTGAAAACCCATAGGCTCGCCCTTGTAAATAAAATAGCTTGTAGAATTGAAATCGGTTATTGCCACGATCTTTCCCCGTTCCCTTAACTGTATAAGGTCACGGTGAATTATCATTGAACCGGCTGAAGTGCTGGGATCCTGATTACAGGAGAGGGCGGTAAGTATAAGAAATATAAAAACAGATAATATTCTGGTTATCAAAATAGCTGATTTAGTTCAACGTATGCTTTTTCGTTTTGCAAAAAAGCGGGGCAAATATACAATTTTAATTATAAAACGTCCATGCTATGCCATATTTGAATGTTCGTACATTCATTGGATAACCTGTTACCATATAGTAGTTGGTCCCCATCATATCGTGGTTCACATGGTCAAATGCAAAGAAGAACCTGGTACGCTTAAGCCTTACATTCAGAAAGGCATTAATAAATGGGTAATTGCCGGTTGTTGTTTCGTTCTGCCTGTAATAAACTCCTGTTGAAGGCATGTAATATGATGAATGGTATTCGGTATAATAGAGAGCCTCAACACCCAACTGGATATCCAGTCGTCCGCCTGTAGATTTGAAATTGATCTGCTGATTGAAGAAAAACGAACTCTTAATTGCCAATGCAGGCAGGTCGAGTATTTCTGTTTTGGATGACTGCTGCAGGAGTATTCTGTTATTAAGCCTGAATCTCCAGAATTTAAAATCTTTATTCAGCCTGATTGAAATTACCGACAAAGATCCGGCAAACTGCTCAGGAACAGCAAAATTGTTAAAATAGATATAATTGGTTAACAGTGCATAGTCTGCATCCAGGTAAAGCATCCGTTTGGGAATATTGAAACTGCCTCCAAGGTTAACTCTAAGCTCCCTGTCGTAATCATTGTTCCATTCAAAATGGTTACTGCCCCACTGTTTAATCCACCACGAGGGTGTGGTATTATTAATTGATCCCCTTGCAACCAGATCAGACTTACCCTCCCCTTCGCCAAAACTTTTACTGATGGCTCCGCTTACCTCCATATCTCCGCTCCTGTAACCCGACAGGTACAGCTCCCCGTTAGCACTCCATCCAAAATTATCTCCGATATTACCAAACACTTTTCCCACCAGGGCATTTGAGCTGTTTTCCCATTGTGCTGTATCGGCAAACAGTGAATCATGAGTGGGGATAACCTGGCTGTATAAATTAAGCTCATTCATCGCTCCAACACCAATTCCGAGTCTGAATTTTGCGGTCTCACTTGTTTTAAAATCAAATCTCAGGGTGTTCCGGATAAGCCTTGAATAGACTGAGTCATGAGTAGCAACCTTGTTATCAATATCATTCGTAATATAGGTAGTATCATAGAACTCACCGGAGGGGTTTTTATCATCGTAAAATTTCCTGACACTCTCTATTGTGAAAATATGGGTAATAGTACCTTTTACACCTCCGTTTTTTTCATTTTCGCTTATCTCAGAGGATTCAGCACCATCACCGGATTTGCCGATATTATACTTCTGGACAAGCAGCAGGTTCTTGTTTTTCATGGTCGAAAGAGCTTCACTCAATCCCCCCAGGCGTACGGGAAGGTCACGGGTAGGAATAGTTCCCAACTGTGTACTATCATCCAGTCCACCGTTTTCCTGCACAAAAAAATTATTCATGCTCAATGCAGCAAACAAATTATATTTCTTCTTTATATATGATGTATGCAATGTAAAAGATCTGTCGTTTGTTTTCTGGTAACTATACTGACCAAGGCTGTAGATTATACCAAGATCTAATCCAACATTTAAGTAGCTGTTTACATTTTGTGAATACCTGACACGAAATGTCTGTTCAGACGTTGCTCTTTTACCTCCATAAGACCAGACAATTTCTGAAAACGGTACATGAGTATCTATAAACATTCTATTCCCCAGGTGGTGCATATAAGGTTTATAATGACGATAAAGAAACTCATCAGGATTCTTTGTGCGGGAAAAAAAGTCATACTCCTCGATAGGGAGACCATGATTACCAAGAGAGAGATAAAATGGATTGATTTTGTCAGTAACTTTATATTCATGAAAACCGGTAAGTATTGTATCAAGGCTAACATTCACTATCCCGGTATAGTCGTCTGACAATGTAAACTGCCTTGTTATATGGCCAACTTTAACCGAGTCGTCCTGTGCACTCGTTAAACATGACAAACCTGCAAACACCAAAAACAGTAGTATTCTCCTCATCGAACCAAAGATAAATATTCAAAGTTCAATAATATTATTAATCAACATTATCATTCAGATAGGCGTTATCCTCCCTTAAACTTGTCTCATCATTATCATCATCATCTGAAAGTGTAAACCTGGATATCTCAGATTTGTTTTTATCCCCCGATTTGTCAATCTTAATATTCTTCCTTACATAAGCCGGCACATCCTCATACTCATCGATATTTTCTTTCTTGTTTTTATCAGACAGGCCCTCTTTTTGAAGGATATCCTGCATATGCTTTATCTTTCGGAGTGTACCATTATCTTTGCCAGCATCTTCTGTATATACCTTTTCGGAGGAAATGACATCAAATTCGAGTATTCCCTGAGACTTCTCTTCTTCATCTATGATAATCCTCTTTTTCCTTACCTTGATAACTTCAGGATCTCCCGGCTGGTTAACAGGTGTTTCGGCAACCTCGCCGTTAGCTCTAAGTGTAACCTTTTCTGTTTGTGGAATAGTCCGGTATGGCTCAAGTATGCTGTTTGGCTCAAAACCTGTAGCGATTACAGCAACACTGATCTCTCCTCCCTTAGATTCATCTTTCGAAATTCCCCGGATAATCAAAGCATCATCCGATGCAACATCATATAAATAATCGGTTATCTCGCCCAGTTCATCCATGGTAAGTTCATTCTCTCCGGTACCGGTAGAAATATTCAAAAGAATGCTCCTGGCCCCTGTAATGTCACTTGAATTAAGCAGTGGTGATTCAATAGCCTGACGGATAGATTCTGTTGCCCTGTCATCACCGGAGGCTGATCCTGTTCCCATTACAGCAACCCCTGAATCCTTCATTACCGTTTCAACATCCGCAAAATCGACATTTATATAGCCTGCAACGGTAATTATTTCTGCAATCCCCTTAACGGCAGTTGTCAGCACATCATCAGCTTTTGCAAAAGCAGTCGACACACTCTGGTTGCCATACATTTCCCTGAGCTTTTCGTTATTAATAACAAGCAGGGAATCTACATGATCCTTAAGCTGATTAATTCCTTCAATAGCATTCTTTATTCTGATCTTTCCTTCCGATTTAAACGGTATTGTTACAACAGCAATTGTAAGTATTCCTGAAGTTTTACAAGCCCTGGCAATAACTGGTATTGCACCGGTACCCGTTCCACCTCCCATACCGGTTGTCAAAAATATCATACGTGTATTACCTGACAGTGCCGACATCACCTTATCAAGGTTCTCCTCAGCTGATTCCCTGCCTGTCTCGGGATGACTGCCTGCACCTCTTCCTTCGGTAAGATCTTCTCCAATCTGCACCTTAACCGGGACCGGACTTTCGGCCAGGGCCTGTGCATCGGTATTACAAACAACAAAATTTACATCAGTAATGCCCCGGTTATACATATGATTAACGGCATTATTGCCACCTCCTCCAATTCCCAGTACCTTAATTATTGACGATCTCTCAACCGGGAGATCAAAATTCATCAGATCCTCTGTCATAGCAATTATATTTAACAGTTATTTGCACTATTATACCATATTAACTTATACTCAGGTCTTCAGTCTCGAACATTTTACCAAGGCTTCTCTTAAATTTCTCTTTCCATGATAATTTACCGTCGGTGTCACCGGTATAATCATCACCAGAACCATTCTCTGACTCACTCCCTCCTTTTTCACTCATTTCGCTTTTATGTCCGGCATTGAAATTGGTTTTGAATGTCTCCAGATAATCAAATCCTCTCATTATGAGTCCGACACTTGTTGCGAACATTGGCTGGTTTATCTCCTCCTTTGAACTACCTGAAAGATTCTCATTAGGCAGGCCGATCCTCACATCCATAGCCATCTTAAACTTAACAAGTTGAGCGAGGTGTTTAAGCATCGCTCCACCCCCTGTCAAAACAACACCTGCTGATAATTTATCAGCATAGCCTGATGATTGTATTTCAAAATTAACATCATCTATTATCTCCTCCATTCTCGACTGAATTATATATGCAAGGCTTTTAAATGATATCTCCTTGGGCTCCCTGCCACTTATACCCGGTACAGACACCACCTTGTCTTCGGGTGCTATATCACCAAGAGCAGAACCATACTGCAATTTGAGCTGTTCGGCAAAGCGGTGTAGTATTGAACATCCCTCCTTAATGTCTCTGGTTACCACGTTGCCTCCAAACGGTATCACAGCTGTATGTCTGATTATTTTATCATAATAGACTGCCACGTCAGTAGTGCCACCACCAATATCTACAAGAACCACACCAGCCTCTTTCTCGTCATCGGTCAACACAGCATCAGATGAAGCTAACGGTTCAAGTATCAGATCTTTAACATTCAAACCTGCTTTTTTGATGCACTTTTCAATATTTTTTGCCGAAGCGACCTGTCCGATAACGATATGGAAATTGGCTTCAAGCCGCCGGCCACACATTCCAATCGGATTTTTCACCCCCGTCTCGTTATCAACAATGAAGTTCTGGGGAATCACATGGATAATCTCCTCCCCAATCTCAATTGGGATCTTATGCATATCCTGGGTAAGATTGAAGACGTCCTCTTTCCGGATCTCGTCATCACTGGAGTCCCTGTTGATATATCCACGGCTTTTCATACTTTTGATATGCTGGCCGGCTATACCAACAAATACATCAGAAAAAGCAATTTCGGATCTGCCCTGGACATCCTCAACAGTTTTATTAATGGCGTTAACCGTCTCCTCAATATTTAAAACCACACCCCTTTTTACACCATTAGAAGGAGCCTTGCTTAATCCGAGGATTTCAATCTTGCCATTTTCATTTTTCTTACCGACAATGGAAACTATCTTTGTTGTTCCAATGTCAACTGCTGCAACATACTGTTCTCTCTGCTTCATAATATTATTATAATATGGTTAACTTTTACTACTATCTTTTTTTACATACAATCTGTCCGTCATACCTTAAATTTATCACTTTGTAACTGTCCCATCCTGCAAGGGGCAGGGCGTTCCTGTAAAACGCTTCGAGGTTTCTGAATTTTCCGTCAATGTTGTCACCCCTGCCAAACCTGATAAGATGGTTTCCAACCCTTGGAATAAGTTCAAACTCCCTTTTTTCAGTTACCCATATCTGCTCGATCTGACTCTCCCAGAAAATATCCTCCCTTATAAAAGATACCAGATCATAGATTCTCTTCAATGTTTCGCCTGACCTGGTAAAATCAAGACTTCCTGAAATCACTGAGCTGTCGGAAATGGAGACATTCCCTGAAATAATAATCAGGCGGGGAGAATACCCCTCCTTATATGGGATTATTATACCATTATTATCAATGAAATAATTATTCCCATAATTGGTCATAATTCTCATTATGGGATCTCTCTGGTCGGCATCAATATGCAAAATCCCATCTATAGTTCTGTAAACCTCTGCACACTCAAGTTCTCTTATCTGCATTACCCTGTTCTCAATCTCCTCTATATTCACATTCCCAATCATTTCCCCGAGAATTCTGTTATTATCATTCTGAACAAGTGAAAAAACTGCATCACCGGTAACAAACATGCCTGTGAGTGAATCTTTAATTGCAACTTCAATCTTCCTGCAACTTGTATTGTATACCCTTTCAGACATAAAAGCAGGTGTTAGAATCACATATAACACAAAGGGGGTCCACCATATTTTTCTTAACCTTTTCAACTTACTCTCTGTTTTAGCATTATCTCTATTGGCTTAACCAGGGAATCAATATCGCCGGCGCCCATTGTCAGTAATATTTCAATATTCAGTTTCTCAAGATGATGAAGCAGTTTCTCCTTTTCAACTACAACTTTATCATCAAGTTTCATTTTATCAAGGATCATCCCTGAATTGACTCCCTCAACCGGCTCTTCTCTTGCCGGATAAACAGGTAACAGGATCACCCTGTCGAACCTGTCGAGAGATTCAGCAAAACCGGCAGCATGATCGCGAGTGCGGGTAAACAGGTGTGGCTGAAATACTGCTGTAATTTTACGATTGCCATAATGATCGCGAACAGATTCAGTAATAAAGTCCAGTTCCCGCGGGTGGTGTGCATAATCATCGATATATACAATTTCAGACGTGTTTATCCTTATATCGAAACGCCTTACAACCCCTTTATAGTGGACTAATGCCTTTTTCAACTCATCTTCTGTTGCACCCGACAATAATGCAAGTGCCATTCCGGCAATAATATTCTCGAGATTTGCCCTCCCCGGAGATAGTGAAATAACGTCTTTGATAATTCCTTCCGGGGTTACCAGGTCAAAAACATAAGCCTCCTCCTTCTTTTTCAGGTTATTGATCCTGAAATCAGAAGATTTCTCAAATCCATAAGTATAATATGTTACACCCTCGATTGTTCTGATCTTATCTCTGATCTTATCATTGAGTACCAGGCTGCCTCCTTTCAATATTTTCTCTGCAAACCTGTTATAGGAATTCACTACCTCCCCGTAGTTTCCATAAACATCAAGATGGTCGGCGTCAATAGAAGTAATAAGTGCCAGGCGGGGAGTGAGATTATGAAAAGACCTGTCGAATTCGTCGGCTTCCATTACAGTTATATCCCCAGTGCCCGTCAACATATTTGTCATATAATTCCTGGATATTCCGCCCAGAAAAGCAGTGCAATCAAGAGATGATTGTTTCAGCAGGTGAGCAGTAAGAGTGGTAACTGTCGTCTTGCCGTGAGTTCCTGCAATGGCAATATTGTTGCTCTCTCCGGAGATTTTCCCAAGCAGTTCTGCTCTCTTTATTAATATATATCCCCTGTCCCTGAAAAATGAAAGGATATTGTTTTCTGCCGGAATAGCCGGAGTATATATAACTACTGTTGCAGTGCTGTCTGCCACTACAGATTCTGGTATTGTATCTGTGTCATCAGCATACGAGATGTTACATCCCTCCATCACAAGATCCTTTGTAATATCACTCTCTTTTCTGTCATAACCGGCAACATTATACCCTCCCAGGATGACATAACGCGCCAGGGAGCTCATTCCTATCCCCCCTATGCCAACAAAATAGAAGTTCTCTATGTTTACAAACTCTTTCATACGGTCAGGTTCATTATCTCATCCGATATCCTGCTATCTGCATCATATATAGCCATTGCAGCAATGTTCTTACTTAAATCAGTTTTTATCTCTAAATCATTGTTCAGGTCTATTACAGTATCAACCAGCTTTGCGGGAGCTTCAATATCACTAACCATTAAAGCTGCATTCCTGCCGGTCAGAGCCTGTGAATTCCTTGTCTGGTGATCCTCTGCCACATTGGGAGAAGGAACGAGTATTACAGGTTTTCCTGTAAGGCATAATTCGGATATCGTACCCGCCCCGGCTCTTGAAATAATAATATCCGAGACAGAATATGCAAGATCCATCCTGTCGATAAACCCCATTATTTTATAGTCATCGCCGGACACACCAAATTCGCTACTTATCTTTTCATAATAATATTTGCCTGTCTGCCATATCACCTGGAAACCATTCTCTTTTAGTTTCTCAATACCAGATCCGATTGTTCTGTTGATTGTTGCTGATCCGAGCGACCCGCCAAGAACAAGAAGTACAGGCCTGTTTTTTTTCAGTCCGAAGTAATCAAGACCGGCAATGATCTTTTCATCACCAACTAAAATATCCTGTCGTACCGGATTCCCTGTAAAAACAATCTTATCTGCAGGAAAATATCTCTCCATCCCATCATATGCCACGCATATTTTTGCTGCCCGTCTGGCAAGCAGTTTGTTAGTAACACCTGCATAACTGTTCTGCTCCTGGATAAGGGTAGGAATTCCCATCCTCCCTGCTTGTCTCAGAACAGGACCACTGGCATATCCACCAACACCAACAACAACGTTCGGACAAAAATCCCTTATTATCCCTGATGCCATTCTTAAGCTCCTGAACAGCCTGGAGATTACTGAAACATTCTTCAGTGAAAAGCTGCGAATAAGTCCGGCCACCGGAAGTCCGACTATCTCGTACCCCGCTGCAGGCACCTTCTCCATCTCCATTTTGCCTTCAGCACCAACAAACAGAATCTTTATCTCCGGGTTGGCTTGCCGAAGAGCATTAGCTATGGAGATCGCCGGAAATATGTGTCCGCCTGTCCCGCCTCCGCTAATAATTACTCTTTTATGTTGTTGCTCCTTCATATATCACACCATCTTCTTCTGCTTCAACTTCATCATCACTGAGTTCCTCATTATTTGCCCTCGCTTTTACTACTCTGCTTACTCCCAGAATTGCACCAAGAGAAAAGCTTGTTACCAACATGGATGTCCTTCCCCAGCTAATCATCGGCAGGGTTTGTCCGGTAACCGGAAAAAGCCCCACTGCTACGGCCATATTCAGCATAGCCTGTATTACTATCATTATTGTAAGTCCGAGTACCAGAAACGCCGGAAATGCTGTTTCGCACTTTCGCGCTATTGCAATACCCCTGAACAGCAGCACTATGTACGCAAACAGAATAGGCAGTGCTCCGAAGAGTAATCCATACTCTTCAATTATTATCGCGAAAATAAAATCAGAATTTGACTGTGGGAGCATATTCCGTTGCACACTGTTTCCGGGAGCTTTACCGATAAGTCCGCCTGTAGCAATCGCTATTTTTGCCTGGTTGGCCTGATAATCACCATCGGGGTTCTCCTCCCCTGATACAAAATTTTCAATCCTTGCCTTCCACACTGATACCCTGTTTGCATGAGTAACAGCATCAAGCAATAGTGCAAACAGTATAACCGCTGCAATAGCCAGACCAATCCACGCTATGATAAATTTCAGAGGAACACGTCCGATGAAAAGTATGATCATGCATATTCCGAATATCAGCAGAGCTGTAGAGAGGTTTTCGGGCAGGATCAATGCTGCTACTATAGCAAGAGGCAGTAAAAAAATCCTTGTTACAAGTTTAAAATCTTTCAGGTTATGTTGGTGAATCGAAAGCATTCTGGCAAAATAGATCACCAGGGCCACTTTTGCCAGATCTGATGTCTGGATCCGAAATCCGGTACCGGGAAGTGTGATCGACCTTACCGCCTCATTAATCCTTACTCCGAATATCAGGGTAAGGATTAGCAAAATTATGGATGCAAGAACAAAAATTCCGGCAAGTGAAGAATATATCCTATAAGGCAACTGATGTGTAACAATTATAATAAAAAGGCAGAACAGCAACATCATTCCCTGTGATTTCAAAAAGAATGTGGTATCCCCTCCGTGACGGGAAAATGCAATACTGACAGAGGAGCTGTAAACAGCCAGCAGGGAATAGATCATAAAAACTACGATCAGTCCCCATATAACCCTGTCGCCTTTAAATATGTCGTTAAAAAAGTTACTCATCATCTCATCATCTCATCTTACAGGTTTCTTACAGCTTCTTTAAATTTTCGCCCTCTATCTTCATAATTGGTGAACAGGTCAAAACTCGCACAAGCAGGTGAAAGCAGTACCGTATTGCCTTTTGAAGCAAGGTAATAGGCTGACTTAACTGCCTCATCCATTGAATCTGTTTCAACTATCGTGTTAACAATCCCATCGAATGATTTTTTTATCTTTTCATTATCTTTTCCAAGGCAGACTATAGCTTTAATCTTTTTCCCTGCTATCTCAAACAATTCAGAATAATCATTTCCCTTATCCACACCACCGGCGATCCATACGATCTCGCCTGACATACATTCAAGTGCATACCATGTTGAATTTACATTTGTAGCCTTCGAATCGTTAATAAAGTTTATCCCGTGTACTGAAATCACTGATTCGAGCCTGTGCTCAACACCTGCAAAGTCTGACAGGCACTGCCTTATCGTCTCTTTCCGGATGTTTACAATCTTGCCTGCTATTGCTGCCGCCATAGAATTATAACTGTTATGCCGTCCTTTTAATGCCAGATCATGTATTGTCATAATGGTCTCTTTATTATTGTTAACCAACAGATTAATCTTATTATCATCGATAAAGGCTGCCATCCCTTCTCTTCTGGTAAGGGAGAAAGGCATTAGTCTCGCGCCAATCTTTTCTCTATTAATTACATTGGTAATAACCGGATCGTCTGCCCAATAGATAAAATATCCGTTATCGTCCTGGTTATTAATAATCCTGAATTTGGATCTTATATAGTTATCAAATAAGTGATTATAGCGATCAAGATGATCAGGTGTAATATTTAAAAGCACCGATATATCTGCCTTAAATTCATACATCCCGTCGAGTTGGAAACTACTCAGTTCAATTACATAATAATCGACATTTTTCCGGGCCACCTGCATCGCAAATGATTCTCCTACATTTCCGGCAACTGCCACATTCAATCCGGCTGTTTTCAGGATATGGTATATCAGTCCGGTTGTTGTTGTCTTACCGTTACTACCTGTTATACAAATCTTAAATGCATCTGTATATCTCCCTGCAAATTCTATTTCGGATATAACCGGAATACCTCTTTTCTTCGCTTCCTTAACTATATCTGAATCATCAGCTATTCCGGGACTTTTTATTATCAGGTCACTATCGGTCACCCTGCCGTATGAATGATCCTTCTCCTCATATTCAATACCTTCGGCATCAAGTATTGACTTGTATTGATCTTTGATAATTCCCATATCGGAAACAAACACAGTGTGTCCCTTTACCATCGCCAGCACTGCCGACCCGGTACCACTCTCTCCTGCTCCTAATATGACAACTCTCTCTTTCACTACTTTATCAACCTTATCTAATCTTAAGTGTTACAATACTCAACACAGCAAGTAAAACCGCCACAATCCAAAACCGGATCACTATTTTTGATTCGGGAAATCCTTTTTTCTGGAAATGGTGATGCAACGGGGCCATCAGGAAAACTCTCTTGCCCACACCTCTCTTTTTACGGGTACGCTTAAACCACGCAACCTGAATCACTACAGAAAGACTTTCGGCAAAAAACACCCCGCAAAAAATTGGAATTAATAACTCCTTCCTGATAATAATTGCGAATACTGCAATGATTCCTCCAATTGTCAGACTTCCCGTATCTCCCATAAAAATCTGGGCAGGGTATGAATTATACCAAAGGAAACCGATTGTTGCTCCGATAAAGGCACTGGCAAATATCACCAGTTCACCGGTTAGTGGTATATACATAATGTTCAGGTAATCAGAGTATATAATGTTACCCGAGACGTAAGCCAGTATCCCTAAGGTTACACCAATTATCGCTGAAGTCCCTGTTGCCAGACCGTCCAGGCCATCAGTCAGGTTAGCGCCGTTCGAAACAGCTACCACAATAAATATCACCACAACTACAAATACAAGCCAGCCCCATGGCTGTCTTTTATCCTTGGCAACGAACGGAACCAGCCAGGAATAATCAAACTCATTATTTTTTACAAAAGGGATAGTTGTTTGTGTTCCCTTTATATCTTTGGAAGAATAATTGAGTAGTTGTTGTTGATTTAAAGGTTCCGGCACTTTAATTACATCTGCTGTAACAGGAGCATCAACCCATGATATTTCTCTTATTACTACATCATCACTCAGGAATAGTGTAATACCTACAATAAGTCCAAGGGATACCTGTCCAATGATCTTAAATCTGCCTGCAAGACCCTTCTTATTCTTTTTAAATATCTTAATATAGTCATCTACGAAACCGATCATTCCCAGCCAGAGTGTTGTAATAAGCATCAGTATTACATATATATTGTCGAGTCTGGCAAACAGCAACGTAGGAATAATAATAGAAAGGATAATGATTATCCCTCCCATAGATGGTGTTCCCTCTTTTGCAGCCTGTCCTTCAAGATCGAGGTTCCGCACTACCTCACCCACTTGCATCAGTTGCAGGCGTCTTATTATTTTTTTACCTATTATCAGAGAGATTATCAGAGATGTAATAACTGCTGCTGCCGATCTGAAAGAGATATATTCGAACATCCCGGCACCCGGTATATTAAGCTCATTCAGGTATTTAAAAAGATAGTATAGCATTATTCCCTGTTTTTTTGTTTCAATCCGAATATTTTCCTGATCTCCTCTCTGTCATCAAAACAGGTACGGACACCATTTGTCTCCTGATATGTTTCATGACCCTTCCCTGCGATTAGAATTATATCATCATCAGTTGCGAGCATTACAGCTGTTTTAATCGCCTCTCTTCTCTCTTTTATCCTGAGAACCTTATGATTGCTCTCCATGCCTACACCATCCATCATATCATCAAGTATCCTGTCAGGATCTTCATTTCTTGGATTATCGGAGGTAAAAATTATCCTTTCACTCCCAGCCACAGCTATCCCGGCCATTACGGCTCTCTTACCCCTGTCCCGGTCTCCTCCCGCCCCAACTACAGTTATCAGGTTCCCGGCAAACTCTATCCTGTTAATAGCCGCAATAACATTTCTGAGCGCATCGGGGGTATGAGCATAGTCAACAATAGCCGTTTTGCCTGTTGCAGATCTAATAATCTCTAATCGTCCAGGCGCAGGGTAAAGCTTGCTGATTGTTGTCAGTATCTCAATTTTTGCCGCACCAAGAAGAAGGGCTGTCCCATAAACAGCGAGAAGGTTTGAGGCATTAAAATCACCTATAAACCTTGTCGATACTTCAGTGTCGTCAATCCTTATCAGCATTCCTTCAAACCGTTGCTCCAGTATTCTGCATCGGTAATCTGCCATCCCCCTTACGGAGAAGGTATATTTTCGGGCGGTGCAATTCTGAAGCATCACCTGTCCGTTTTTGTCATCGCTGTTTACCAGGGCGAATGAACCGTGAGAAAGCGAATCAAAAAATCTCTTTTTAGCTATCAGGTAGTTATCAAAAGTTTTATGGTAATCGAGGTGGTCATGAGTAAGGTTGGTAAACAGTGCCCCATCAAATTCCAGTCCCGCTATCCTTTTCTGATCCACTGCATGTGAACTAACCTCCATAAAAAGATAATCGCAACCGGCATCAACCATTTCAGACATCATCCGGTTAAGCTGAATCGAATCCGGTGTAGTATGGGTAGCCGGAATTTCCTTTTTAATAATATAGTTACCTATGGTGGAAATAAGTCCGCATTTATACCCCAGCTCCATAAAAAGGTTATAAAGCAGGGTAGCGACAGTTGTTTTTCCATTTGTGCCTGTAATACCAACCAATTTCATTTTCCCGGAGGGGGAATCATAGAATAGTGAAGCGACCTCTCCAAGAGCAAGCGCAGAGTCTTCAACCACCACCCAGCAAATATCAGTACTGGGATTTTCAGGGAGTATTTCACAGATTACGGCTGTTACGCCGGATTTCAGAGAGTTATCAATATAATTATGGCCATCTGTTATAGTTCCTTTAACAGCAATAAACAGATCTCCCCTGCCAGCGTCCCTTGAATCAAAGCAGATATTCCGGATTGTCCTTCCGGGATCACCGATCAGGTTAACCAACTCAATTTTATCTGTTATTTCTGTAAGTAGTCTCATTCAAATACTCATGTCAAGTTTTATTTTTGATCCCCTTATTATTCTTGTTCCCGGGCGAAGCGATTGCCTGACAACACGACCTCTTCCGGAAACCTCTACTATCATTCCTGAATTCTCCAGAAGGAACAGAGCATCCCTTAACCCCATTCCGGTAACATCAGGAACCAGGTTATTAATTATTCTGAATTCGTTAAAAAGAAGTGTGTCGTTTTTTCTTACCGGAGCAATCCATTCGTTACTGATATCTGATTTTGCTATTACACCAAGCTCCGCCAGCACTCGTCGGGCATCTTTTCCATAACCTTTTTTTACAGCAGGTATTTCCCCGGCAGGTGACCCTTCTGAAATAAGTTTCCTGTAAAACGCGGTAGCATATACTTTATCTGCAATTTCCTTAAAAACCGGACCGGCTACCAGGTTACCATAATAGACCGAATTAGATGGAGCGTTTACAACCACAATACATGAATAAACCGGTTCATCAGCCGGAAAATACCCCACAAATGAAGCCTGATATGAAACCCTGCCCCCATGTTTATAACCATATTTCTCATTGGCAATTTGTGCAGTTCCGGTTTTGCCGGCTATCTTATAAGTCTCATTATCAAGATTCTTAGCTGTTCCATTGGTAACCACACCCTCAAGCAGTTGTTTAGCCCTGACTATTGTGGATCTTGAGCATATTGATGGTTTCAATACGGTTGTTTCGATCCTTTTTATTGTCTCACCATGATACCTGATCTCTTTTACAATACGGGGTTTCATCATTCTGCCGTTATTGGCAACTGCATTATAAAATGTTAAGGTTTGTAACGGGGTTAACTGCACCTCATATCCATGCGACATCATAGGAAGTGATATTCCCGACCAGTATTTATCACCAGGGTACCTTATTAGCGGGGTTCCTTCTCCCCGTATTTCAATACCGGTCTTTTCATTCAGGCCCATTCGATAAAGCCGGTCTACAAAATCGCCGGGTCTCTCTCTGTAGTTCTCATTAATGATCATCGAGGTACCAACGTTTGATGATTTCTCGAAAACCTCCCTGACCGTAATTTTACCATAGCCTCCCCGGTGACTGTCCTTTATAACCTTATCGTAGTATTGAACCTCTCCCTCCCCTGTATCAATTGTATCATTCAGTTCCACAACTCCATCCTCCAGAGCAATAATAAATACCGGGAGTTTAAATGTCGATCCGGGTTCGGTGCTTTCGCCTATAGCATAATTATATGATTCATGATACTTACCATCTTTCCCAAGTTCGAGATTAACAATCGCTTTTAAATCCCCCGTAACAACCTCCATCAATATTGCTACCCCGTGGTGAGCATCATGCAATTGCAGTTGTTTCAGGAGAGCATTCTCTGCTACATCCTGAATATCAATATCTATTGTTGTTACTATATCATTCCCATCGCGTGGTTCGACAGAATTCTTATCGTTTACCGGCATCCATGCTCCGCCGGTAAGCCTCTGTTTCAGTACCGAACCGTTTATTCCTGTAAGTTCCTTGTCGTAAGCTCCTTCCAGTCCGACAACATTACCCGAAGATCCCTTTGTAAGGTAGCCTATTGTTCTGCTCGCCAGTATTATGTGGGGCAATATTCTTCTATTTTCAGGTTCGGCTATCAATCCTCCCTTATAACGACCCTCCCTGAAAACAGATAATTTACTTAGCCTCTTAAGGTCACTGTAGCTTACCCTTCTCTTAATGAGATAAAACCGGTCTCCCCTGAGTCTTGCCTGTGTTAAATCGATTTTCCACCCTGAGCGGGATTTTAGTCCCACTACTTCTGCCAGTCCTTCTGATAAGCCATCAATTCCTCCTGACCACACATCTGCTTTCATACCCGTACTGCGGGTATCCATATAGATCGTATAATAGGGTACAGAACTGGCAAGGATCCTGTTATCATCGGCAAGTATGTCTCCCCTGTTTGCGGGAACATCATTAGTACGATAAATAAATTTTTCTCCCAGTTCAGCCCATTCGTCTCCCTCGACATACTGGATAATAATGATTCTTGCAAGGATTGCAGCGCCAAACAGAATGATCATAATATAGATTATCCCGCCTTTCCATACTATTTCATCTCTTAATGCCATTGATTAATCCTTAACTATCAGTTTATATGGTGGTTCTTTTAATTCGTTAAGCCCCAGGGCCCTCTCCTTTACAAGCCTCTGCACTGTACTCTGCTTACTGATATACATCAACTCAGCCGAGGTTGACATCGCCTCTGAACGCAGTTCCTTAACCTCATCCTGCAACTGGTCGATACGCCTGATTGTCTTTTCAGCATGAAACCTGTTTGCTATATAAATTGCGCCAATCAATGTCAGCATAAGTATAAACCCAAGATTGCCAAGGATCAACTTCTCACTTACCAGTGACCCGCTGAAAAGACTTTTTACAAAGCCCTCTCCGTTCTTCTCCTGTACAGGCATCTCTTTCTTTGTCTCCATTTTATATCTTTTCAGCTATTCTCAGTTTAGCGCTTCTGGATCTGCTGTTTCGCTTTATCTCATCTTCTGTTGGCACAATCACCTTCCTGTTTATCAGTTTCAGCGGCACTTGACTATGCCCGTAGAAATCTTTATTCACTACTCCCTCAAAATTTCCTGTCCGAAAAAAATTCTTTACTATCCTGTCTTCGAGAGAATGGTATGTTATTATTACCATTCGCCCACCAGGTTTTAGTATATCAAGCCCCTGTAATAACATCTCCTTCAGAAATTCCATCTCCCTGTTAACTTCAATCCGAAGTGCCTGGAACACCCTTGCATAAAATTTGTTTTCATTTTTTCGGGGAGTAAACTTTCTGATAGCGTCTATTAGTGTTCCGGTAGTCGTAAACGGAGAATTTTTTCTCCATTTCACAATTGCACCGGCAATTTTTTTGCTATTAGTAAGTTCACCATATTCCCTTAAAATATGGGCTATATCAGCTTCCTTAATGCCATTCAGCAGATCAGCTGCAGTAACTCCCGCAACCTGATTCATTCTCATATCCAGATACGAATCGTGCCTGAAAGAAAAACCTCTTTCAGGTATATCAAACTGGTGAAATGAAACCCCAAGATCAGCTATCAATCCATCAATAACCTCTAATCCTGCATACCTGAGATTATTCTTTAAAAACCTGAAATTCTGGTTCAAAAAGAGAAACCGGTCATCAACCGGTCTGTTTTGCTCAGCGCTACCATCCTGATCAAATGCTATTAGCCTTCCCTTATTGATATGCTTTAATATTTCAATGGAGTGCCCTCCTCCTCCGAAAGTAACATCAACATAATTCCCGTCAGGCCGAATGTTCAGCCCATCAATACATTCATTCAGCAATGCGGGAACATGATACTTCATTGTCACTCATCTTCTGAAATAAACCCACCCATGAGTTTTTCAGCCAGGTCTGCAAAATCATCGGCAGGTATATCGATCATTTCATAACTCTCCATAGCCCATATCTCTATCCTGCCATCCTGACCTGCAAGCACAACATCCTTTTCTATCCCTGCCTGTTCAAGAAGCTTTTTTGGGATCAGCAATCTGTTACTTGCATCAAGCACAAGGTCGGCAGTCCCCTTAAAAAAGTTACGCAAGAACCTGTTATGCTCCCTGTTATAGGGATTGATCCTGCTGCGGATCTTTTTCATTTGCTCTTCCCAATCTTCAATTGTAAACAGCACCAGGCAGTTCTCAAATATGTCGCGCCTGACCACAAAACGATCTGCAGATATTGACTCCATCTGCCTTTTTAATGCTGATGGAAAAATCATCCGCCCTTTGACATCGATTTTGCAACTATGATCTCCAATAAATGTGGCCATTGCTTCAACTCAGGTTTGAGGGTAAAAATAGTAAATAATCCCCACTTTGCCCCACTTTATCCCATTTTTTTCCACAATGTTGAAAACTTTTGACCCATATAATTCTCCGTTTAATCCATAATTTGAGTACCATACGCATCTGAGTCACTATAACTATGAGATACAATATGTTAGAAAATCTGACGGTTGTTGTGTATCATCTCTTTTTATTTGTGCCTTTTTTTTGATTAAATTTGCAGAGAAAATAATCGGGTAGTGTAATTAATTTGTATGGGTATGAGTGGATCAGAACAGATCCTTATTGACGTTGGGAAAATATTAAAAGACAAAAATCCCGGACTTTCCAGGGTGATCCCCGGATTCGTAATAAATTATCTCCGGAAAATTGTTCACGAGGATGAACTGAATGATTTTTTCAGGGATTTTAGGGATCTGCAAGGTGTTGAGCTTGTGAAGGCAGGACTGACATATCTTGGGATCAGTTACCATGTCCATAATAAAAATAATATCCCCGTTTCAGGAAGAAATATCTTTATTTCAAATCACCCTCTTGGAGGACTTGACGGTTTGGTTTTTATACTTGAACTGTCAAAGCATTTTGATGATATTAAATCTCCGTCAAACGATATTCTTATGAATGTCGCCAACATGAAAAATATCTTACTGCCGATCAATAAGCACGGTGCACAAAGCAGGGATGCTGCAAAATTACTTGAGGAAGCATATGCTTCTGACAGTCAGATACTCTATTTCCCTGCAGGTTTGTGCTCACGGAAGAAAAAGGGAGTAATCAGAGACCTGGTATGGCATAAGAATTTCCTGATTAAAGCAATAAAACATAAACGGAATGTTATTCCTGTATATTTTTCCGGAAGAAATTCTGATTTCTTCTATAATCTGGCAAATATCAGGGTTTTTCTGGGGATAAAATCAAATTTTGAGATGCTTTATCTTGCAGATGAGATGTTCAAACAAAAAAATCAAAATTTCCATATTGTATTCGGAAAATCAATTTCATGGGAGAAATTTGATAAATCAAAAAGCCCGGTTGAATGGACGGAGTGGCTAAAAAGTAAAAGCTATGAATTGGCAAATGATATTCCAATATGATTTAAATTTCTTATTTTTGAAATAAAATATAATGAAGAATATTGTAAAACCGTTACCGGTTAAAGAGGTTGAAAAGGAACTTACCAGTGAGAGGCTTCTAAGAAAAACAAACAATGGAAATAATGAAGTTTATCTTTTTACCAGTCATGATTCTCCCATATTAATGCATGAAGTCGGACGTCTGCGTGAGGAAACATTCAGAAAAGCTGGCGGAGGGACCGGAAATGAAATTGATCTGGATAATTATGATAAATCTGACATAGCACCCCATAAGCAACTTATTGTATGGGACCCCGACAACAGTGAGATTATCGGTGGTTACCGTTTCTTTATTCATGATGAGAGAGTTAAGAAGACTGATCCGGCAGATATGGCTTCTGCCTCATTTTTCAACTTCTCTGATTCATTCCGGAAAGATTTTCTGCCATACCTGATGGAACTTGGCAGATCATTTGTCCAGCCTGAATATCAGTCCCGTACAAAGGGCAGAAAAAGCCTTTTTGCTCTTGATAACCTATGGGATGGACTGGGCGCGATAGCTATTGAAAACCCAAATGTTAAGTACCTTTTTGGCAAGGTTACAATGTATCCCCATTTTCATGAGATGGCCCGGAATATGTTGATCTACTTTATGAAGAAGCATTTCACCGACAGGGATGGACTAATAATCCCAAAAGACGATATCTCATTGAGCATGGATATGAGCCATATGGGCAAGGTATTTACCGGAAAAGATTATAAGGAGGACTACAAGATATTGTCACAGGAGGTAAGAGCTCTTGGAGAGAGTATCCCGCCTCTTATCAATGCCTACATGAACCTGTCACCTACTATGAGAACTTTCGGGACCGTCCATAATAAAGGGTTTGGTAATGTTTTGGAAACAGGGATCATGATCACAATTAAGGATATGTATATTGAAAAGATCAACAGACATCTTGCTTCGTATCGTGATAATTATGAAATTGGTGTCGGCTATTAATATGCTCTTTCGTCCCTCTTCTCAATGAAATTTATAAACGACTGATTCACAACTTTATTACCACCCGGGGTGGGATATTCACCGGTAAAATACCAGTCGCCCCTGTGGTAAGGACAGGCATTATGAAGTCCTTCGATTGACTGGTACACTATCTTGAGATCAGCATTGATAGTCGGAAGCTTGAGCATTACACTTATCTTCTCCGAGATCTGATTGGCTGTAAAAGGTCTGTAAATATCCTTTATAACGTTCACTATCTCTTCAACAGGTTTCTCAACTTCATTAAGAGCCTTTCTGTAGGTTTCATCTATTATATCTTCCCTGCCTGTGTCACTGAGTAATCCGATGGCAGCTCTGAAAGCAATAAAATCACCCATTTTCGCCATATCTATTCCGTAACAATCGGGGTATCTTATCTGCGGTGATGATGATACTATAACGATCTTTTTCGGTTTCAGCCTGTCAAGAATACGTATAATACTTTTCTTAAGTGTTGTACCTCTGACAATTGAGTCATCTATTACGACCATATTATCTACTCCCCTGTTAATAATCCCATATGTAACGTCGTAAACGTGGCCTACCAGGTCATCTCTCGACTTATCATCGGAAATAAAAGTGCGCAATTTGGCATCTTTAACAGCCAGTTTCTCAATCCTTGGTCTGACAGAAATAATCTTCTCCAGTTTATCCCTGTCTATATCTTTGCCATTCTGCAGGATCAAATCCAGTTTATGTTGGTTCAGATAATCTTCAACCCCTTTAATAAGGCCAAAAAATGCACTTTCGGCAGTATTTGGAATATACGAAAATACCGTATGTTCTATATCGTAGTCAACAGTTTTAAGAATCGTATCGGTTAACTGCTCTCCCAGCATCTTACGTTCACGGTAAATCGACTTATCAGTTCCCCTTGAGAAGTATATCCTTTCGAATGAACATTTCTTCTCCTCCTTTGGTTCCCTTACCTGTTCTATCGAGATATTTCCGTTTGATTTTACAATAATCCCGTATCCCGGATCTAACTCATTTACCATTGAGGTTGTAAGATTAAATGCTGTCTGGATAACAGGCCTTTCCGAGGCAACTACAAGCACCTCATCATCACTATAATAAAAAGCAGGTCTGATACCCCATGGATCCCGAATTACAAATGCATCACCATTTCCAAGCATGCCTGCCATAGTATATCCTCCATCCCATCTTTTGCTGGCACCGGTAAGAACATTCCTGACATTCAGGTTTGCCTCAATTAATGGTGTAATGTCACGCTTTGAGAAACCCTCCTCCTTATACTTTGCAAACAGCTCCTCAACTTCTTCGTCCAGAAAATGACCTATATTTTCAAGTATTGTAACCGTATCGGAATAATCAACAGGATGCTGTCCGATATCTACAAGATCATCGAATAGTTGTCTGACATTTGTAAGGTTAAAGTTGCCGGCAAGTACAAGGTTCCTCGAACGCCAGTTATTTTCCCTTGATACGGGATGCACATAATCTATATTATAATTGCCGAATGTACCATACCTGACATGACCGATATAAATATTGCAAGCATATGGAAGATCCTTAATAATATAGTCATCTGCAACATCTTTCCCTGACATGGAAATATGGTGATCGATATCTTTATAGATCGTTTCAAAAACATCTTTAATCGGGTTTGCACTATTCGACCGCTCCCTGAATATATACTTTTTTCCGTGATCAACTCCGGACTTCACTCCGGCGATCCCGGCACCGTCCTGTCCCCTGTTATGTTGCTTCTCAAGAAGAAGGTACATCTTCTGAAGACCCCAATCCCAGGTTCCGTATTTTTTAATGTAATAATCAAGCGGTTTTAGCAATCTGACCATTGCTATACCACATTCATGTTTAATCCTGTCACTCATAATTTATCTGTCCAGATCGGGGAATTTAATTCTATCAGGCACAATATATGCATTTGGGAACTCCTTTTTAATGACAAGAAAGTCGTTATAGGCATCTCTCCTGGTGCGGTAGTCTCCTGCCCTAACCTTAAAATAGTTAGGAGGTTCAAACCTAAGATAGGATTCAATTTGCTGGAATTCTGAAATAAACTTCGCCTTAGCTTCATTTGCCTCATCTCTTGCTGTTCTGCCCGAACCGTTAAATATCTGTATCCTGAACCCTTCGAACCCGTTATAGTTTCTGTTAGCAATAATATGTCTTGTCAGTAGTGAATCAATACTCTGATCCTGATCGATCATCACCCTCCCGTCACTGACACTGCCATCACCTTTGAACAGATCTTCAGCCCTGATAATCTTTTGCGAAAAAGCATGAGGAGTAAACAGTAAGGGAAGAATAAATATTGTCAGCGCTCTTAAGACCATGGTGCAAAAATAATAGATTATAAATAAAACCGTCTCATTTCTTATCTCATAATTTACTCCTGGGAAAGAGTTTCTCTGCCTGACCTTAATGCATAATAGAACTTATCTGATTTCGATCCGGCAATCAGGAAATTGCCATCCCCGGTAATATCAAATGCATATCCCAGGTTATCTGTATCGTATGAATCGCACACATCGTAAACACGCATAAGATCAGTAACTGTCCCATCGGGTAAGCTTAAGAAATTCAGTATAAAACAATTTTTATTCAGCGTAACGAGAGAGGCGCCATTCTCAAATGCAATATCTTCCCCGGAATTTGAATTTTCAAGGTACTTTTTCCATATAACACTTCCCGTAAAAGTGAGGCATGAAACAAACGAGTTATATAAAAGTCCACCTTCAACCGCAAGTTCAGTTCTGCCAGCCACATAAATATTACCATCATTGTCGGCATCTATAGCCAGGCTTGCAGCTCCAAAGTCGCTGTTATTATAAAGTTCGGTTTCCCAAAGTATATTTCCTTCTGTTGTTATCCCGGCAACAGAGGCTTTACTCTTGCCGCCTGTATATTTTTTTGTTAAAGCAACAATTATCTCGCCCGTTGGCATAATAACCATATCATTAACAGAAAGTTTATATGCGGTCCTTACCTCATTTTGTTCTAAAATATTGCCGTGCTTATCGTAAAGGAGGATCGTAACTGTTGTAAAGTTAACTGAATCCGGATGATCGCTGCCTATAGCAATAAATGACTCATCATCATACTTTTTGGTTGTTGATACAAGAATATCGTCTGAACCTTCAACACTTATTGTCCACGATGCTTCTCCATCAGGGGTCAGACCCGTAATCAACAGTGATCCTTCGGTACTGCCAGCCAGGTAAAAACCGGTTGTATCCCAGGTGAAGGAGGTGTACATTCCGGAAATCTCTTCTGTGTAGTTAATATCAGGGTTGCTCCCTTTGACTGATCTTATAAAAAGAGGAGAGCCATTTGAAACGCCTGAGATCATAAAGAGCGAATCATCTGCTACTTCAGCGTGATATGCTACTCCTGTTCCAATGGTTTTCTCCCAAAGAAACATTGATGGATCATCTTTTGAGCAACCCGTTAATGCTATCAGGGTCAATAAAACTATAGTATTCCTCATAACAGTTAATTAAAAAATATCAGCTTAGCCCTAGCTCCGCTGCAAGTTCATCGGTCATCTCCAGGTTATGAAATACATTTTGAACATCATCATCATCTTCAAGGTGATCTATAAGCCTGAGTACCGTTTTGGAAGATTCAATATTTAGCGCTTTAGTGTCATTGGGAATTCTTTGCAGATCGGCGCTGGCAGGCTCGATACTCATATCCTCAAGCTTTTTATTCAGGTTGCCGAAATCTTCCATCGCACAGGTAACTGAAATTATCTCATCGTCAACGTCAATTTCTTCAGCGCCACCGTCAATTAGTTCAAGCTCAAATTCATCCATGTCCATCTCATCGCTTACGGCAATAGTAAAAATTCCTTTCCTGTCAAATAAAAATGTAAGTGATCCATTTGTTCCCAGGCTGCCACCATGTTTATTAAAGGCCGACCTTACACTTGAAACAGTCCGGTTATTGTTGTCAGACATGCATTCAACAAAAACTGCAATCCCGTTAGCAGCATAACCCTCAAAAGTGTATTCCTGGTAATTAGTTGCATCGGCATCGGTTGCTTTCTTAATAGCCCTTTCAATATTATCCTTTGGCATATTAGCCCCTTTGGCATTCTGAATCGCCAGCCGTAGCCTCGGATTGGTGTCAGGATCACCGCCTCCGTCACGGGCAGCTATTGTTATCTCCTTTATTATTCTTGTAAACAATTTACCCCTTTTGGCATCAGCTGCCCCTTTCTTATGCTTTATCGTCGACCATTTACTATGTCCTGACATAATTGCTTCTATTAATGTTACCAGTACAAAAATATACTATTTAACCAAAACCCTGTCATTATAATTTCAGATTCATAAAATCTGTCCTTTTTATTTGAAAATGTAAATTCATTTTACTAAATTGTGTCTTCTGTGGAATACAAATCTAAATAACTACTGCCATGAAGAAAATCTACTCCCATTTTACTCTCTTGTTAATCCTTTTTACCATTAAAGGAACTTTTAGTACAGCTCAAACTGTTCTAAACCCTGGTGACATAGCGATAATTGGCATAAAAGCTGATAATCCTGATGATTTCCATTTTGTTCTAATGGTTGATATTGAGATCGATACAGAAATCAGGTTTACTGACTCCGGTGTTCATACAGATGGCTCATTCAGGGGCGGTGAAGGGGCAGTAAAATATAGAGCCTCTGCAAATATACCGGCCGGCGTAATGATCTCTTTTTATGATAATAGTTTATTTTTTGTTGATGACAATGATGATATTGTAGGTAATTCCGGACTTTCATTCTCTGCAGAAGGGGATCAGATAATCGCTTTCCAGGGAGCCTCGGATACTCCTGCTTTCATATTTGCCGTACAGACAAATTCCACCGTATGGCAAGCTGATGCAACTCAATCAACTAATTCAGCCTTACCACCCGGATTAACAAATGGAACAACTGCTGTTGCTGTTGGTGCCGGGCCTGGATCCGGCGATGAGTACGATAATGCCGCTTACAATATGTCAGTAACATCCGACACAAGAGCAAACCTGCTGGCTGCAATTTGTGATAATAATAACTGGATTGGTGACAACACAGATTATTACACACCAGAAGGAGAATTCGGTATAGGAGAAGATGTTACACCGCCGATATGGGCTCCGTTATATCCTGCACTTACAAATATACTTGATACACGGGCCGATCTTCATGTAAATATGGATGAGACAGGGATTGTTTACTTTTTGGTGCTGGCTGACGGTGCAACTCCTCCCACAAGTGCAGAAGTGAAAGACCCAGGATCTTACGCAGGTGCAATAATATACCCCGACAATTTCGAAGTTATTGAATCTGATACAGATGTCCTCTTTGTTATCGATGGAGCCACCCCTGAAACAGCATACGACATCTACGTTGTTGCAGAGGATAAAGCCACAACACCAAATCTGCAGACAATACCGGTTAAATTCGACGCCACAACAACCGCAGCCAGAAGCCTTGAAATCACAGCACCAATTCCAGATGAAATTGTCAATGTAGGACAGATATACACTTTCAGGTGGACATCTGCCAATATTGACAGTATTTATATTGGAGGATATAGTCCACGCCATCAAGAGTATTTTGTATTTGGAGATGATAATACAGGTGAACCATATATTATTGACGCATCTCTTGGTGAGTTTGATTATGAAATCCCAAATGATGCAGCTACAGACTATGTTGATATTATTATGATGGACGTTGCTGATACCTCATTTCAGGATATGGTAACACCTGTTTATATAGCCGATGCAATTCCTCCGGAAATAGAGGAGACATGGCCTGAGAATTTAGCTATAAATGTTATACCCGGCGCTACACCAATGGTCTGGTTCGAAGAAGAGGTTTTTGAAGGAACAGGAAAGATCTATATCAGGAATGAAGCCGGATCGCTTTTCGAGGAGTATGACATTCACATAAACGGGCCTGGTGAGGATCTTGAGTTTATTGATGATAATTATTGCATTCGTATAAGCCCTAACTCAAGTTTTATATTGGGAAATATCTATTACATTGAGATGGATGCAGGTGTAGTAAAAGACTATTTCAATAATGACTTTGCCGGTATAACAGGAAGCTCTGTCTGGAGTTTTACAATACAGCAAAGTTCCGATGCTACACTTTCAGATCTCAGGGTCTCTGATGTTACTGTTGCCGGTTTTGATCCATACATTTTTACTTATACACACCCGCTTACTTCAGGCACAACAGTTGTGCCGCCAGTAACAGCTACTCCAACCGAAATACATGCTGATGTAACTATTACCGATGCCACTGATCTGACAGGATCGGAGGCTGAAAGAACAACTACAATCACTGTTGTTTCAGATGATGAATCTGAAACATTGATTTATTCAATTATATTCGAAGTAGCCACAGCCATTGATAATACTTTAGCATCACGTCTCAGAATATATCCGGTTCCTGTATCAACTGAATTGATTCTGGAGAATATTATTGATGTTAAATCTATCGAAGTGCTTGATATTACCGGTTGCCGGAAATTCATAATCCGGGTAACCAATGACACCGAATATAGGGTCAATGTCACAGGGCTCCCCAGAGGAATTTACTTCCTGAAGTTAGATACAGGCACAGAACTTGTTACCAGAAAATTCATCAAAAAATAGTTTATTACACTATTTACTATAAGAAAAAATCTTAAGATAAGAATTGATAGCTTCAGCTGCCTCGCGACCAGAAAATATGGCCGTCACAACAAGACTCGCACCATTCCTGGCATCACCTGCGGCAAAAACTTTTTTATGGCTTGTAGCAAATTTACTATTAGTAGCAATATTCTTTCGCGCATTTACATTGAGATCTAAGGCACTAATAATCCCTTCCTGTACAGGATGTAGAAACCCCATTGCAAAAAGGATCAGATCGGCTCCGAGCAACTCCTCAGTACCGGGTATTTCCTTCATCTGCATCTGACCTTTATCATTTGTTTGCCATTCTGTACCTATAAGTTCAATTCCTGTTACATGTTGCATATCCCCAATAAACCTGCGAGTTGATAAGCTCCAGCGTCGCTCGCATCCCTCTTCATGAGAAGTAGATGTTTTAAGCTTTTGCGGATTAAAAGGCCAGTTTGGATTCTCCTTACCTGCAACCTCTACCGGACGAGGTAGTATCTCTATTTGTGTAACAGATCTTGCTCCCTGTCTGATAGCTGTACCTGCACAGTCTGAGCCCGTATCACCACCACCCAGCACAACCACATTCTTACCCTTTGCAGTAATAAGAGACTTCTTTTCTATCTCTTCGCCCCTGACGATCTTGTTTTGCTGTCTGAGAAAATCCATTGCAAAATGGATACCATCAAAATGTCTGCCTTCCACTTCCAGGTCACGAGGTTGTCCTGCACCAATAGTCAGGCAAATAGCATCGAATGATTCCACAAGTTCCCTAATATCAATATTCCTTCCAACCTCTTTACCTGTTTGAATCTCTATACCTTCAGCCTGTAGGATATTCAGCCTGCGATCAATAATCTTTTTATTCAATTTAAAATCAGGAATACCATAACGCAACAATCCTCCTGCTGCATCCTCCTTTTCAAAGACTGTAACAAGGTGGCCTGCTGCATTAAGCTGCTGAGCACACGCCAGTCCTGCCGGTCCCGAACCAATTACAGCAACGCTCTTTCCGGTACGCCGCTGTGGAAGGTGGGGTTTTATATATGCTTCATTAAAAGCCATCTCTGTAATTGCAGCTTCATTTTCGCGTATTGTTACCGGTGCTTTATCAATGGTTAGTACGCAGGCATCTTCGCATGGTGCAGGACAGACCCTTCCCGTGAATTCCGGGAAATTATTCGTACTGTGTAACAGTTCAGAGGCTCTTTTATAATCTCCCCGGTGAAGGAGGTCGTTCCATTCCGGTATGATATTAATTACCGGGCAGGCCCAGTGACAAAAGGGTACTCCGCAATCCATACATCTGGAAGCCTGCAACTTGCGATCTTCAGAATTCAGAGTTTGCTCAACTTCCCCGAAATCATGAATACGTTCATGAAGCGGTCTGTTTCCTGCCTCTTTTCTCCTTACTGTTAAAAATCCTTTTGGATCAGCCATCTTTGTTTAGTTTTTTCTTTCTAATATGCAGCAAGGATATCTCCATCCTGGTTTTCCACATCGGTTTCAACTTCTTCAATTTTTCTTTTCAGGGCTTCCAGTTTCTCCTCTTCGATAACCCGCTTATATTCATACGGTATGATCTTTTTGAATTCAGGCAGAAATGTTTCCCAGTTATCAAGTATCTCTTCTGCCCATCTACTACCTGTATATTTCAGATGTTGTTCTATCAGGCTGCGCAATTCCTGTATGTCCTGCATATCTTCCACTAGTGATATCTCAACCATACCCATATTACAGTAGTAATCAAAATTACCTTCAATATCAAGCACATAGGCAACTCCTCCACTCATACCAGCTGCGAAGTTCCGGCCCGTATTACCAAGCACCACTGTTCTTCCTCCTGTCATATATTCACAACAATGATCACCCACTCCTTCAACAACCGCAATGGCACCTGAATTCCTTACACAAAATCTTTCCCCGGCAATACCATTCACATATATCTCGCCACTTGTAGCTCCATAAAGAACTGTATTTCCGATAATTACATTTTCCTCTGGTTTAAATCCCGAATCTTTAGGGGTAACTATTATAATCCTGCCACCTGACAGGCCTTTCCCAAGATAATCATTAGCATCTCCTTCAAGTCTGAAACTCACTCCTTTAACAAGAAAAGCACCAAAACTCTGCCCCGCTGATCCTTTAAACTCTATATTAATAGTATTTTCCGGCAGGGCGTCAAGTCCATATATGGAAGCAATTTTTCCTGATAGCATTGCACCTACGGTCCTGTCAGTATTATTAATCAAATAATTCAAATGAACTTTTTCTCTTCCTTTAATGGCTGGTTCTGCATCCTTTATCAACTTAAGATCTAATACCTTACCAGGCAGTTCTCTCTTAGTACAGGTAAACCGCCTCTCATTCTTTTGTGCCTCTTCAGGCATATAAATAATTGGTGAAACATCTACTGTTGAAGCCTTCCAGTGATGCATGGGTTGTTCTATCTCAAGCATATCAACCCTTCCAATAAGTTCATCAACACTTTTAAAACCCAGTTCAGCAAGAAGTTCGCGTACTTCCATAGCAAGAAAAGTAAAATAGTTTACCAGGTAATCTGCTTTACCCGTATAACGACTTCTGAGATTTTTATCCTGGGTAGCAATTCCAACAGGACAAGTATTCAGGTGGCATTTCCGCATCATAATGCATCCCAATGATATCAGTGCTCCGGTAGCAAAGCCGAATTCTTCAGCCCCAAGCAAGGCAGCCAGCACAATATCAAGTCCCGTTTTCATCTGCCCGTCTGCCTGTAAGATAACATTGCGCCTGAGATTATTCATTACTAAAGTCTGCTGAGTCTCTGACAAGCCAATCTCCAGTGGTAGTCCGGCATGTTTGATAGAGCTCGAAGGACTTGCACCAGTACCACCTTCTGCTCCGCTTATGATAATAATGTCCGCACCTGCTTTAACTACGCCTGCAGCTATAGTACCGACCCCGGAGGCAGATACCAGCTTAACACTAACTTTGGCCCGGGGGTTTACATTTTTAAGATCAAAAATCAATTGCGCCAGATCCTCAATGGAATAGATGTCATGGTGTGGCGGCGGTGAGATCAGGGTAATACCCGGAATCGAATAACGGGTTTTTGCTATGATATTGTCCACCTTATGTCCGGGTAATTGTCCTCCTTCACCAGGCTTAGCGCCCTGGGCAATTTTTATTTGTATCTCATCTGCATTCACTAAGTAATGAGTGGTTACGCCGAACCTTCCGGATGCAACCTGCTTAATTGCACTACGAACACTGCTTCCATCAGACCTTAAAGCAAACCTATTTGTATCTTCCCCTCCTTCTCCTGTATTACTACGTCCCCCTATTCTGTTCATAGCTTCGGCTAATGATTCATGGACTTCCTTTGAGATTGATCCGTAAGACATGGCACCGGTGACAAATCGCTTAAAAATGGAGTCAACAGATTCAACCTTATCAATGCTTATTGGTTCTTTCTTAAGTCTGAAAAAGCCGCGAAGGATAGTCGGTTTCCGGTTTTGATCATTTACAAGTCTGGAAAAGACTTTGTACCTGTCATAATCATTTGTTTTTACTGCCCACTGTAAATGTGTAATGGTTTCGGGATTCCATGCATGGTGTTCACCCCGGATCCGGTAATGATAAGTGCCGGAACTATGAATCTTTATCTCTTCACCTGGTATATCAAAAGCAGAATTATGTTGAATAATTGCTTCCCGGGCGATCTCCTCAATCCCTATACCACTAATCCTGCTCACTGTTCCTTCAAAATAATTTTTTATAACACTCTCACTCAGGCCAAGTGCTTCAAATATCCTTGCTGAGCGATACGACCTGAGTGTAGAGATTCCCATTTTAGAAAGCACCTTTAATAATCCCTTATTGATTGCTTTGATATAATTCTCTTCAGCACGGAGATAATCTACCTGTATATTCTCTTCTTTAACAAGCTTTTCGATAATTGCAAATGCCATATAAGGATTAATAACAGACGCCCCGTAACCAAAGAGAAGGGCAAAATGATGTATTTCTCTGGCTTCGGCTGTTTCCAGCACTATATCAATCTGCATCCTTTTTCTCTTTCCAACCAAAAATTGATGAACTGCTGAGACTGCAAGTAATGAAGGAATAGGCACCATATCCCTGGTAATACCACGGTCGGTAAGAATAATATAATTCTTGCCTTCATCCACTGCTTGCTCTGCCAGGCTGCAGATATTATCAATTGCCTTCTTCAAAGCAGTAATTCCATCAGCAGCTGAGAAATGAATGGGTATTGTCGTTGCTGAGAATCCTTTATACCTTAAGTTGGAAATCACCTGGAAATAGGTATTATTAACAATCGGAGTTAGGAGTTTAACCATTTTGCTGTGTTCGGGACCTTCATGCAGGATGTTGTCCTGTAAAGAACCTATATACCCGGTAAGACTCATAACCAGTTCTTCCCTGATAGGATCTATTGGTGGATTGGTCACCTGGGCAAAAAGCTGCCTGAAATAGCTAAACAGACGCTGAGGTTTGTCTGACAGAACAGCTAGTGGAGTATCGTTTCCCATACTACCAACAGGTTCCTGCCCTTTCACAGCCATTCCTTTTATTATGAATTCAATATCCTCCTTTGAATATCCAAAAGCCTGAAGATAATAATTGTATTCTGGCCCAATATCAGGAGAAACATTTCTGCCAACCTGAATGTCCTTCAGGTTTACACGGTTTTGTGATAACCACTTTCGATAGGGATTGTGTAATGCAAGGGTAGATTTTAATTCAGGATCATAATATATCTTCCCTTCCCCGGTATCAATAATCATCATTTTACCAGGCTTGAGTCTGCCCTTCTCAACAATTTCTTCAGGTGGAAAATATTTTACACCTGTTTCGGATCCCAGGACAACAATATCTTTATCAGTAATCATATAGCGTGATGGTCGCAGGCCATTGCGGTCGAGAGTTCCTCCAATATACCGACCATCCGAAAAGATCAGCGAGGCAGGTCCGTCCCATGGTTCCATAAAGGTTGAATGGTATTCATAAAAAGAACGCAGATTCTCAGAAATTGGGTTTTTTGTATTCCATGATTCAGGTATAAGCATGGAAATAGCATGAGGAAGGGATTTACCAGTAAGAGCCATGAACTCCAGGACATTATCCAGGCTGGCAGAATCAGATCTTTCAGGCTCTACAATCGGAAATATCTTAGTCAGGTCGTCACCCAGATAATGCGACTTAATAAGTGATTCACGAGCCTCCATCCAATAACGATTGCCCTTGATTGTATTGATTTCTCCATTATGGGCCAGAAAACGGAATGGCTGCGCCAGATCCCATGATGGAAAAGTATTGGTTGAAAATCTAGAATGTACAAGAGCAATGGCAGACGTAAGTCGCTTATCCTGTAAATCCAGATAATACTCACTCAATTGTTCAGATGTAAGCATCCCTTTATAGATCAGTATGCGTGTAGAAAGACTAGGAATGTAAAACTGCTCCCTCAAACTAATATCCGAATTCCGGATGGCATTTTCCACCTTCTTACGCGCGACATACAACCTGCGTTCAAATTCTATCTGTTTAACATCAGATGTTACAAAAACCTGTATCATTTCAGGTTCAGCCTCCCGGGCCAACTCACCAATAACTTCATTATTGCGGGGTATCTCCCTGTAGTCGATAACTCTTATCCCCTTCTCAGACATGATTTGTTCAAAAATCTCAAGACACTGTTTTTCCCGACTTTTATCCTTGGGCAGGAATAAGATACCTGTACCAAACTGCCCCTCAGGAGGAACATTATATCCCTGAATCAAATAAAAATCCCTTGGTATCTGAATCATAATACCCGCACCGTCACCCGACTTTGTATCAGATCCTTCGGCCCCCCGATGGGTCATGTTCCCAAGGATCTCAAGACCCATCTCAATAATTTCATGCGACTTTACTCCACGAATCTGACTCACGAATCCGATTCCACAGTTGTCATGTTCAAATTCGGGCCTGAAGAGCCCTGATCTACAAGGTCTGACTTTCATAATTATCCTCTCATCATCTATATTCTATGTAAAAAAAAAGCCGTTTTCAGTGTGTTCTGAAAACGGCTTCCAATATTCTCCTTTATTACTGATTGTATACCATTCTCAACATCTCCGTTTCCAATGCAGAATGTGTTCAGTGAGTCCCTTAAACTCTATCCATATCCATACACTTAAACTTAATATCATAACTGCAAATCTATTTATTCTATCTTAATATATCAAATACTGTTACCGTATTTGCTTAATAATTTCCACGAATATAGTGCTTTTTATTACATAATTGTTGCTGTTCCAGGTTTCATTTATCATTCAAACAAGTCAGACAATAAAACACCATGAAGAAACTTATTATTCCTAAGTCATTATTCATACTTTTGTCACCTGAACAATTGATAGGATTTTGGGTTGACAGATTAATCATGAGCAGAAAAATATATATAGAGACATATGGCTGTCAGATGAATGTTGCAGACAGTGAAGTGGTTGTCGCAATCATGCAGGATAAAGGATATACAGTTACCGGCAGCCTCCATGATGCCGATCTGATACTGGTAAACACCTGCTCAATAAGGGATAATGCCGAGCAGCGTGTCTGGGGACGGCTTGATCTGTTCAAAAGCATAAAGAGGAAAAATCCAGGCACCCTGGTGGGTGTTATAGGCTGCATGGCAGAACGGCTGAAAGAACAGCTTCTTGAAACAGACAAGATGATCGACATTGTTGTTGGCCCTGATGCCTACAGGGACCTGCCAAGGATTGTTGGTGAGGCATTTGAAGGACATAAAGGGGTTAATGTACTTCTCTCACGGGAAGAGACATATTCTGATATTTCCCCCATACGAATGGACAAGAACGGTGTTTCTGCATTTGTCTCCATTATGCGAGGTTGTAATAATATGTGCTCCTATTGCGTAGTACCGTATGTAAGAGGAGCAGAAAGAAGCCGGGACCCGGAAACTATTCTGCGCGAAGTAAAAGAGCTCTTTGATGCCGGCTACAGAGAGGTAACACTTCTTGGTCAGAATGTTGATTCGTACAGGTGGCCAGAGGGTAATGATAAGACAGGGTTTCACCTGCTTCTCGAAAAAGTTGCAAAGTTTAACCCGCTTATGAGAGTTCGCTTTTCAACTTCTCACCCAAAAGATATGTCTGACGAGGTTCTTAATACAATGAGCAGATACAAAAACATCTGCGACCATGTACACCTGCCCGCTCAGAGCGGCAGCAGCAGGATACTCAAGCTTATGAACCGTAGTTATAACCTGGAGTGGTATATGGACAGGGTAAAAGCCATCAGGCGGATCCTTCCCGATTGCTCTGTTTCAACAGATATGATAACCGGTTTCTGTACCGAGACTGAAGAGGACCATCAGGCTTCACTCAGCCTTATGGAATGGGCAGGTTACGATTTCGCCTATATGTTCAAGTATAGTGAAAGACCCGACACTAAAGCTTCCCGGAGCTTAACTGATGATATCCCTGAAGAGGTCAAGGCCAGGCGCTTAAATGAGATAATTGAGCTGCAGAACAGGTTGTCGGCAGAGAGTAAGAACAAAGATCTCGGTAAGGTATATGAAGTACTGGTTGAAGGTGTCTCAAAAAAATCAGACCTGGAATTATCCGGTCGTACTTCTCAAAACAAAGTGGTGGTATTTCCGCGTAAAGAATACAAACCGGGTGATTATGTAAAGATTAAGATCGAAGCCTGCACTTCTGCTACCCTTAAAGGTAAAACAGCAGAATAAAGATCTGTTATTTCCCTGGTTTTACAGATAATCCCAGCTCATCAAGCTGAGCATCAGATATCTTTGAAGGTGTATCTATCATCACATCCCTGCCCTGGTTATTCTTTGGAAATGCTATATAATCCCTGATGGTTTCGGAACCGTCAAACAGTGAAACCAGTCTGTCAAAACCCAGGGCAATACCACCATGCGGTGGTGCACCATACCTGAATGCATTCAGCAGGAATCCAAATTGCGCCTGCGCCTCCTCTTCTGAAAATCCAAGGGTTTTGAACATAAGACTCTGCAACTCAGAGTCATGAATCCTTATCGATCCACCTCCAATCTCCACCCCGTTAATAACCAGGTCGTATGCATTTGCCCTGACTTTGCCAGGGTCGGTCTTCAGGAGTTCAATATCCTTATTCCGTGGTGAGGTAAAAGGATGGTGCATTGCATGGAATCTCCCGGTATCCTCATCCCATTCCAACAGGGGAAAATCGACCACCCACAGAGGAACAAACTTTTCAGGATCTCTCAATCTCAGGCGATCGCCCATTTCAAGCCTTAACACTCCAAGGGCATTTAAGGTCTGAGTCTTTTCTCCTGCCATAATAAGAATCAAATCACCAGGCAATGCATCAGTTGCCTCTTTCCACCTCTTTAGTTCATCCTGAGAGTAAAACTTATCAACTGATGATTTCAATGTGCCATCATCATTATACTTTACATATACAAGTCCCTTTGCACCTATCTGTGGTCTCTTTACGAATTCTGTAAGCTTATCAAGATCTTTACGGGAGTATCCTGCACATCCTTTCGCATTTATTGCTCCGACATATTCTGCATTGTCGAACACAACAAACTCATGACCCTGAACAATATCCGTGATGTCCCCGATCTCCATACCAAACCTGAGATCCGGCTTATCGGTTCCGTACTTTGCCATAGCCTCATCGAACGGCATCCTGGCAAAATCGCCTTTGACTTCAATATTCTTTATCTCTTTAAAAAGGTATTTGGTCATACCCTCAAAGGTGGTAAGCACATCTTCCTGCTCTACAAAAGACATCTCACAATCTATCTGTGTAAACTCAGGCTGACGGTCAGCTCGCAGATCCTCATCCCTGAAACACTTTACAATCTGAAAATATTTATCAAAGCCCGAGATCATCAGAAGTTGCTTAAAAGTCTGTGGTGATTGAGGAAGTGCATAAAATTCACCGGGGTTCATCCTCGAAGGCACAACAAAGTCCCTGGCCCCTTCTGGCGTAGATTTTATCAAGGCAGGTGTCTCTATCTCGATAAAGCCCTCGTCATCAAGGTATCTCCTCACCTTCTGCGCCATCCTATGGCGATATATAATACTGTTTTTAACCGGTTCTCTTCTGAGGTCGAGATAGCGATATTTCATTCTCAGCTCTTCCCCGCCGTCACTCTCATTCTCAATGGTAAACGGGGGTATTTCACTCCTGCTGAGGATATTAATATCTTCAACAATAATTTCAATATCACCGGTAGCCATTCCTGGATTTTTATTACTTCTCTCAGTAACTCTTCCGCTTACCTGAATTACATATTCCCTGCCAGGTTTACGTGCACTCTCGCACAACTCCGGATTGATATCCATATTAAAGACCAGTTGTGTCTT
>JAUVKT010000147.1 GCA_030596125.1 Bacteroidales bacterium | reverse complement strand
TGGTAGGAAAATCGAATGTATTATACTCAAGAATAACAAGTTTATCACGCTTTCGCATTTCAGCAAGAAGGAGGTAATCGTTATTATTAAGTCCCCCATAAAGCTTTCGTGACCTTCGGCTCCTGTTTATTCCCTGGTACCAGTCATTGAAAAATACCCCGTATGTATCGGCATAATAGATAACATCATTATTGTCAGCAATATTAATCAGCTCAGCCAGCCTGAAATCATTTCTTTTGAACTGCTTTGACCTTAGAGGTTTGATCGGATAGAATCCATAGTAATCTTTTCTCAGAAGGTATTTTCTGTTATTATCTTTCTTAACAATCCTGGAATTAGCCAGCACCCATGTCAACGACCTGTGCTTTTCCCGTTCGAGTGAATGGACGGTTTTATCCAGTATGACTACATTCATGGGTTTCTTTTCCTTGAAAACCCATCCTACAAAACCTGCTGCAGGCAATATCAGGATTACGATTAAAACAATAATTGTGATTATAAGAGTTTTTTTCATAGTAGCAGTTATTTGATACTATTCAAATAATGATCTGGTTAAGAGTTTCGATTGATAAAAATATCAATTTATTTCATTTAATGAAAAGAAAACCTCGAGTATTTATTAAATAAGATGATTTTTCGGAATTAATACCCTGCTGCAGTATCATCTCCTCTCGGATCGGCTCCCCCTTCATAGCTTCCATCTGACAGTACCCTGATAGCATCGACCCTACCAATAGATGGCCTTTTAGCAATGGTATGTCCCATTTTTTCAAGCTTCTGAACTAAAAGCGTATCGAAAACATCACTTTCAACGGATATTTGGTCGGGTAACCACTGGTGATGAAACCTTCCCGCACTAACAGCTGTCTGCATATCCATATTGAACTCAATTACATTCAGGATAGTCTGAAATACTGATGTTATAATTGTAGAACCACCAGGCGATCCCACTATCATAAATAATTCACCATTTTCTTCAATAATAGTGGGTGTCATTGAACTCAGCATTCTCTTATCCGGTTGAATAGAATTTGCCTCCCCTCCTATCAGTCCGTAAATATTCGGATAACCTGGTTTAACGGAAAAATCATCCATTTCGTTATTAAGCAGGAAGCCTGCGCCCTCAACAACTATTCCATTACCATAAGCACCATTAAGTGTAGTTGTTACTGACACTGCCATACCGTCACCATCGACAACTGAGAAATGGGTAGTCTCTTCACTCTCATAACCAGGTATGCTGCCTGCAGATATATCTCTTGAATCACCAGACTGATCCGGATTAAAGTCAGACATCCTGCCAGCCAGGTAATCAATTCCCATTAGTTCTTCAACCGGAATCTTCACAAAATCCGGATCACCAAGATACTCAGCCCTGTCGGCATATACTCTTCGCTCAGCCTCTGTCATCAAATGAATACTCTTGTCAGAATGGAACCCCCACTCCGAAACGGGGTAATTCTCAATCATACCCAGCAATTGAATAATTGCCACACCGCCACTTGATGGAGGTGGCATTGAAATAATCCTGTAGCCTTTATAACTACCTGTTATCGGGTCTCTCCAAACAGCCTTATAATTTTCAAGATCTCCATGGGTAATTATTCCATTAACTCTTTCCATCTCTTTAATGATCAGATCGGCAGTCCTGCCCCGATAAAATCCATCCATACCATAATCGCGGATCAATTCCAGGGTCTCAGCAAGCTCAGGCTGTCTGATTGTATCTCCCTCTACCCAGGACTCATCTTTAACAAATGCTGTAATATGACTATTCCGTTCAATAAATCTATCCTTCATTTTATTAAGTGACCTTGCCAGTTTGTCTGAAACAATAAATCCCTGCCTGGCGAGATCGATACCAGGCTGAATTACCTCTTTGAAGGATAGGTTACCATATTTGTTATGAACTTCAGCAATACCAGCAACAGTTCCGGGGACACCTGAGGCAAGATGAGTTGATGTACTCAACCCGGGAATAACTTCACCCTTATCGTCAAGATACATATCCCTGGCTGCTACCAGAGGAGCTTTTTCCCTGTAATCCAGAGCTGCAATATTACCATCACTCTCTCTTACCACGAGTAATCCTCCTCCCCCTAAATTACCTGCTGCCGGATTACAAACAGCAAGAGCAAAGTGTATTGCTGCAGTGGCATCAACCGCATTTCCTCCATTTTGAAGTATCTTTACTCCTATTATCGATGCATCGGGATAGGCCGAGACAACCATGCCATTCTGAACTTTAAGACCATAACCGGTTTCAACTACATTATTATCAATAATAGTACATGAGTAATAAAACAGTGGTAAAGCAATAAGAAGTGCAGAAAGCCTTATTATTCCGGATTTCATAATTAAACACATATAATCGGTTTAACCTAAATCACTTAGCATAGAAATAATTTCAGGTACAAGTATTTTAATATGCTTGCCATCAAGGTCAATTATTTTATCATTTTTGAATTCGTTAAGTGTCCGGATCAGACTCTCTTTAGTAGTTCCGATTAATTCAGCAAGTTCCTGTCTTGTCAGGGGTACTGTGAAATCTTTGGATCCGAAAATATCTTCCGAAAAATATTTCAGCAGATCAGCAACCCTTCCGGGAAGTTGTTTAACGGAAAAATTAACCAGTTTATCCGAAACATCAAGTACCTCTTTACTCAATATTCTGAAAAGAGCAGCAGAAAAAGCACCATTACTCTTAATTATATCCGTTACAGCCCTGGTTCGTATCATCAATGCTGAACTATTTTCTATTGCTGATGATGAATTCCTGTACTTGTCTGAACCAAAAGCACTTGAAAGACCTGCAAACTGACCGGGACCAGCCAGACTAATACAAATTAGCCTGTCTCCACGCCCCCCTTTATATATTTTAACGAGTCCGTCTATAATGTAAACAATATAATCTGAAGGCATATTCTGCATAAAGAGCATATCATGACGAACAAATGTCATAAATGTCGTATGCCTCCCAAGGTCTTTCTTCTCAGAATCAGACAGGTAATTAAAAATACCGCTATCAGGAATAAGATTTCTATCTGATGTCATTATTATGATTGTAATATTGTCTCACTGATTCACACGCAACAAATTTATCATTTTTAGAATAATGATGATGTAAATCACCAAGAAATGATGATATTTTCTACAACATATTATTCCTGCATAATTATTAATTTCTGATATTTACATCATTCAACTAAATAAGAGAGACTTTATGGGAGGCAGACATATACTCGTTATTGATGACTCAAACACAAATATAGTTTTGCTTGAATCACTTCTTGAAAGAAACGGGTATAGTGTTTCATCAGCATTAAGTGCCAGGGAAGGTATTGAAACCATTAAGGATAAAATACCTGATCTTATATATCTCGATCTTATCATGCCTGAACTGGATGGTCTGGAGTTCCTGCGTATTCTCAGAAATAATAAATTATGGAAGGATATTCCCATAGTTATCCTCTCAGCGATATCCGACAAAGAGACGATAACAAAATGCAAGGAGCTCGGAGTTACTGAATATATTTCCAAACCTTTGAATATCAAAAGAATCATCAGCCTGACAGATAATCTTCTAACCTGATTAATTCATAAGTTTTTCGTCATGAGAAGTCAAAGTACAAAGAATAAAGGTAAGCGCAGATTTGAGACTCACAGATATAGCCGTAGTTATATTGAGAATCAAAAATCGAGCATTGCCTTTAGTCACAGTAA
>JAUVKT010000031.1 GCA_030596125.1 Bacteroidales bacterium | reverse complement strand
AGAAAAGACAATACCACCGATAAGAAAGAAAAATTGAAGTGGGATTATATCTCCAAAGATTATCAATATGAGTGGTGATAGGGTTGCAAGCAGAACATTTCCTCTTAACAAAAACCCATACTTGATATTTTTCCTAAGCATAAATATTGTTAATCCTGTGATAACAGTACCGGCAACTTTAAATATCAGGTAAACACCGGTTTGTGATGGACCGGTATGCAATATTTCTTTGCTGTAAACAAGCAGAAATGGCATTAGGATTACAACAATACCATGAGTATTAACAAAACCGAGAAAATATTTTAGCCTCGGATTACTCTTTATTTCAGATTTAAAAAAAATGATAAAATTTTTCACTCCCTTAACCGACAATGATGAAGGAATAGTTTCTCTTATTCTCCAAAATCCAAAGGATGCTATAGTAAGGGATGCAAACCCTATCAGGAACATTATTGAATAATTATTGGGATAACCGGTAGACATAAGCACTTTTCTTGCTAAAAATGCAGATATAAATACCCCTGCTCCCACTATTACCTGCTTAATTGAGAAGAAGGATTTGCGTTGAGTATCGAATACCGATTTTCCAAATATATCAGTAAAACTGACATTGGCGAATGCTCCTCCAACTGAAAAAACAGAAATTAATAGAAATATGAGCCATAGGATATTTCTGTCGTTAATAGCAGGTGAAAAATAGAGAAGTGCAGATAATCCTGCTAAGGTCAAAATACGTGCATTAATTCCAAGCAGTAAATACTTTTTCTTATATGAGCGGCTGCTGATATATGGAGCAAAGAAGAGCTGTGTAACGCTTGCTCCGCCAAGCATTATAGCTGTTAATATGCCAACATGCAAGGCTCCCCCACCCGATTCTACCAACATTGCAGGCAGAATTGTATCAACATCCATAAAATTCTGTGCAAGTGCAAGAAAAAGACCATGCCACAGAAATGACAGATAATTATGCTTTGAAGTTTTAGCTGTTAGTTGTTTCATTAATAATTACTCTAACGATCCGGCTGAATGGGCGCAAAGATAGTTAAATTAATATCCCGGTGGAAAGTTGATTATTAGTTAAAAAAATAACCTTAAAAACTGTTATTTGTTCTTAATAATATGGAAAAAAAACAACTATTTGAATTTATCTTTAACAGAGGGGGCAACCGATTTCAGGTGCAGGTCGTGCTGTGGAAATGGTATCTGAATACCTGCTTTCTTAAGAGCGTTATTGATTACAATATTCACTTCACTCTGGATAATAACCCGGTTATCAGCTCTTGGGATCCAGAAGAGAAGTTTGAAATCAAGTGAACTGTCTCCAAAACCTGTAAACAGTGCCAGAGGAGCAGGTTCCTGAAGGATTTCTTTATGCTCTTCAGAGACATTCCTGAGTATTTCAAGAACTTTTACAGGGTCTGTGCCATATGCTACACCTATTATTATCTCGACTCTCCTGTTACGGTCTGTAAGTGTCCAGTTTATTAGTTCATTCGATATTAAATTTCCATTAGGAACAATTACTTCAGCACCCTCAAAAGTATATATTGTACTTGCACGTATTCCAATCTCCTTAACTGTACCCCACAGATTACCAACTTCAATAATATCTCCTTCCTGTATGGGACGTTCAAACGCGAGAATTATGCCTGATACCAGATTATTAAAAATATTCTGCAATCCAAATCCTATACCCACGCCCAGGGCGCCAAGCAAAATTGCAAATTTATCCATTCCAAAGCCCGCGGCAGCAATTGCAAACAGAAAGCCTACAGTTATTACAAAAATTCTCAGTACGAGAGCCATAGCGCCCGGTACTCCTCGTTTCATCTTTACCCTTGGAGCTACTTCACCTTCTATAACTATCTTTACCATCCGGGATATCCAGATTGTTGCCCAGATGATTATTATGAACAGAATAAAGCTTCCACCTGTAATGGTCACAGTGCCAATATGCATCTCATTTGTAAGCAGCGCTTTAAATCCGCTATAAATATCATCACCTATATTAAAAAGTTTTAACGTTAGTGCAATCCAGGCAAACCATGATAGAAAGTTTATAAAAGATAATAATTTTCTATAAATAACCGGATGATACTGAGCTACTAAATTTGAATTATGTAATGCATGGCTGTAAACCAGAGTGTATAAAATACTGTTTATAGTGAGTCTGAGTGCGTAAATTATTAGTAATAATGCTGCACTTCTTACTACACCATATGTTATAAATTCAGAAAGCATTACGGCACCTGCCAGCGACGCAAGGAGTGAAACAGAAAGCAGGATTATCGAGAGAAGAGAAAAATAGTAAAGGTGCTTTCCTGTACCAGGAGTGCTGCTGTGGTCTCTGAATGTTCGCATCTGAACTATTACTACAAGTGAAACAGAGCTGAAGAGAATTATACAAATTAAAAAGATCCGGCTTAGAACAGTTTCACTGTAGCCGAAACTATGAATCTGTAACAGAGTTATTGCAATAACAGGTAGTGATAATAGCTTTCTTGTTGATTCAGGTAAAATATCATAAAGTATGAATATTACAGGAATAAGTATTATAAGAAAGTTAATTACATTCAGGAATAAGGGGAGCCCATCATAAAGGATATAAGTAACCAGGAATGTTATTAAAACAGATGATGAGAATGGTCTTTTTACAATTTTTCTTATTACAATTGAACCATGTGAGCCATCTTTTGGAATATTGGATTCAACTTCTTTAAAGAAAATCTTTAGAATAAGAAAGAGAAGAATAAATAATATAGCGTGAATAAATATTTTAAATACGTTACGTGATGTGAAGTCTTTAACCTCTGAAGAGAAATCGTCTATAAGAGAGCGTTGTGCTGCGAAGACAAGTATATCATTCTTATCGGAAAAAACATTCCAGATCGGAGGTTGGTTTAATTCAAAAAATGCTTTCACAAGGTGATCATTTGCAACTCTGATCCCTTCAAGAATCTGATTACAGTATATTAACCCGTTTGATATATGTACGAGCTTATCCTGCAGAAATTGCGAGTCGTCTCTCATCCTGGATTTAGAATTTCCAATAGACTCAATAGTAGAATTCACCTGGGTTATGACAGATTCAGGAACATCAAGGTTGGCAAATGATTTAAGAGTGTTTTCCCAGATTAAAATGTGATTATCAAGGAGTTTCTTCTGGGTCTCCAGTACCTGTACCTGTTGTGAAATGGCTGATTGTTCAGATATTATCCTGGCAGAGAGAATGTTCCAGTCGTTTTCAATGTCAGTCAGACTTCTGTAATTAAGACTGTTAATTCTGTTTATACGTGGATTTTCTCTCAAAAGATTTAATCTGAATCTGATAGTATCAGTTTCTACACCTATTTTATCACGTTGTAGTTGGGTAAGATGAAGTGAGTTTTTGTCGAGTAAAAGCTTATTAACTGAAGTAATTTCTCTCGGTATTTCCGACAATGTAATTACGTTACTCTCAATCAAAATTGAATCCTGGCCAAAAATATTTGTCCACGCAACCTGAATGATTAATATTACTACTGCGAACGAAAAAATAAGTATCCTGTTTCTCATAGTGGTAAAATATCTGTTATTTTATTGAAACTGACGACATTATTTTGGAGCAAGGTGATCACAAAATGATAAATCCAAGATACGAAAATTATTGGGAGAAGAAGTGACTAAAGTTAAAAGTGACTAAAGTGACTAAAGTTAGAAGTGACTAAAGTTAAAAGTGACTAAAGTGACTAAAGTTAAAAGTGACTCTAAAGTTAAAAGACAGGATATATTAATACAGGGAAGACTGCCGACTGCTTTGCCCTTCCGAAGCTTGAAACGAAGTGGAGAGCGAAGGAGGGCCGACTCAAAACTGAAAAGAGAGTGGGCGAAATGGAGAAAAGCCGGACTCGGTTAACGTCTGACATTTGACATTTGACATTTGACATTTCTTCTCACACTACATTCAATTTCCATTTTCCTTTTCTGAATAGGATAAACGCCATGAGTGTCATAACGGTTTCGGCAATAACAATTGCCAGAAAAACACCATTTTCATCCATTCCTGCTCTCATTGCAAGAATATATGCCAGGGGGATTTCAATAAGCCAGAAGGCAAGCAGGTTTATTTTTGTTGGTGTAACAGTATCTCCTGCCCCGTTAAATGAATTTATCAGAACCATTCCCAGTCCGTAAGCAATAAATCCTGCACTAATGATTTTCAGCCCCATTATTCCCGATTCAATTACCAGAATATCATCAATAAAAAAGCTAATGAATGTTCTGGGAAACAGGATCATTACTACGCCGAACAAACCAAGAAGTATCATATTAGCCAATCCAGTTATCCATACTGCCTTTTCTGCTCTGTCCGGTTTTTTCGCTCCCAGATTCTGTCCGACAAGTGTTGCAGCAGCGTTACTTATGCCCCATGATGGTAATAGTGCAAAAATTATTATCCTGATAGCTATTGTATATCCGGCAAGAGCTTCACTCCCAAACTCCGAAATAATTCTGATAAGCGCCACCCAACTTGAGGTAGCTATTATACTCTGTCCAATCCCGCCTAACGATATCTTTATAATCTTACCTATAAGTCTGAAGTTAATCCGGATATGTTCAGCAAGAATCATAACCCTTTTGTTACCCTTGAACAGTATGAACAGTTGATAAATAACTGCTATTCCCCTTCCAATAGTAGTTGCAACAGCAGCACCTATAATGCCCAGTTCGGGGAATGGACCCCAGCCGAAAATCAAACATGGGTCAAGAATAATGTTTATTAAGTTCCCAAGCCATAACACTCTCATTGAAATTGCGGCATCACCCGAACTTCTGAAAACGGCATTTATAATAAACAGCAGCATAATTACTATGTTACTGCCCAGCATTATTTGTGTATATCCGGCAAGATCTGAAACAATATGGTCGTTTGCCCCCATTAACCGAAGCAGATCTGAAGCAAATATTATACCGGGAACAGCGATAAGTAAGGAGGCAAAGATCCCCGTGATAATTGACTGGAAGGCGGTTCTGCCTGCTTTGTCTGCATCTTTTTCCCCTATCCTTCGTGAAACAATGGATGTTGTAGCTATACTCAGACCTATAGCAATGGAGTATACTATAGTTATCATCGATTCAGTGATTCCAACGGTTGCAACTGCATCAGGACCCAGCTTAGAGACAAAATAGATATCAACAATTGCAAATACCGATTCCATTATCATTTCAAGAACCATCGGAATTGACAGCAGAAAGATTGCCCTGCTAAGTTTTCCTTCGGTAAAATCCTGTTCGGTGCCCCTGATTGCCTCTATTGTATCGCTATAAATACTCCTGAGCCTCCTGCGGTTGATTAATCTTATTAAGTTTCTTCTGTAAATCATTGAAATCTAAATGTCTTTCGAATATATCAAAAATCTGCTGATCTATTGCTAAATCATTACCGGAGCCGGAAAATCAGGGTGTAACGTTACAGCGATACCTATGTGAAAGTGTTTCTGAAAAGACTGGAGCCAGAGCAGCGGGAAATCAATATTACAATAACATTGGTTATATGACCTCTTCTATTACAAATACAAATGATTTAAAGATGTTTTCGTTCCAGATTATTACAGTTTTTATCTTGCAAACAGTAGTCTTTCCCTCATTATTTATTAGTCTGGATTCAAAGGAAACGGTTTCATCCTCCCTTTTCAGCAGTCTGTCGAGTTGTTTTCTTATAATAAAATAATCATCAGGATGACAAAGCCGTAAAAAGTTTTCCTGCATTATCTCATCTTTTGTCATGCCCAGAATCACGGCAAACATTGGATTGACAGATATAAAGTTCCCATGTTCTAAAGTAAGGCCAATACCAACCGGAATAGATTCAATCAGGTTACTATTCTCTAAAATGGTTTTATGAACGTTTTCATCAAATTCGATCCTTCTTATTATATTATCACATCTGAAGAGAAACTCGTCATTAGAGAAAGGAAATGTTATAAGGTTCGCCTTTATTCTTGTGATAATATTAAGAGGTGGAAATACAGAATTGTTTACAATAACCAGCACTGGTGTAAAACTATTTTGTGTTGAAGAGATAGTTGTGAACAAATCTTCTGTAAAATTATCCCCGTAAACCCTGCATATTACAAGCAGATCATACTTGGCTTCCCTGCATTTCTCAATAAACTGCTTCTCATTCTCTTTATACACAACGCTATAGCCATGGTCGACAAGATATTCATTAAGATGCTTTAGGTCTATCTTCTCTTCAAGTATTAACAGCGATTTTACAGATTGAAGCATTAATTACAATATTTATCTTTAAAGACTTAAACGCTAAAATTAAATTAAATTATATTAAATAGCAATCAAATATCATCCAATAATCAAATAGGCAATATAAACCGAGATTAATCCGGTTATCCCTTGAATCAAACTGGCAATAGTATGTGTTTTATAAGCTGTTTTTATATCCATATTACTAAATTGAGATACTACCCAAAAATAACTGTCATTTGCATGTGATACGGTCATAGCGCCAGCTCCAATAGCCATTATCATCAATGCTTTCCCGGTTTCTGAATCGAATCCTAAGGTTGGTAAGATCGGAAACAGAATAGCAGATGTAGTTATAATAGCTACAGTTGAAGATCCCTGAGTCGTTTTTAACACAGCCGCAATTATAAAAGGGAGTAAAATACCCAGATTTTTGGTAGCAATACCCTCACTAAGATAGTCTTGCAGGGGCAGGAATTTAATAACAGCACCTAAAGCGCCGCCTATTCCCGTAATGACCAATATTGTAGCAGCATTCTTAAGGCCTTCTCCCACCCAGTCATTCAATGTTGTTTTATTAAATTCAGGCATAAGAAAAAATGCGAATCCCAAGCCGATTAATAGTGCATTTACAGGAGTACCTAAAAAAGTAAAGATTTCAGTAATGGTCTGATTATGTATAAATTGATCAAAAAAATTGGCTGTTGTTCCAAGAGCCATAAATAGGATCGGAATTAAAATGGGAGCCAATGATGCACCCAAAGCCGGCAATTTAATGTTGTTGTTGGTTTCGTCAAATGATTCCAGTTTTTCTATATCTCCTGTAAAAGGATATTTTTTTGCCAGAAAATTTGCGAATATATTACCTGAAATTACGACCGGTACAGCAATGATCATTCCCATTATTATGACCAATAGTAAATTGTCCATGTGCAAATTGGCTGCGGCTGCTATTGGACCGGGAGTAGGAGGAATAAGTACGTGAGGCGCATAGAGTCCGGTGGAGAGGGCAATGGCTAAAGGGACAATTGATTTTCGTGTTTTATTTGATAGTGATCTGTTGAGTGATGATAGTATAACAAAGGCGGAGTCACAAAACACAGGTATAGATACAATATATCCGATAATACTTAATGCCATTGTTGGTCTCTTTTCTGTGACCAATCGTATTATTGCTTGTGAGATAGTTGTAGTAGCCCTGGATTTTTCCAGAATCACCCCAATTAATGTACCGGCAATAATGATAATGCCTATGCTTTTTAGTGTGTCTCCAAACCCATTGGTAATGATGCCGGTTATTCTGTTAAGTGGGATTCCTGCAAAAAAAGCAATGAAATAGGTTACAATAAGCAAAGCCAGAAATGGATGAAGGTTAAATTTGGAAGTTGCTATAATTATAAAAATAATAGCGACAATCAGTAAGAGGATAATACTAACCATTAAGCAAAGTTTTTATTGATTAAATATAGCCTCATTACCCGTTCAGCAGTCTCTTCAAGTAATAGAGTGGCATTAGCAATCGCTTCATCAAGAGACATAGGTTTATCTACTATTGAAAAGATACTCGTAATCCCTTTTTTATATAATATTTCTGCACCTTCTCCTATTGATCCTGCCAGACATATAACAGGTTTATTATATTTTTTAGCAACTTGTGCCACGCCAAATGGTGTTTTGCCAAATTGTGTTTGAAAATCAACCTTCCCTTCACCTGTAAAAATAAGATCAGCTTGTTTAATATATTCATCCAGATTAAGAGTGTTTCTGATAATATCGAACCCCGGTTTTAGTTCAGCATTAAGAAAGGCCAATAAACCTGCACCTAAACCTCCGGCAGCGCCTGCCCCCGGTATATCAGATATATCTTTGCCAATTTCCTTTTGAATAATATTTGCATAATGTGATAAATTTTCTTCGAGTAAATTAATCATCCTGGAATTTGCACCTTTTTGCCTGGCAAAAACCAATGAAGCTCCATTTTTGCCAAGCAAAGGATTGGTTACATCACATGCTACGATCACCTGACATTCTGATAGTCTTTTATCCAGATTAGCGAGATCTATTGTGGCTAATTTCTGTAAAGATCCTCCTCCTTTGTCAATTTGCTCTCCATTGGTGGTGAGTAATTTGCCGCCCAGGGCTTCAATCATTCCCGCACCACCATCGTTTGTTGCGCTTCCTCCGATACCGATAATTAGTTTTTTACAACCTCTGTTCAGAGCATCGCGAATGAGTTCTCCTGTACCGTATGTTGTTGTTGTCCATGGATCTTTTTCTTTTGAAGACAGCAATTCCAGGCCCGAAACTTTACTCATTTCAATAATGGCAGTTTCGTTATCACCCAATAATCCATACTCTGCATCTATTTCTCTCATTAATGGATCGTGTGCTTTAGCTTTTATTAAGCGTCCATTTGTTGCATCAATAATAGATTGAACGAAGCCTTCACCGCCATCAGCCAGTGGAACACATGTTATATTGGGATTAATCAGTGCTTTTCTTATTCCGGATTCAATAAACCGGCATACCTCGGTAGCACTAAGACTATCTTTAAATGAATCAGGCGCAATTAAAATATTCATAGAGTCAGTTAAGTCTGTGGAAATACCGGTGATGTAGTATCATTTATAACAGATGTAATTATAAAGACCAAATTTACATATTAATTTTTGTACTTCTATATGGCAAAGCCTAAACTAATTGCATTATGAAATATTTCCTGATAACAGTGACATGGCATCTTTCGAAATATTTGGTTACAGAGTGGAGTTACGACTACAGATTGTATTTCAGTTAGTTTTTTTGGTTAGGAAATAATATGTAACTTTAGACCTTACGGGCCAGATATGTCTAAGAAACCTAACATAATTGTCGCAGAGGATGAAGAATATAATTTTGCCCTGATCAGAATTATATTTGAAAAGGAGGGTATGAATATACTCTGGGCAAAGAATGGAGAGGAGGCAATTGAAATCCTGAATAAAAATGAGACTATTGATCTGATATTAATGGATATCAAAATGCCTGTTATGAATGGTCTTGATGCAACCCGCATAATAAAGAAGATTAACAATAATATCCCTGTAATAGCCCTTACTGCCTATGCCCTGCCTGAAGATCGTGCTATTTGTATGGATGCCGGTTGTGATGAATTCATTACAAAGCCAATTAACAGGGCTGATCTGATAAAGACTGCATATAAATGGCTTGATCAATAATAGGTTTATATGGATGTAAGTATTGAAAAGAGCTGGAAAGAGCGATTATCTGATGAATTTCAAAAAGAGTATTTTACTGAACTGGTAAATTTTATCAGGAAGGAGTATTCTGCAAGTACTGTTTTTCCTCCAGGTAAATATATTTTTAATGCTTTTAACCACTGTCCGTTAGAGAAAGTTAAAGTGGTGATAATCGGGCAAGATCCATATCATGGTCTGAACCAGGCACATGGGTTATGTTTTTCGGTAAGAGATGGAATTGCACATCCTCCCAGTCTTATTAACATTTTTAAAGAGATTGGCAATGATCTGGGATATTCTTATCCTGAAACAGGCAATCTTGAACGATGGGCTGATCAGGGGGTATTTCTTCTGAATGCGACCTTGACTGTAAGAGCCCATTCAGCCGGCTCACATCAGAACAGAGGTTGGGAGATGTTTACAGATAATGTAATTAGAATTATTTCAGAAAACAGAAACAGTGTTGTTTTCTTTTTATGGGGATCGTATGCCCAGAAGAAAGGGGCAACCATTGACAGAGACAGACATCTCGTCCTCGAATCGGTTCACCCTTCCCCGCTTTCAGCTCACAGAGGTTTTTTCGGAAACAAGCACTTTACAGAGTGTAATGAGTATCTTATTTTTTCCGGACAGGACCCGATCGACTGGCACTAAGTGTATAAAGAGGTTTGAAAAAAAGCCCCGGTAAAAATACCGGGGCAAAAACCAACCAACCTAACCAAAAAAATGAATTTTTGGATGACTAATAATGGTAAGACATTATATTAGTCATTAGATTAACCATAAAGTAACAAAAAAGTTCAAATTAATCGAAAAAATTTTAGATGCTTTTCTCGTAATACAATAATTAAGGTCAGAAATTATCTATTTAATATCATCGAGAGGAGCATCGGCTATTACCTTCGTATCGAGAAGTCCTTGTGAATCAACCGATACCCATACTTCATATGTAAATTTGCCCTGTTGAAGCAAAACAGAATATGTATTATCAGGCTCACCGGTTGTATAGGCTTTGTCACCGATTGACAGGGTAATTTCAGCATCCGGATAGGCTGTTTCAAAGCGAAAATATTCAGTTTCCTGTCCTGATGCAAGGTCGCCAAAATTATGATCCTCCTCATCCTTACCTGTAGTGACATTTATATTGAGAAAATCGGAGTCGGTAACATTCCTTATCCTTATATCTGTTGGCCCGTCAGGTGTTGGAGATTGTTTTGTGCAGGAAACAAGAGATAATATTAGTATAGCTGAGATTACCAGATTTTTCATTCGTTTTAAAATTTTGTAATTACTGGAAAATTAATTAATCAAAAATCATGTTCGTTTTATAATTAATAGTGGATCAGGTGTTATAAATTTAAGACTAATGATTTTAATAAAAAGTTGCGTAAGATCAAATTTTTCTGGCATCTTCTGAACGAATCCATCCAACATTACCATCAGAAAGTCTGATTTCATACCACTCTCCGAGTTCATCCTCTATCTTTACCCTGGTACCTTCATGGATAACAAAGAGGTCGTTTCCGCTTTCATCGGGCGAAGATTTTCCGGTTACAACAGGTGTGAAAATAATTGCATCCCGTTTTTCAATGGTAATAACCTTGTTCTGATAAGAAAATGATATCGCAATTAATGAGGATAAAAGCAAAAAGAGTGCAACAATAAACGAAAACTTTTTAATATTTAACTTACCTGAGAAGAGATATATAAGCAACAGACCAAGGGTGCAAACAAATAGTATCAGACTTATAAGCGCCCAGAAATTTGATGTGATCAGCAATGAAATCATTTTATACCATCTAATAAAGAATATCTCAGTAATAGTTTCAAATGAATCAACAGTATAACTTCTCGCTATTTCAAGGTTATATCGGATATCTTCATTAAACGGTTTGATCAGTAGCGCTTTCTCATAATAGAGTATCGCACCCGGTATTTCCCCTTCCTTGAAAAAGGCATTACCCAGATTATAATAGAGGTCAGGCGAAACAAAGCCGGATGATACCAGTTTCTCCCATGATTTTATTGCACCCTTATAATTGCCCGAACCATATTGCTCAACACCCTCATTGAAAACCATTTTTTCTTCCTGGCTATACAGATATGCAGAAAGTGCCAGGAAGACAAGACTAAAAAAACCTGCAATTAATAATCTCTTACTCATCATTTCTATATCTGGTTCTCAATTTCTTTAATAACTTTTTCGGCCAACTTGTATGTATTGGTTAGAGAAGAATCACCCTCTTCGGGAGAATATCTCGAAGATTCGCACATATCAATTATATCCGAAAACTGTTTTTGAGTAGTGTCTGACACTTTTAACCGTGATAACTCTTTTAATACTGATTCCCTGGTAAGATCAGATAATGGAATCCCTAGTTTGTCGCTCAGGTATCCCCATAGTGCTTTAATCAGTTCGGAATGAAATTCTTCTTTTAATTGCTTTTTGAGATAAACTGATGCCTGTTTAAGACGTTTTGCAGCAATTTTACCTGCTTTACGGTTCCGTACCCTAATAAGATCCGAATTTCTTTTAACATGCTCCCTTCTCCATACTACAATTAAAATAAAAATAAGAAACGATGACAGGTAAAATATAAAAAACGACGATTTTGATATCAACATTTCCCTGCTTTTTCCAAGCGTTCTTTTTCCCTTATTAATATACCTGATATCTTTTCCAAGATAAGTAACATCCCCTCTTGTAACACCCCCGTAAACCTGACTTTTCTGGCTTTCATTCTCGCTCTTTCTTACATAAAATTTATGCCCGGGTATTTTACGTGTAATATATTTTCCAAGATCGGGATCAAAAAATGAGTATTCAAATGAAGGAATTGTATATAGACCATGATGCCGGGGTATTAAAAGATATTCAAACAGGCGGGATCCTGTTGTACCTGACGCTGATGTTGTTAAATTTGAAATTATCTTTGGGTCATACACCTCAATGTCAGGTGAAAGAAATAATGCCGGGGCAAGGGCAAGCTTTAGATTTCCTTCACCATTTATCGTTATTTTATATGTAAGTGCGTCATTTACATCAATAGTATCTTTATCTATCTTTGATATCACACTTATATTTCCAACAGTTCCGTTAAATGATTCCGGTTTACCTGCCGGAAGAGGTTTAACCTCTATCTCGACCGGCGAAGTAGTGATTATTTTAGGGACACTGCTCACAGATGAGAAAAAATCGCCGAAAAACGGATCATTGGACTTAACACGCTGCTGTATCAGTACAGTAAGAGTGGCAGGATCAATCTCCAGCAAGCCGGTTTTCTGAGGATAAACAAGAAATCGTTGTAAAACTCCGGTATTATATATCTGCCCGCCGACATTTTCTCTTTCAAGTGTCCTCAGTTGTGGTGTCTCAAGATCCTCCTTCAGAAAACTATTAAAGTCAGGGAATCTCACCTCTTGTATTCCGGAAAGATTTACTCTTGAATAGATCTTTAAAGTAGCAACAATATGTTCTCCAAGGAAAACTTTTTTACGGTTAACCAGCAATCTTATATAAAGGTCTGAACTATTAGCGGTACTCTCTTCTGACTGTTTAACATCTGCTTCCTGACCATCAGGCTGTGCCTCTCCCCGACTGCCACTTTCAATAACTTCAATATTCAAAGATTCAGAGAGGTATTTATTTTTCTTCTCTTTGTATTTTGCAGGTCCGATCTCATATTTTCCTTCCCTTGTTGCCTGTAAATAATAGGTAAATGAATTCTCGACAGAGGATGTTCTCTTGCCATTTATTATCTGTGTACTCTGGCTATAGGAGGTCTGGGGCCCCATTAGCTTATAAAAATCGATGAATTCAGGAGGAATAAATTCACCACCCCTTGAGTTTACAGTCCATGTAACCCTGAACTGTTCGCCAACTGATACAACAGATGGCGCTTCAGCCCTGACAGTAATATCCTGAGCTATAATGACGGTTGTCAGAAAAAACATAAATAATATCAGACCTGTTATCCTCATTACAATTCAATTACCAGTTTTTCACAGTTTTTACTCTTTGTTTAGCGGCTTTTGCTTCTTTTACCTTTTGCTGTACAGCCTCTTCATCACTGGCTATAGCCTGTAGCAATCTTTCAGCATCTTCTTTTGTCATTTGTTGTTGCTCTTGTTGATTTTTCTGATCCTGTTGTTCCTGTTGATCCTGATTATCCTGCTTGTTTTGATCTTCATTGTTCTGTTCCTGATCCTGTTGCTGATCTTTATTATTCTCACCGTCCTGTTGCTCTTTATTCTGCTCTTGCTGTTGTAACAGATCCTGAGCGTATGCAAGGTTATATTTAGCTTGCATGCTTCCGGGGTCAAGCCTCAGAGCACTTTTATATGCTTCTATACTTTCAGCCGGTTTATTAGCTTTAAGAAGAGCGTTGCCAAGGTTGTAGTATGATCCGGCCCTGTCACTTTTATCTATCTCATTTTCTGCCAGGGAGCTGAAACTCTTTGCAGCATCCTCAAATTTTTCCTGTTTATACAGCGCATCTCCGAGATTAAACGAAGCGTCGTTATATGAAGGATTAACATCTATGGATTTTCTATATTGAAGCTCCGATTCTTCAAAAATACTCTCTTTATAATCCCTGTTCCCCTGCCTCAGAAATTTTTTATGTTTCTGTCCCATTGTTTGAAGAGATATGCTAAAGACCACCAGTATAAACAATACTCTACACATAATAACCGGTTATATTTTCAGATCAAAAATATTAAGTTTTCCAAGTACCCTGTTTTTTCTTTCAAGTAACAGGAAATCGATCAGCAGCAAAATTAGCATTGCTGCGGCAAAAACCTGAAACTGATCGTTATATTCTGAATATAGTGTACCATCCAACTTCTGTTGCTTCATACTGCTTATATCCTGAAATATTGCATTTAACCCGAGGTTACTGTTTGATGCACGTACATACTTGCCACCGGTGGCAAATGCTATATCCTTAAGTGTTGTTTCATCAAGTTTTGTTATAACGCTGTTACCCTCATGATCCTTCAGGTACTCTTTTCGGCCATTTACCATAACAGGGATTGGAACTCCATCTGAAGAACCGATACCAATAGTATGGATTATGATACCCTTTTCGGCTGCATCCTTAGCAACTTTCACAGGATCTTCTTCATGGTTTTCTCCATCAGTAATCACTATAATAGCCTTACTCTCATTAAGTTGTGGGCTAAATGAGTTTGATCCGAGTTTTATTGCCGAAGATATAGAAGTGCCTTGTTTGGGAACAATGCCCGGATTTATACTTCCCAGGAACATCTTTGCCGATACATAATCAGTTGTAACCGGAATCTGGGTATAAGCATCTCCTGCAAATACAATAAGCCCGATCTTATCATTTTCGAGTCTGTCGACCAGTCTGGATATTGACTGCTTAGCTCTCTCCAGACGGTTTGGCTGTATATCTTCTGCCAGCATGGAGTTACTTACATCAAGTGCAATTATTATTTCAACTCCCTCTCTTTTTACCTCTTCTATCTTAGATCCAAACTGTGGTCTTGCAAGCATGAATACACCAAAGATAAAAGCACAAATTTGCAAAATAATCTTAAGATTTAACCTGAATCCGGAAAATTCAGGAATCAATCCTTTTACGAGTGTACTGTTTCCTGCCTTTCTGATCTTTCTGTTCCTTATCCAGATATTAAGAATCCAGATTCCAGTAAAAAGAGGCACCAGAAGCAACATATATAAAAAATCCTGATTTTGAAATCTGAATATTTCCATCGTATAATAATAATATTTGACTTATCAGTGCCTGAAGTACAGGCAGGTTAAGTACTGATCTGTTTTTAATTAAATATATCGTTTTAACAATGTTTTCTTTAATACTATTTCAGCAAGCAGCATAAATACAGCCAGTATGGCAAAGAGAAGGTACTCCTCATTTTTTATGCTGAATTCCTGAACATCGATCTTCGATTTTTCGAGTTTATCAATTTCTTTGTAAATCTCGAGCAGACTCTCATTATCTGTTGCTCTGAAATATTTACCTCCCGTCATGGCAGCAATCTCCGTGAGCACGTCCTCATCTATTTCAACCTTCATATTCTGATATCTTGTACCAGCAGCAGTTTGTATGGGATATGGGGCCATACCTTTTGTTCCTACCCCAACAGTATATACCCGAAGATCCATTGTTTTAGCAATCTCTGCCGCTGTCAAAGGGGCAATAGCACCCCTGTTATTAACACCATCGGTCAAAAGTATGATAATTTTGCTTTTAGCATCAGAATCCTTAATTCTATTCACAGCATTTGCAAGACCCAATCCTATTGCCGTACCGTCTTCTATCATTCCACTCTCCATCTCCCTGAGAAGATTGATAAGTACAGCATGATCGGTTGTAAGCGGACATTGAGTAAAGCTCTCACCACTGAATATTACAAGTCCGATCCGGTCTGTTGGTCTGCCTGTAATAAATTCGGTGGCAACATTTTTTGCTGCCTCTAGTCTGTCGGGCTTAAAATCCCTTGCAAGCATGCTGCCGGAAATATCCATTGCAAGCATTATATCAATTCCTTCGGTTGACATATCATGCCATTTATTTGTAGATTGTGGTCTTGCCAGTATAATAATCAGAAGCGCAACTGTAGTTACCCTGAATACAAAGATTGTATGTTTCAGATAATCCCTGAAGCCGGGTTTAATACCGTCCATAAATGAAAGTGAAGATAAACGTACCGAGGCTGAACTCATGTTTTGACGGTAAACATAATAAGCAATCATAACAGGAATAATAATAAGCAGGTAGAGAATGGCAGGATTTAAAAAAACTATATTACTCATCATTCTCCTCCTCTCCTTCATCTGTTTTTTTATCTGTAACAGGTTCAGTTTGATTTTCCGGCTGTTCCTTCCTGTAGGTATCTTTAATAAATTTTCTTGCTTTAGCCAATGAACTTGAATTGGTTATTTTATCGGGTTTGAATTTTGCGAACTTTGACATATCAGCCGTCCGGAGAATTTCTGATAAATCTTCAAAATTATCATGGTTATTAAACCCTGTTCTTTTTAATGCAGTCAGTGTCTCTTCTGATGTCATCTCCATAGACGAAATAAAATATCTCATATCTAAATAACGTCTGGTTATCTCTGTAAGGATTGAATAATAGAGTTTTATCTCTCCCTTACCACATAGATCGCGGCGCTCGAGTTTATCGAGTTCACGAAGGGCAATGATATGAATTGGCTCACCCGGCATAGTGTTATCATCTTCGACAGTAACTCGCTTTTTGCGAAGATATTTAAGCAGAATCCATACTGCAACTGTAAATACTGCAATCAGTAATAACCAGGGAAACACTTCTCCTGGTGTTAATCCTGCAGTGCGCGGACCGGCAATATCAAATATCACATCTGTGGTGTCAGGTGGTGTAATATTTACCCTTCGAATCTCAAGGTAACTGTAATCTGAATAATACCTCTCTACCCCTTTACTATCTTTTCGCTCAATAAAAAGAGGTGGTATTTCATAAAATCCGGTATCAAATCCGGTAATAAGGTATTTTCTATTTATTTGCAACTCTGCTGAATTTCTCAAAAGAGTGTCAGGATCAAACTGTTCAACTATCTCAATGCCCTTAACAAGAGTGTCATTTATTAACGGCATCTCTAATTTAACTGATTCGGGCTGAATAATCTCTACATTAAAAAAGATCTGATCACCAATAAAGATACTGGAACTATCCAGCCATGATTTAATCTGGATATTCTGGGAAAAACTTCCGGACGCAAATAGAATAAACAATATATTGAGCCAGATTCTTTTCATGTTACCGTCTTTTAAACAGGTTAATCAGAGGTTTAACATAATCTTCACCTGTTCGTATCATCACATTATCAACGCCACATCTTGCAAGAATTCCATCGGTTATCTCATTACTTTTTAACCACCAGTCACTATAAGCCTTTTTCACTTTTACGGAAGAGGTGTCTATCCATTTTTCAGCACCGTTCTCAGGATCAAGACCTTTTATATACCCCAGATCAGGCAGTTCTGATTCAGATATATCATAAACACGAAGTGCAACAATATCATGTTTGTTTGATGCTATTCTCATTGATTTATCAAAATCAGGAGCAATAAAATCAGATATTATAAATGATGTACACCTCTTTTTTATACCATTAGTAAGATACCGGAGTGGTTCATTAAGACATGTTTTTGAACTTTCGGGTTTATAATTCAATAGTTCCCGTATGATTCTAAGGATATGTTTTCTCCCTTTCTGGGGGGTAATAAATTTCTCAACCTTGTCAGAAAAAAGGATAACCCCGATTTTGTCATTATTCTGTATAGCTGAGAATGCCAGTAAAGCGGCGATTTCGGTAATTCTCTCACGTTTATAAACATTCTCAGTTCCAAAACTTCCGGATCCCGATACATCTACCAGAAGCATAACTGTCAGCTCCCTCTCCTCTTCAAAGATCTTGATATAGGGATGATTGAAACGGGCCGTTACATTCCAGTCAATACTTCTGATATCATCGCCATACTGGTATTCTCTAACCTCACTGAAAGATATACCCCTGCCTTTAAATGCGCTATGGTACTCACCGGCAAAAACCTGCCTTGTAAGTCCGCGTGTCTTGATCTCTATTTTCCTGACTTTCTTAAGAAGTTCTGTAGCTTCCACTCTTTAATAGATTTTTACCGGTTTAATGCTAACTGTAAGGAACCAGTCTTCTGTTGTTAATTCAACTGATGCCTTTTTTTTTCTTCCTGCATCAGACCAATGATTTTCTGCTTTACGTACATAGAGAGAGTCAAGTTCACTAATAATTCTCTTTTTCATGCTCAGATCATAAATCATTCTTACGCCAATACATCTGTTTTTATCTGATAGAAAAAAAATAAATGTTTTATGATTCAGGTCTCCATCTGTGAATTTCAAGTATTTATAATGATCATTCTTAAAGTTTCTCTCCTGAGTAAGTTCCGGATTATTTTTGTTGATATACGCTTTTATCCCTTTAGCATGATAACCAATGAGATTCTGTCCGGGAGTTATAAATGAAAATGAAACCAGAAATATAATCAGAAGTGAAATTCGCATAACACTGTTTTCTATGGTACTTCGATTACATTTAGTATATCGGCTATAATATCCTGTTGTGTGATATTTTCCGCTTCTGCCTCATATGTCAACCCAATTCTGTGGCGCAATACATCCGGGCAGACTGCCCTTACATCTTCTGGTACCACATAACCTCTTCTGCGAATAAATGCATAGGCTTTTGCAGCGAGGGCAAGGTTGATACTGGCTCTTGGTGAAGCGCCGAATGATATCATACTGTTATATTTGCTGAGTTTGTTCTCTGACGGATATCTTGTTGCAAAAACAATATCCAGAATATAGTTTTCGATTTTCTCGTCCATATATACATCTTTCACAACCTTCCTTGCTTTTACTATATCGGCCGGACTGATTACCCTGTTTGCTGAAGGAAATTCCTTTTCCAGGTTCTCCCTCATAATCAGCTTCTCATCATTTTTATCGGGATAATCAATCAATACTTTTAACATAAATCTGTCGATCTGTGCTTCAGGCAGAGGATATGTTCCCTCCTGCTCTATTGGATTCTGTGTGGCCATTACAAGAAATGGTTCTTCCAGCCGGTAGGTCTCCTCTCCTATTGTTACCTGCCGCTCCTCCATAGATTCAAGCAGAGCACTCTGAACTTTTGCAGGAGACCTGTTTATCTCATCAGCCAGTATAAAGTTTGCAAAAAGAGGTCCCTTTTTCACAAAAAATTCCTCTTTTTTCTGGCTGTATATCAATGTTCCTATCAGGTCAGCAGGCAGAAGGTCAGGGGTGAACTGCACCCTGCTGAATTTTGCATCGATTATCGATGCAAGTGTTTTTATAGCCAGCGTCTTAGCCAGGCCAGGAACACCTTCAAGAAGGATATGTCCGTTACTGAGCAAGCCTATCATCAAACTGTCAACAAGATGTTTTTGTCCGACAATCACCTTACTCATCTCAAGAGTTATCGCATCTATGAAACCACTCTCTTTCTGAATGCGTTCGTTTAATTCTTTAATATCAATATTTACGTTCATAAACAGCTTTTTTTAGAATGAACAAATATATAAAATCAGGCGATGATTCTATAAAAAATTTAGACATACAAAATAAATTATCATTTAACCTGATTAATTCATAAGTTTTTCGTCATGAGAAGTCAAAGTACAAAGAGTAAAGGTAAGCGCAGATTTGAGACTCACAGATATAGCCGTGGCTATATTGAGAATCAAAAATTGAGCATTGCCTTTAATCACAGTAATTTGGCTTCGCAATACCTGCCTGCCGGCGAGGCAGGGATCAATTTGTGAATTATTCAGGTTAGACATACAAAATAAATTATCATTTAACAGAAATGTTGTTAAAGTGTGTTAAAGTTGTGTTAAAAATGTGGTTAGTTAACCAGGCCGGCCTGGTTTAGCTCACCTACTTTGTCCCGGAAATTCGGGATTATGTCGGTCGAAGTCCGGAGGTAATTAATCAGGTTATAACAATTTTACTGTTGCCAACCTGTAATACGACCTTATTATAAGAATAATAATAACTGGTATATACCCTGGATTTATTGCTTGTGGTATGATGATTATCAGTATCATAAAAACAATTGATAGTGCAATATGAGTACGCCATATTATATCAAATGACCTTTTTAGTAAAAGAATAAATGGAGTAACAAGCAGGAGCGGATTAAGCCATACCAGATTAAAATTATTACCCATAGCATCATGTTCGGTAAGGTAATTTGTAAATATCATTAAAAAGGACAAGACGAACATTATTATAAAAAACCCCATGTCAAAAACATTGTGAATCCATCTCTTTCTTATCCTGAAACTGAAAAAAAGAATTAACAGAGCAAGAATTGAAATCTGAAACCAGGGTTGCATATATATCCTGGTCTCTCTGTGTGGCAGAGCAAATTCAAAGATAGCCTCCGTTTCAGATAACAATGGCTCTGTTCCACCATCAACTGATATCTGAGCCTGCGAAAGATTAGACATCAGATAATCGGGAAGGAACATCGATTCCCTGAAACCACACTCTTTATCAGCAGACGAACCCAGTAAAAGATCTTCACCCATGTCAAGCCATACCATATCTGCCCTGTATTCATCGAGTCTCTCCCTGAATGTCGGATGTCCGGAATCAGGTTCATCAGGGTAAATAAGCCTCTCACCATATATTGTTTCAAAAACATCCCTTATCCTGGTCGCGCAATTATCCATAAAAAAATCATATCTGTAATATCTGTTCTCCTCCAGCATATTCTCATTCAGGAACAGTTTAAGCTTAATAATGTCGTTTTCAGACATATTTACCTTCTGAGAAAAGACCGAACGATCTTCAAGAAAATATTCCTGAATAAAGCTGTTATTAGAACATATAGCAAGCATATAATTGAGCCTGCCTCTTGCAAACACATAGTTGAAATTTGGAGTATTGAAATCAAAAATGCCCCAGTTGTAAACAATATCGAGATTTGCAGACTTATCTACTACTCTCAATGCACTGTGGCCGTACATCGAATATGATTCTGTTCCCGGAGAGGATGTCAGAAGATATACTTCAGTGCCGGGATCCTGAGTCTTGGCGTTAGTTGATATTATCAGAACAATTGCCAGTGTAAAGAGTATGCGAAGTGTCATAATATTATTTTAAAGAAATTTATTTCTTAAAAATAACAATTACGATTGAGTTTTAAGTGACAATTACTATTTATCGAGCATTGCCGGAGTAAACGTACTTTCTGAAAGGTTTGAACCTATTTGAAATTTGTCAATAATTATTACCGATTTCCTACCATTTTGTCTGTTTTCCATCTTCATATAAAAAGCAAAATACTTGCCATTCGATAGTTTTTTATATTGTTCCATGAATTGTATCTTATAAAGTTCGGCTGCAAAGTCATAGAATTCAATTTTATGACATAGATAAGTTTCTTTTTCTATCCAGGTAACTCTTTGGCTATAACCGTTTTCGTCTTCAATATCCTCGTTCTTACAAGAGGTTTCTATTATCCAACATGGATGTCCGTTGAATGTTTCAGATGAAAGAATTTTGTAATTAAAATCATTCATATTTGGCTTACTCATGTCTGCATTAGTAAATTCGGAGCTCATAAAACCTTTGCCTTTTTCACTACTGATAATTCGCCGGGTTTTGCGTAAAGCAGGCATATAAATCCACATATCGTCATCTCTGTTTTCATAATCGTATATTAACACTGCTGTACCTTTAACATCGGCCGGGGCAGTGATCTTCATGATTGTTTTATTTGTTTCTCCGTATTTTTTGCTTGCAGTTGTAACCTGGCGAACACGCTCCCGTCCTTTTGCATCGAGAATTTTTAAAGTCAATACCATCTCCATAGCTTCAAAATCAATAGCATTGGATGCTTTATCGCTAATTTCCCTTGCTGTTTGAGCAAAAATCCCTGATGTTGCAAATATCAGGCTTACAACTGTTAAAATGTTTTTAATTTTCATATCATTTATTTTTTAAACTATTACAATTATTATTTCTCAAGAAATTTTGGTTTTAAAAGAATACATATTGACGGAATTAATATTAATGCGCACATTAAGCAAAGCAAGAGTGATATAATAATGAGGAATGCAAAAGACTGAATTAAGGGAAAAGCTGATAAAAACAGTATCGAGAAACCAACAATTACCGAAAAAGCATTTATGGTAATTCCTCTACCGGTAGTATTTAAGCTAATAGCTATTGCTTCCGGATATGATTTACCGCTTTTCAATTCTGTTTTTAATCGCCAGAATATATGAATTGTATAATCAACACCCAGACCTATTGATATTGACGAAAGCAATGCGGTAACAATGTTAAGCTTTATGCCTGTCCAGCCCATTATGCCAAATGTACAAACCACAGCAAACAATAGAGGAAGGCTGCCAATTAATCCGGCTGCTTTACTTTTAAATATAATCATCAAAAGTATCATAATTGCAAAAAATGCAAAAATCAGAGAATTTTTCTGACCTATCCCTGTGGCCAGACTAAGTTCCTTCTCAACAAGGCTGAAACCACCAATAACCGACAAATTTTTGTCATCTTCAGTTAATGACTCTATTGTAGCAACTATTTTGTCCATAGTTTTTATATTATCGGATTGATACTGAATGTACAAAACTGCTTTTCTGTAATCAAAATCAATAAAGTCTTCAAAATCTTCGGGATCACCGCTCATCGAATATAGTTCGAGGTATTGTGCAATTGCTTCGCGGGTATTAGGTATTTTATTATAAAAATTATCTTTGGGGTCATTAATTGCTTTGCTCATTATTCGTATCATTGATGCAATTGAAGTAACACTTCCTACCTCTTGCATTTTTTCAACCTCCTGCTCGTAGTAATCCATTCTTTTCAGAACTTCCGGATCTTTCATATCTCCTTCAAACATCAGGCTGATATTCTTAGTTCCGCCAAAATATTTATTGGCAATATTTAAGGATATATTATAGGGATGTTTTTTTGGCAAAATGTTGTTGAAATCAGAAGCTACTTTAAACTTATAAACCCCGGATACAATGGCGATAAGAAAGATTATAAAAATATAAATAACTTGTCGCGGACGTTTTGATATAAAGGTAGCCAGGCCAGTAAGTATTTTACTCAAAAAGCTGTTTTCATTCTCCGAAAAGCTTTTCTGAATCTTGCCCTTTTTTAAAAAGAGCATCATTGCAGGAATAAATGTTAGACTTAGTAACAAAGCAAAAGCGATACCAACAGCAGAAACAACTCCCATTTGCTTGGCTGGTATCATTATATGTGCCACAAGCCCGGCTATTCCTACAATTGTAGTTAAACCTGTTAAAATTACGGGTTTCTTCAGGTAAAGAGTAGCTTCTTTTATAATCTGTTTCATTGTCATATCAGGATATTTGGCATTTAATTCCTGATATTTTATAATAAAATGAATTCCATAATTATTTGCGATTGCAATCATCATTATTGGAATCAAAACTCCAATTAGACTTATTTGCCAGCCAAACAGCGGAATTGATGCCATAGAAATTATTATGGAGATTGTAACAACTGACATTGGTAATAACACACCCCTTTTTTCTTTAAATGAGATCCAGAGAAAAACCAGCATTACCACCATAGCGATAGGCAACAGGATCATAAAGTCATGAGCGATTTTATCGTTTGCTTCTGCCCGTAAATAAGGTTGCCCATTAATTAAAACGGTTTCGCTTCCGGGGTATTTGTCCAATAGCTCATATATTACCGACATCAATTGAGCATCTGTTTTTTCAGTAACAGAATTGAGCATTATTAAAGTATATCTAAAATCTTCGGATACTATAAGTTTATAGGCAAGTTCATTTGCTTTTATTTCTGCCCGTAGCTTTTCCCTCTGACTTTCAGATTTTGGTATCCTTTTTATCACCGGGTTAACAACCATTGCGCCGTCTTCGCCTTTAATGCTTTTAGCATCAAAAAGAGACATTACCATATCAAAATCTTTCATGCGATTAAACTCCTTACTCAGGGCTTGAATACGCCTCAAAGTAGAGTCATTTAACACATCGTCAGTTTCAAATACAATCAGTAAGGGATCGCTTTTTCCAAAAACCTGTTCAATTTTATCATTATTGACTTTGGATGGCATATGATCAGGCAGATACGACATTAAATCAGAATTAATGGTCGTTTTCATTAATGGGAAAATGCATAAAACTACAATTAGTGCTGTCAAGCTTATTATAAGCCATTTATTTCTTATTACGAATATCTCTTTATTCTTCATGTTAATTTAAAAATTAGAAAGTTGCTTTTAATTCTACAAATACTCCGCTTAATACAGGTGATGAATAATTGAATATTGAGTTGTCAGGCCCTGTCATATAATTTCCGCCAAGTGAAGCTGCAAGAGCATCGGTTATTTTCCATGTTATTTTTGGGCGTATCATCAACTCTTCGGATGTGATATTGTAATATCCTCCAACCTCAATATTCCATGTATCGTAGGCGAATGCTTTGCTTAGAAGCAGTACAATGGCATGGTTGGTCTTTTCTTGCTGGTAAAACATTTTCCTGTTGAATAATGTCGATTCATATTCAATCATTTCATTAGCGTATTGTATTTGAGCCAAAGGATCAGATGGGTCGGTTAATACAGGTAGTTGCAATTTGGTAAAATCAAGTGTCTGTTTTCCCACATATTGCAGAATAGTTGTTACACCCCCAAAATTATGTTCTATGCCAAATACATAGGCAATATCGGGATTTGGAATATGCATATTCTTCTCATAATCGTCTGTTATGTTATATGCAGCTTCGCCTCGCAGTATCCACGAACTAACCGGCAAATCGAAATCTAAGCCTATTGTGTTTTTCAGGTAAGGTGTTGCTGAATTAATAATCACCGGTACACCTGTGGTAAAATCAACAGACTGAACATTAAATCCGTAAAACGGATCGTATCCCCTGAAATACGATACAGAAACCCCGGCTTTAGAAAATTCAAAGTTCAATCGTGTTGCAAGAGAACCGTTCCCGAATGATTTTTCTGGCAGAGTTGCTTCGCCAAAACTTACACCATCGCCCAAATCAAACAGATCGAAACGATAATCAGATGGGGAATAGACGGGAATACCAATAAGTTCAATATCAATAACTGAACTAATACGATATTTCATTCTCAACATGAAGTTGGATAATTTCTGATCATCCATATCCGATGTCAGGAAGAAATAGTCATTTGGGGTAATATTATTTGTAGGGTTAAACCCATCGGTACGTCCCCATACTACAATCTGGTTTCCAAGAAACAGATCAAATTTATCTGATTGATATCCTGCATAAACCTCTCTGAGTTGATATTTAACATACTCTTCATCAAAATTTACTCCTCCACGAAATCGCAGATCGGCATATAAATATGTTTTCCCCTGAGAAAATTTACTTTGCAAACAAAATTCTCCAAACAGTGCTGAATAATCGTAAAGTTCACTTCCTCCAAAGGCAGAACCACGAACAAATCCGTTAAATTCTGCTTGTGAGCTTTCCAACAATCCCTGTCCCCTGCTTTCAGTTCCGGCAATCAGACATAACATTATCATTAATGACCATTGTTTAATCATATCTGTAGTTTTAAATTTCATTTTGAATGCAACTTAAAACTTCAATGACAGGATATGGTTCTACTTTTAAACTCTGGACTAAAAGTACAGGTACAGGTTTTGTTTCCAGACTAGAAATTTTCGCCAGTTTGTCTAATGAAGTATTATTAACTATTACGGCGGAGTCAACGAATAGAATTTTTGAATTGCAAAGGCGTTTGTCCGGAAATACTCTTAAAAACCGAGAAGAAAGAAGATTTACTGCTAAAGCCACAATCGTAACCAATAGCTTCTATTGAAAAGTTATCATTAACAGGGTCAGACAGTTTTTGTTTTACGGCTTCTATTCTCTGTTCGTTTACAAACTGAAAGAAACTCTTACCAATAACAGTATTGAGAACTTCTGTAAGCTGATGCTTAGGGATGTCTAATTCCTCAGAAAGTAAATACATACTTAATTCGGAATTCAGATAGGGGATTTTCTCTTTGAAATGTTTCAATATCAGAGTTTTAATCTCTTCCTTTTTATCACTTGTTAATTTCGATTTCTTGTACCGTTCATCTGGTTGATCCGGGTCTGTCTTCTCTGATTTTCTTTTATAAATTTCATCTTGCCGGATACCATAGAACCCTAAAGCAAATGTTAAGCCCAGAGTAGCTGAATAGTTGTATAGACTTGATGCCTCAAAATCGTTATAAAAGAATCCTAAAAGGCCTAAAGCAATAGCAGTATATATATATACATTATACGAAATGACAACAAACAACAACCAGCCTAATTTTTGATTTTGACTAATATTTGAAAATTCATTTTTTAGGTTGATACGATGTTTGTGTACTATTAATATACTGAGAGTATTATAGGCAACCAGGGATACAATTAATGACAATGAAAATAATAATCTGATCCACAAAT
>JAUVKT010000111.1 GCA_030596125.1 Bacteroidales bacterium | reverse complement strand
AATTAATCCGCCTACCAGGGCAAGGGCATAAATTGCAAAATAAAACCAGCTGTATATTCCGCCTGCACTATCTTCTGTAAGTCCATATTTAGCCTGTAGAAACAGTACAAGTATTGCCATCATAGTGTAGAACCCGAACCTTTCTCCCATATTGGTAAAAAAAGCTACGAGTAGTCCTTTAGGGTGATTTTTAAGCATAATAAAGAGATTTTTTATTAGTGTTTTTGTCAATGGCAACAAATATATGAATCTTTTTTAATTGAAGTAGTTAAAGGTATTCCAATAACAAATTTTTATAATTATTATAAATTATAACCTCATATAGGTTAAATTTGTAATAATACATAATGCTTGCCCGGATATGACCATTATAAATAAAACATAACAGATGAAGCTTTTTACTTCTAAACAGATTAAGGAGATCGATAACTATACTATACAGAATGAACCGATAAGTTCAATTGATTTGATGGAGAGAGCTGCAAACAGGTTGTTTGAGTGGTTTATTGGCAATATAGATAAGAGGAGGGAGGTTGTAATATTTACCGGTCCGGGGAATAATGGGGGAGACGGACTGGCTCTGGCAAGGATGCTGGGTAAGTTATCTTATCATGTTGGAGTATGTAACCTCGGATTCACAGACAAACGTTCAGAAGATTGGCGAATAAATTACTCAAGGTTAACAGGAATAGATAATGTTACTTTCAGTGAAGCTAAGACTATACAGGATATCCCGTTGCTGACCAGGGAGAATGTTATTGTAGATGCCATTTTCGGTACAGGGCTCGATCGCCCGGTTAAAGGATTCCCTGCTGAGGTAATTTCTATAATCAATAATTCCGGTGCCATGGTAGTTTCTGTTGACACTCCATCCGGACTGTTCAGTGAGAACAACAGTGGTAATAATTTCGAAGCCGTTATAAAAGCAGATATAACCCTTTCAATTCAATTTCCGAAATTGTCATTTATGCTATCTGATAATCAGGATTATGTGGGTGAATATGTTGCATTATCAATTGGTTTGCATCCCAGAATTATCAGGGAGATGGAAACCAATATTTTTACAATTGATGATGCCTTGCTACGAACCGTTATAAAAAAGAGAGGCAAGTTTGATCATAAAGGTAAATTCGGACATGGATTGATGGTAGCGGGTTCATGCGGTAAATTAGGAGCTGCTATACTCTCTTCTTCTGCAGCCCTGAGAACCGGTATTGGACTGCTAACAGTTCATCTGCCCGGAAATTCTGCTGATGTTATTCACTCTTCATTGCCTGAAGCCATGGTGCAATGTGACCAGTCGGAAATACTTATTTCTGACATTAGCCATGTGAATGATTTTGATGCTGTTGGTATAGGCCCGGGTATTGGAACCAAGCCAAATACACACAAAGCTGTTTCTAAATTCCTGGATAACTTCAAAGGAGGTTCTGTAATTGATGCAGATGCCTTAAACATTATTGCGGCAGATAAGATGCTTATTAAAAAATTGCATAAAAAATGTATTCTGACACCTCACCCGGGAGAGTTTGAGAGACTTGCAGGGAAAACACCAGACAGCTATGCCAGGTTGCAAAAACAGATTGAGTTTTCAGTAAATCAGAATTGTATCGTTGTATTAAAAGGGGGCCACACATCTGTTACAATACCCGACGGACGAACGTGGTTTAATACTACAGGCAACCCCGGAATGGCAACCGCTGGCAGTGGAGACGTCCTTACCGGAATGATCATGAGCCTGCTTGCCCAGGGATACAGTACCGCAGATGCCGCACTGGCAGGTGTATTTCTCCATGGCAGGGCAGGTGATATCGCTTCTGAAAAGATTGGCTATGATTCTTTGATAGCCTCGGATATTATTAATAATATTGGAAATGCGTTTAAAAGTATATTACAAGTCTGAAATTATGAAAAAACTTACCGCTCTTTTTGCTGCAGTTTTAGTTATTGCAGGTGCATGTACAACAATTAAGGAGGTGCCTGTAACGGTTAAAACAGAGATACTTCCACTTGGAGATTCTGTAAAACTTCACGAAGGAAGTCTCTTATATTCACTACCGCTAACAGCCTTTGATTTTACGGTGGTGGCTGAGAAAACTACCCAGACAGCCGGTCCGTATCATAAATATGCTGATCAGTTTCTTGGGTTGAAAGATGTAATTAAGGAGAACAGAACAATCTGGACCATACGGCAAGTGAATATCAAACCGATAGTTGAGATTGATCCTGATAAGTATTATGTTATCGAAAGTGACGGACTTATAGAGTTAAATGCGCTTGCTTTGAGAAAGGCCGGTCTTATACTGGATATAAATCCGGGACTATATAGCACAAGGGAGTACTATTATGGGAACTTCAGTAACGATGTTAAAAAGTCGGCAATCAGGGACATGGGGTCTGATTCTTATTATGATATTGAACAGGATACTGCATATAGAGTGGTGGAACTCGATACAGCATTTGTCAGGATCCCATACGTATTGGAACGCAGACGTCAGCTTACCCTTGAAGAACAGGCCGAGAACACTGCAAGAATACTGCTGGAACTCAGGGAGGGGAGACACCTTATTTTAACAGGTGAGGCAACGGTTTTTCCTCAGGACAGGGCGGCGATTGATGAGATCAACAGGCTGGAAGAGGAGTATATTACCCTTTTCTCAGGAAAGTCATCAACTGAAATAAGAAGATTCAGATTCTTTTTTGTCCCGGAAAAGGAGATGGAAGGCCGACCGGTAATTCTGTTTAGATTTTCATCTGAGACAGGAGTGCTTGATGCTTCGGATATTAGTGGCAGGCCTGTTGTTGTAGAGATGATAACCGAAAACAAAGTTACTAACATCAATATTATTGAAAATGACCTGTCATCAGGAGAGAAATACAATAAACTTTTTTACAGGGTACCTGAAGTGGTAAATATAAGGGTTACTGATGGCAGGGCTACATTAGGTTACAGCAGGCAGCTGATTTACCAGTTCGGAAAAGTTATTACCCTTCCGGCAAATTATATCCTCAGATAAGGGGTTGAAATGTTGAATCGTTGAATTAATTACAATAGAAAATTCTCTCTGCTTTTTTTCTTACATTTACGCTCATTATTAAAACTACTAAATAAGAAATTTATATGGAAACTGTTCAAAAAACGATGCGTGATTCAGCGGCCACGAGATGGTTTATCCTAATCTTACTCAGTGCCCTGATGTTTGCCACATACTGGTTTCAGGATTTTTATGGCGGGCTTAAGGGCTTAATGGAGAGTGAGCTAGGATTCTCCAGCGAGCAATTCGGGCGTATAATCGGCTTAACCACAATCGCCAACATGTTCGGAATGATTATCGTTGGAGGAATTGTACTTGATATGTGGGGAATCAGGGTAGCTGGCATCGCATTTGGTGGTCTGGCTGCTATAGGCGGACTAATATCAGCTGCTGCTACTTCAGGCTTTTTTGGAGACGATCCGAAAACAATGCTGAACATGATGATTGTTGGTAGAGTTCTGTTTGGATCGGGACTTGAGGTTACATGTGTGGTAGCTACCAGAACAATCGTTAAATGGTTCAAAGGTTATGATTTGGCTCTTGCGATGGCTATTAACGTTGGCTTTGGCCGTTTGGGTACAGCACTCGGTATTGCAATTTCACCTGATATAGCAAATGGTCATGTTTCTACAGCCGTTACCTTTGCTGCCACATTAATAGGAATTGGCCTTATAGTTTTCATAATTTATACATTTTTTGACAGGAAACTTGACAAGCAAAGAGCCGGTATGGCTACCGACGGTGAGGATGAGGATTTCAAATTCCAGGATCTCATAAAGCTTGCGACAAACCCCTCATTTGTATATATAGCATTACTTTGCGTATCGTTTTATGCCGCAGTATTCCCGTTTATACAGTATGCACCCGATATGCTGGTAAATACATTCGGATTTGGATATGATCTTCCAGCCGACGGAAGTGGCGACATAATTCTCTTCGGCAGTAAAGCCCTTGGAAATGCGAGTATTTTTATCGCTTTCTTTTTGTTTGGTTTAGGGTTTTCTGCTGTGCCGGCCAATCTTAAGACCAAAACGCAGAAATACATTACAATGGCAGTTGTCTTTGTGATATTTATTGTTTTTATCTACAGTCTGTCTGATGTATTAAAGCTATGGCTGAATAACGGACCTAAAACGGCATCACTTATTCCACTCGGGACAATCCTGTTTACGCCAATATTTGGAAGCTATGTAGACAGAAAGGGTAAAGGAGCATCACTTATGATATTGGGTTCACTGCTTCTGATATTTGCCCATATTGCTCTTTCACTGTTTGATGTGAAGATTCTTGCCTATCTGGGCCTTCTGAGTCTTGGCATTGCTTTCTCTCTTGTGCCGGCTGCTATGTGGCCATCGGTTGCAAAGATCGTTCCTGAGAAGAGACTGGGTACAGCCTATGCATCGATGTTTACCGTTCAGAATTGGGGATTAGGCCTGTTTTTCTGGGGAATAGGTGCTTTGCTCGACCTGGTTAACAAAGCTGACCTTGAAGCCATCAGGGCAGGGGAGATGTCATATAACTACACAATTCCAATTTTTGTGCTTGTGATTTGTGGTGTAGTCTCAATATTCCTTGCCTATAAGCTTAAGGCTGCAGACAAAAAGCAGGGTTACGGACTTGAATTGCCATCAGGCGTAACTCCTGAATCAGCATAGGGAAGTAATTGAATTATTAACAATACAACACTTCAATAATTTACAGGGGGCTTTTACAGCCCCTTTCCTGTTTTTCACACTTTTTGAAAAATAGATTATCTAAATCCTATTATCAGGCTGTCTGTTAGCGTTTTATGATTGTTAGGTTTGCAATTTTGGGTGTCCTGCTATCTTTATGGTATATTTGTTTTAAGACTTAGCCCCAAGGGGGCGTTGATCAATAGCCCAGGGCCTCAGCCCGGGGTTTGTGTAATGCAATATAATATAAGCGCCAAGGGTGCGTAATCACTAATCCCTAACGATTGAGGCATATTGAAATTATTGATTACGCACCCTTGGCGCTCTATCGGGTGAAACATATCATTAACCCTGAGCTACGCACAGGGCTAATGATTTACGCACCTATATTTGTGCCATATGGCTATGAGTTATTTTTATAAATACATTTGGTCTTCTTAAAAACAAAGGAATGAAAGGAGGGCGTAGCCCGACTGGAATTCCTTTGTTTTGTCAAAACTTATTATGAACCTCTATTATGAAAAATAATTCATCAATTAACAAATGGTATAGATTAGAACAAAAGAATCTTGATAATCAATTTACAAATAGATTAATAACAGGTCTTAGTTGTTCACCTTTTGAAGCAAAATGCATTGTGAATGCTATGTATGAAACATATCAACCATTTTTTAATAATGTCAATACTTTAATTCCTGGGCAAACCATTTTTCAGGCTATTAGTATTAAGACGCCCCCATCAGTACCTCTTGCTAAGGCGGCTTATGTTAGTGTTATATTAACGATAGATGCCGGTAAAGAAGATTTAAAAGTTCGTTATAAGGATGGAGTGATTGGATTACGACATCACCGATTAAAACGAATTTGTAATGAAGCCTATAAACAAGGTGGGCTTCTAACCGTAGAAGACTTTGCCAACCGTATTCTCAATTGTGGAGAACGAACTATTGTAAGGGATATTAGAGCACTAAAAGATAAAGGGATTATACTTCCTTTACGTTCTATAGTTAAAGATATGGGGAAATCAATATCTCACAGATCCCTTATTATTAAACTATGGCTTACCGGTAATGAATATTCTGACATTAGTAGAAAAACCAACCATAGTATTCCTTCTGTAAAAAATTACATAGATAAGTTTAAGCGTGTAATCTTATTAACCGGACAAAACCATGATGATATTTCTATAGCTTTTTTAGCAAAACTTTCCGAACCACTTGTCAAAGAACTAATTAGAATATACAATAATTCGGATATGGTGCCTCATAGAAAAGAGGAACTCAATCTATTATTAAAAACAAAAAAAAAGTAAAATAGAAATTAATACTATTGATTATATGCAAAATGCACCTGTTAAATATCGTCGATATATTCCGGCAACAGATAGGTTTCTTCAACCTGCTATTGCTAATTTTTTTGAAGAATCTTTTCCGAAATTTTTTGGCCAGGAAATAAGAAACAATATAGCCGAAGAAATTATGGGTATTTTTAAAAAACTAAACCCAAGTACTAATAGAATGAAACCTGGACAAATTTTTTGGAATGCTCTTGATAAAAACACAAGAGCTGATTCTCCCAGACGTAAATATGTTCCTGTTATTCTTACTATCATATCTGAACAAGATATTAAGCAATTAGCTAATAATACGTCTATTAAAACTATTAGACAAAATGCTATAGCTCGTATTTGTAAAGAGGCACTCCAACAAGGTGGTTTGCTCTCAATGAGAGATATTAGCTTATTATTACTTATTTCTGATAGTAATACATCAATTATCCGCAAAAAGTATGAGAAAGAGCATAATGAAATATTGCCTCATACTGGTAATTTACATGATATGGGCTCATGTATAACTCATAAAAATCAAATTGTTTATAAAGTAATTGTTGAAAAGAAAGATCCTGTTAAAGTTGCCTATGAAACTAATCATTCACAATTAGCTGTCGATAGATATCTTAAAGATTTTCACAGGATTTATACAATCTATAAACAATCCCAGGATATAGATTATATCCATTGTGTTACTAATATATCAAAACCAGTAATAAAGCAGTATATCAGCTTAATAAATGATTATATTAAAGAACCTTTAGAGAAACGTCAAAAAACATCATTAAATACTTGCTAAGCCAAATGGCTTTATCTTTGGTGCT
>JAUVKT010000007.1 GCA_030596125.1 Bacteroidales bacterium | reverse complement strand
GCAATCAATTCTAAATCAGAATCAGTAAGATTTTTTGAAATTTTAGGATTGTCTCTATAATAAAATCTAAAATTCTTGCTCTCATATGTTTTCCAGGGGCCATGAAGTCTGAGTAAATAATCAGGTTCAGTTTCTTTTGTCTGTCCGAATAGTCCGATTGAAATAAAAGTAAATAGTACTAATGTTAGATTTTTCATTTTATATCAATATTATATATTTTCTCATAAATAAAAGACGTTCAAATTTTTCATATGCTGCATAGTACAATTATCCTATGTGCAATTGGGTATAACGCCAGTCTGTCTAAAAACCGCCGGATATTTTCAATTTTAATCTAATATAAGGCATAAGATTAAGATTGACTTTTTCTTTTTGGGTGTCCCATTGCAGAAAACAGGGAGAAGCTCTGGATTCTGAAAAATCAAAAAAAGGGGTTGTGCATCAGCTACTAATGTGTGGCGTTATTTTTCCTTCTTTTTCATTTTCCTTTTCTTATTATCTTGATCAAGTATTTTGAACTGATTCCCTTCAATTTTTATTGAAATGCTTTTTTGAAAGTCAACTTCTTTTCCACCATGTTTTGCCGGTGTCCAACTCATGTTTGATTGAATAATTTGGATTAATTTATCTTTGAGTTTACTGTCAACTTGTTGATGCATAAAATAATCAAAATCCTCTCCTTTACAATTGATTACAAAACTTAAATAAATCATATTTCCAACAGGAGCATTATAATCAGTAATATCAATGGAGGAACTTAAAATTTTCTCGAGTTGTTCATAAGTAATATCAGGCATTGGAGGAACTTCTGTGTAAACAAATATATCTGTACTAATTGTATCGCATCGAGTCTGTCCGTTTGATTGATTAATTATTAAGGAAATAAAAATGAATAGAGTTGTAATTCTCATAATAATTTTCTTTTTAATTCTGACTAACGTCAAATCTTGTTGTTGATTATCAATACTTTATATTTTTTCCAAATTTATCAATTTTCAATTATTTTTTCTCCCCATTTTAACATTAGCAAAAGAAATTAATCGGTTTTTCTGATGTGGGGAATTATGGCTAACGCCGGCGGCATGTTACAGTGCCGCTGTCAGGTCTTTGGTTAAGTATTGGTTATTTTCTTTTCAAATCGTTATTGCCTTATTTGCAGTAATAGCGGCTTGAACATACCGAATGTTGGCTTGTGTACATTATTCAATTTCATATTTCACTATTACTGTTTTCTTTAACTGGATTTTTTGAAAAGACAAAGAACTACCTGCTCGTCCTTTTCTCTGTGCACCATATGCAGTTACTACTACACTTTCAAGTCTGTAGTCATCAAATTGATATGAGCCAATATTATTATTAATCACATGATATGTCTCATTTACTGAAATTACTTTGCTTAGAGTTATTCCCATAGTTTTTGAAATTATATCTGCTTTTAGCCTTGCTGATTTAAGTGCATCTACGAGAACTTGATTTTGTATACTATCAATTTGTGAATGTCCTATTTGATTAACATACACGTTATCCATGTCTGATTCTAAACATTTTGCTATTATCGTATCAAGTAAAGCTATATCATCAATTTTTAATCTATATGATTTTGATAATTTATATTTTGATGATGCCGAATAGCTGTGTTTTGTATTTGCCGAATATCTATCAATTGAGAAACTACTTGAGTCCAATCCAAGTGAAATAATGAAACTTAAAATAGAATTTTCCATTGTTACTATTTCACTCTTTTTTTTAATATTCTCAGTCTCTTTTGTAGACATTCCTAAAATCAACCAGTCAGGTTCTATTTCCTTTTCTGCAATTCCAACAACGGTGATGGCATTATCCGTTTTTGTTGTTTGTCCAAATGAAATCATTGGAATAAAAGCAAGTATAAAAATTATTTTTTTCATAGTTAAAATTATTATATGGTCCATCATCTTTGTATACAAGCTAACTGTTACATATATATCTTATTTATCAATGCGGTAGTTACATATATATTCCAAAATTAAAGGTGTATATGCAACTTTATTAATGAGGATTCTATTTAAACAAAACAATGACTAGAATATGCTAAGATAAAAAAGAGTTTTAAATTATTTTAGATTTTGAGATTTTTCCCATTTTAGAATTACAGGGATGATGTCCTAATTCTGTTAATAGCAGACATATTTCAGGATAAGACATTACCCCCTAAACACCCCATTCGCGAACCGTTGCAATCTGTCTGCGAACCAGATAAATATTGGCAACTCCTTTACCAATAACAAAAGCAATTGAAGCTGCAACTACACCAATCAGATCCAGATGAACGACACCTATAAATAAAATTAAAACTATCACAATTAACTCTATTGCCGTAGCAATAGATATAGGTCTGGTTTTTTCGGCTATAACCAATACTGATCGCTGGAAGGACAATAACACCGACATTGCAGGCAATAAAATTAAGATCTTCAAAGGCAGATATGCTATGTCAGCAAGCTCTGTTGTAAGACCAGAGACCTTTTTGAACCAGAGATTTGCCAGGGGAGTAAATGCAATTAATGCAATCCCCACACTTACAACAGCCCCAAGCATTATCGCAAAATTCCTCAACAACTTATAATTCTTCTTATTATATCCTATCAGGGCAATATTGACTTCCTGGAAAGAGAGTCCCATACTTCTGAAAACAAACACCAATGAACTAACAACAGGCAATACGGCAAGTGACTCCACAGGCATATAACTTTTACCAAGAAAGAAGGTTACAAAGGGATGAACTCCCAGAGAGAGAATTGAAGTAAGTGCCAGTGGGGTGTAAAACTTTACAATATACCTGAATGTAAGCTGATTGTTTGCAGTTGTATCATTTGAGTTTTCCTCTGTTTCACCGGTTCTTTGATTGATTCTGATAACAATTCTCCTTGCCATAAGCCTGGTTACTACTGCTTCGATAAAAACGGCTAACGACAATGCAGAAGCACCTACATATGCTCCTTCAATACCTGTTAAAAATAAAATAAATCCCACAATAAGAATAACTGATAAACGCACAAGTGTTCCGTAAGTAACCCTGCGGGTAAGGTTATTTCTTATAAGGATACCCTGAAAGAATCTTCTGTATCCTATTGATGCAGCCCAGGGGAGTAATAGTATAAGAGAGACATGTGCAAGATGGGAAATATTTGATGGTATTCCCATCAGATCTTCTACTATCCACGTAAAGACTGATGGTATCAAAATAATCAACTGTACCAGAGTAACTGAAATATTAAGAAAATCTGTAAACCTCTTAAGTTTCTTATACGAGTTTTTGTCTTTAACCAGAGCCGTTGATGCGCTCATAAGCATAATAACCGGCGCTTCAATTATCAGCGCAAAAGAGGCTGCTATCCCAAATGCAGCCAGATTATATTTTGCATCGCTTAACCTGGCAATAAAAGCGATCAGAAAGGGCTGCTCAAAAGCCATCATAAGCCATGTAAGGGCCAGAGGTCCCCAAAACAGAAATATCTTCCTGTATGTCAGTTTATCACTAATATTCACTGGTCTTCTTTAAAGAAGTCCAAAGATATTAAAATGAGCGTAACTAATCAGTTCACAGTCCACCCTCCTTCGCTCTCCACTTCATTTCGAGCTTCGGAAGGGCAAAGCAGTCGGCAGTCGGCAAAAAAGCAAATAACAATCAAACAATTAAAACACAATGGAAATTGAATTTCGGAACTTAACTGTATATAAAAGAAAGGTTTGATGATTTTATAAATGATCTGAAAAAATCGGACGATTACTTAATCATATTCCCGATAAATCGGGATTGAAAAGTATATATAGACTGATCTTCAGATTTCTGTTTTTTCGGGACTGCCGACTGAAGATTGCCGACTTAAAGATGCAAAGAATAATAAAATTAACCATCTCAAACACAAGACACTGAATAGTTACAAATGAGCTTAACACACACTCAATAATAATACTGTTAATATGCTTTGATGATTAGCACATGCTTTTAGGCTCCACATAGGTTGGGTTTTAAGAATTCGGCAGCTGCCGGAGACAAGTAATCCCTAACCACCCCGTCCGGCAGCTGCCGGACACCCCTCCTTTTTCAAAAAGGAGGGGAAACTAGTGCAATACAAACAGTGAAAAAATAAATGCCAGGTAATGAGATATCCCTGCACTTGATTCATGAGATCCTTCAGTCGTTGCACTCCATCAGGATGACAGGGGAATTTTGCTTATGAATTCAATGATTTGTCCATTTTTGAAATAACGAGTATTGCTTCCTGTTTATTGGATTGGACGCTAAATGTTGCTGGTTCCGCTAAGTGATTAAACCACTTATTTTTTCTTCGTTGAATCTTTAACCTGTTTAATTTCTTTGTCCTTTTCAGCTATCTCCTTTTCAAGCTTCACAATTTTCTCATTAAGCTTATCAACCGCACCATTAAGTTTGTCAATATCATCCTTTAATCCCGAAATTTGTCTGTTCAATTCTGTCTTCTCTTCTTCAAGACCTTTAATTATTGGCGTATAAACCGATTTAGCATAATACCAGGCAGTAAAATATCCGATAAGACCGGCAACCAGCAGTAATAGAACTATTTCAATTATTGATCCGGTGACTGATTGCGCTAATAATATAAATAATGGATTCATGATTTTATTTTTTAATTGTTATTAATGTTCTTCTGTTCTTTGCTCTTCCTTCTTCGGTGGTTTGATCAATAACTGCAGGCTGATCTTCTCCTTCAGAGACTGTTATCATCTTATTTGCAGCGACACCCCCGCTCTCAAAATAATCCTGAATAACCTGAGCCCTTCTAAGTCCAAGAGCCTGATTATATTCTGCTGTCCCAATTAAATCGGTATGCCCTGTTATTGTAAGCATTGATCCCTGATTCTTGTCAAGCCAGGTATTAAATTCAGTAATGCTGCTATCTGTTTGCAGATCAGATTTGAATTCGGCTTTGTCAAATTCAAAGTAGATTATCATGTCATCGGGCAATAATACTTTTGGTTGTATTAAAGTATCTGCCACTTGGGTCTGGGTTTCAGGACTTGGCTGTACAGCCACCGGTTTATTCATTGCAGGCTTTATCTTATCAACATAGAGCCAGGAAGAAATGAATGACCAGATCACAAATACAACAAATCCAGTAATAAGGATTCTCATCTTCATATTTTTTATTAGTTAACCATCAGATAATTATTCATACAAGTTATGAAATAATTTTGTATGAACCGGTAAATGTTGAACTGTTTATGTGTTAAATCATGGAATCGTTTAACTTTGAGTGGAGTAGATTCAAAGGTTTCGGGCATACCTTCGCAAGCATACAGTAAAAGAGCATACTGATGAATGAGATCCTTCAGTCATTACACTCCTTCAGTATGACAGGTAAATTATGAACACATCAAACTACTCTGAAGTTACCCTGGAATCCATATGTCATTCTGAGCCCCGAGAATTTGGGGAGAAGAATCTGTTGGATTATTTAGAAAGTTTTACTTTTACTGCAGTAAGTCCCTTTGGTCCCTTTTCTACTTCAAAGCTTACAAGGTTCCCCTCCCTTATATCTTCAAGAACATTATTAACATGAACAAAAACACTCTCTTTTGTTTCCGCATCCCTTATAAATCCATAACCTTTCGAGTCATTAAAGAAGGATACAGTTCCTTTTCTTATAATGTCGGGTTGTGATGAAGGATCATTTTTAGGAATACTGATTTCGATATCTTCCAGTTTGGTTTCCCTCTTTTTACCGATATCAGGAGGAGTAGAAGTTATCACTCCATTTTCATCGACATAAGCAATCATATCGTCCAGACTGGATTTTTTCTCATTTTCTCTCCTGGCCAACCTTTTCTGTTCCTTTTCTTTTCTCTTTTTCTCTTTTCTGTTTCTTACTTCCTTTTTATTGAATGTTTCTTGCGATTTACCCATAAATTAGTTTTTAGTTTAGTTATTAATAAAAATCTTTGTGCCTCCTCAGTATCTATTTCCCCGCCATAGTTGAAGCTGATGATGAAGCTATAACAGCTGCCGCAATACTTGCAGTGATTGCAGCCTGCATCTCACTGATAGTTTTACTAACAGCTGAAGCAGCCGGGTTCTCTCTAATATACTTAACCAGGGCTTTTCTTACCTTTTTCCGTTCGCTGCTCACATCAGCAATCACCCGGTGCATCTTACAGGCATAAAGCAGACCTATAAACATTAATTCAGCTTCGTCAGGTTGCCTGTTGAAGATAACTATCTCTTTAAATCGAATTGCCAGCTTTTTAGTCTTCACCCGGTCGGCAGGATAACGTAAATAATAAGGGATTCCAAGAAATCGTTTTCTCTCTTCTCTCAGGACCCTGTTTTTTGTATGAAGTTTAACTAATCCCTTTCTATACCATACAGAACGGTATGAAAGTTTACGCAGCCAATACCTGATACTCCTCTCTTTTGGAGATGCTTTAAAAGTTTCAAGGGCACGATCATAAACCTCCATGCCTGTTAAACCGGTTCCCTGTTTCACCTTTAGTATTTTACCATCCAATTCAATATTTCCGTTTAGTGCAAGATCCATTAACAGGGCTCCAATAATACCATAAGTAAAGTAATTGCCTGTCACTCTGAAATATCCGGTATTCGGATTAAGGGCCAGGCTTAGAAAATATTCACTTACTTTTTTTTCCATATCCATGCAAGTTAAAGAAATATCAGGTTATTTGATCATAATTATCTTCATACAATAACCCGGGCATTAAAAATAAAATTACACCATCTGCAATTTATGCAATTTAAAATAAACTCCCTTACTGTTTTTAACCAATTCTTCGTGTGTGCCCTGTTCAACTACCTTTCCTTCATCAATCACGACTATCAGGTCAGCTCTTTGCACTGTTGACAACCTGTGTGCAATAACTATTGAGGTTCTGTTCTTCATCAGGTTCTCTATAGCATCCTGGACCAGTCGCTCCGATTCAGTATCAAGTGCGGATGTTGCCTCATCAAGTATCATTAGTGGCGGGTTAGCCATCACAGCCCTGGCGATACTGATGCGTTGCCTCTGGCCCCCACTCAGCTTACTGCCTCCTTCCCCAACAATATAATCATACCCTTCCGGCGATTCCATAATAAAATCGTGTGCATTTGCCACTCTTGCAGCCTTCTCAACCTCATCATCCGTAAACTCATTTGCACCAAAGGCAATATTATTTTTGAACGAATCATTAAACAGAATAGCCTGTTGATTTACTATTCCCATTAATCTTCTCAGGTCAGTGATCTTATAGTCCCTGATATCAACACCATCAAAAGTAATTTTTCCCGAATCAACATCCATAAACCTTGGCAGAAGGTCAACCAGTGTCGATTTTCCCGATCCTGATTTACCTACAATCGCAATAGTCTGGCCCTTTTTAACCGACAGGCTAATATCCTTAAGAACAGGCTCACTTACATAAGCAAAGTTAACATTCTTATAGCTTATTTCATTCTCAAATGAGGTTACCGGCAAAGGATTCTCTTTTTCTTTGATTTTATTATCTGCGTTAAGTATCACCTCAATACGTTCTAGCGATGCCAGCCCCTTCTGTATATTGAAATACATGGTGGTTATACTCTTGGCAGGTGTTATGATCTGAGAAAATACAACCAGAAAGACAACAAGCTCATCAGATGTCATCTCTCCTGTCCCGCCAAGCACAATCACACCTCCAAAATACATAACTACCATCAATACTATTGTCGAAAGAAATTCACTCAGAGGAGAAGCCAGGTATCTTTTCCTGAGTATCCTGCGCAATATTTTTGTAAAAAAATCATTTACCCTTCCAAACTGTGCGCTCATCTTTTTTTCGGCATTGAAAGCTTTTATAATTCTCAAACCGGTGAGTGTCTCTTCAACTACAGACAGTAGCTTTCCTAAATTCTGTTGACCAATAAATGACGATGAACGGAGTGTTTTTCCTATCCTTCCTATCAGCCATCCACTGAGTGGCATTAAAACAACTGCGAAAAGGGTAAGTTTAAGACTTGTTGCAACTAAAAACCCAAGAAAAATAATAATGGTGACAGGATCCCTGAAAAGCATTGTAAGCGAGCCCATTACAGAAACCTGTATCTCCTCAACATCACTCGATATTCTCGTAATAATATCTCCCTTCCGTGATTCAGAAAAGTATGACATTGGCAAACGTAAAACCTTGTCATATAATTTTTTCCTCATATCCCTGGTAGTTCCTGCCCTGAGATATGCGAGGGCATTATTGGCAAGAAAAATAAATACATTTTTAAAAAGACTCGCTCCTATTACCAATAAACTAACACCTATCAGGGCAGCGGCCGGTCCTGATTTATCAACATAGGTTGTGATATAATAATTAAGTATGCCTTCGAACCAATCTTTTGAAAGATGAAAACTTCCCGGATGAGCAGGTGCTGACACCTGGCTGAAAAGTATTTTAATAAAAGGGCCGATAAGACTATATGTGAACAGGGCAAATAATGCAGATAAAATATTGAAAATAATATTCTGCCCGGCAAACCACTTATATGGTAACAAGAATGAAAGAAGGACCTTGAATCTTTTCATTACTAAATAGTTATTTGCCGATATAGTTATAAGGTGAAATCGCTTTCATCTCATCTTTAACCTCCTCATCAATATCCAGGGATTCGATAAATGAGTAAATCCTCTCTCTGGTAATTTTTTCATTTATACGTGTCAGATCCAATAGAGCTTCATAGGGCTTCGGATAACCTTCACGACGGAGGATAGTCTGTATCGCCTCAGCAACAACAGCCCAGTTATTATCAAGATCATTTCTGATCTTCTCTTCGTTCACAATAAGTTTCCCCATACCTTTTAAGAGAGACTTAAAGGCTAACATTGAGTGTGCTGCAGGAACTCCAACATTCCTTAAAACTGTTGAATCGGTGAGATCTCTTTGTAACCTCGATATGGGCAACTTCTCTGAAAAATGCGAAAAAAGAGCATTTGAAAGACCAAGGTTGCCTTCAGCATTTTCAAAGTCAATAGGGTTTATCTTATGGGGCATTGCTGATGATCCCACCTCTCCTGCTTTTATCTTTTGTTTAAAATAATCAAACGAGATATAGCTCCATATATCCCTTGTAAAATCAATAAGAATTGTATTAATCCTTCGCAGGCAATCGAAATAGGCAGCCAGGTTATCATAATGTTCGATTTGCGTGGTTGGGTAGCTTCTGCTTAATCCAAGAACACTATTGACAAAATTGTTTCCGAATTCATGCCAGTCGATATCAGGATAAGCAACAAAATGGGCATTGAAATTACCGGTTGCACCACCAAACTTAGCAGACCAGGGTATTGCCATAAGCTGTATGATCTGCCTGTCGATCCTTTCTGCAAAGACCTTGATCTCTTTTCCCAGTCTGGTTGGTGATGCAGGCTGTCCGTGTGTACGAGCCAGCAATGGAATCTCTTTCCACTCTTCAGCAAGATCATCAAGGCTGTTACGTAAATCATATAATAGTGGAAGATACTCATCCTCTGTATACTCCTTAATTGATAATGGGGTAGCAGTATTATTGATATCCTGTGAGGTTAATCCGAAATGGATGAACTCACTCCATTCTGCAAGTCCTAATTCAGCATATTTCTCCTTTAAATAATATTCGACAGCTTTAACATCGTGATTTATTACAGATTCTATATCTTTAACCCTTACAGCATCTTCAGGAGTAAAATTTTCATATATAGCTCTCAGCTCTTCGTACCTGGTGGCGCTAAACTGCTCCAGTTGTGGCAATGGGAGTTTACACAGCGCAATAAAATATTCAATTTCGGATTTCATCCGGTACTTAATAAGTCCGTACTCAGAAAAATATCCGGCAAGTTCTTCGACTTTTGCCCGGTACCTGCCGTCAACAGGCGAAATTGCAGTTAACTTATTAAAATTCATCACTTCACATTTTTGTATGAGATATTGAATGATCAGGCGTAAAATTACTACTTTGTAAGGTGAAAAAAAACTGATTTTTTGTAATTTCGAACAATTATGAAAGTTGATAGGATGAATGGTGAAAAATAAAATCATAATATCTGCAATAAGATATGCAAATTCATATCCACTGAACTACGGATTAAGGGTATCGGGAATAGAGGAATATGCAACTATAGAAATAGATCATCCTGCTGAATGTGCCAGGAGACTCACTACAGGTGAAGCCGATATTGGTCTGGTTCCTGTAGCTGCTATTCCGGATATCACCGGTTCAACTATTATCAGTGACTATTGCATTGGGACCAACAGCCCGGTGAGAACAGTGCTTCTTGTAAGTAATCGCGAGCTTAAAAATATAGAAAGTATAAATCTCGATTACAGATCGGGAACATCAGTTGCCCTGGCAAAAATACTGGCTGCCAGGTTATGGAAAAAAGAGTTTGAATGGAAAGAGACTTCTTATGGGTTTGACTTCGAAAATATCCCTGATAATGAAGGACTCGTTATTATCGGTGATCAATGTTTTGAACTCGAAACAAAATACAGGTACACAATAGATCTGGCTACTGAGTGGAAGAAGCTGACAGGTCTGCCATTTGTTTTTGCCTGCTGGGTATCTAACAGGCAGCTACCGGAAGAGTTTTTACATAAGTTTAATAAAGCATTACACTTTGGGATCAGTAATATCGATAGTGCTGTAAAGAAATACGGAGAGATAAGTCCTATGTCAGTCGAAGTATTAAAATCATACCTGGTCCACAATATAGACTACCAGTTAAATAAGGAGAAACATAAGGCAATGAACATCTTTTTTGATTATCTTAAAGAGATTTAATTTTATGACTATGAAGAATATTATTTTAACCCTGCTTTTGTTAACCTTTACAGGGGGCTTTTTGTTTTCCCAGGAAGAGCAGGAAAAAATTATCATATATAAATATGATATTAGAAAAGCAATTGCCGCACCTGTCTGGCGTACGACCAAAAAGAGCCTGGAGGAAGCAACACTGATTGGTGCAGATTACATCCTGATACATATGAATACCTATGGCGGACAGGTTGATATTGCCGACTCAATTCGTACAGCCCTTTTAAATTATCCAAAGCCTGTTATCGTATTCATTGATAACCAGGCTATTTCTGCAGGCGCCCTTATATCAATTGCTGCCGATAGTATTTATATGAGGCCGGGAGGAAACATCGGGGCTGCTACGGTTGTAAACCAGACAGGGGAGCAGGTCCCTGATAAGTACCAGTCATTTATGCGCGGAATGATGAGATCAACCTCTGAAGCACATGGTAAAAAACCTGTTATCTCTAACGGTGATACAACATGGGTATGGCACAGGAATCCAGAAATTGCCGAAGCGATGGTCGATCCAAAGATATACGTAGAAGGGGTCAGTGATACCGGAAGTGTTCTGACACTTACAACACTCGAAGCAATAGAACTTAATTTCTGTGAAGGTGAAGCTGATAATATTGATGATGTAATTGCTCTGGCAGGTATAGAGAATTATGAGATCAGAGAATTCAACCCATCCGGACTTGAGAAATTTATACAACTACTAATAAATCCGGCTGTTTCAGGGTTATTGATAATGATCATTATTGGGGGTATCTATTTCGAGTTACAGTCACCAGGGATAGGTTTTCCACTAATTGCAGCTATAGTAGCAGCCATTTTTTACTTTATGCCCCTGTATCTTGAAGGGCTGGCTGCCAACTGGCAGGTAATAGTATTTGTTGCCGGAATTATACTAATTGCGCTTGAGATATTTGTTGTCCCGGGGTTTGGCATAACAGGCGGACTTGGCATCGCGGGAATTATAACCGGACTCACATTTGGAATGATTGATAAGATTGTATTCAGATTCGGTCCTTCAGATGGAACCGGACGCGAGATTATAATAGCATTTACTATTGTAATGGTATCGATGCTTGCTGCCTTTATCTTATCGATATGGATTAGTAAAAAGCTGTTTACAAGCAACAGGCTTTTCGGAAGCCTCGCTCTGCAAAAAGTGATGGAGACAGACCATGGGTATATAAGTGTTGATTCTGTTACCCAGAAATCGCTTATTGGTAAAACCGGAACAGCTTATACGCTCCTGAGACCATCAGGTAAGATAATTATCGATGAAAATATTTATGATGCCAAATCGGAAATAGGATATATTGAAAAAGGTGCAAAAATTAAAGTTATCAGGGATGAGGCCGGGCAGGTGTATGTTGTGAAGGAGTGAGGGCCTGATGGTGAATTTCTTATTTAATTTTATCCTGAAGAGATGAAACAAGCACTTATCTTGATCTTTGTAATGGCACTTATTGCCGGATGCAAAAACAATGAGGACCTTGATATCAACCTTAAATATGATGAAAATCTAAGTCTTGAATACGACCAGGTTATTGATGCTTACCAACAACTGGCCCGGCATTACCCCCAGGCTAAATTTATTGAAATGGGGAAAACAGATATCGGTAAGCCTCTTCATCTGTTTATGATATCAAAGAATAAAGATTTTGATCCAGCATCAATCAAACGAAAAGGCAAATGTATTATAATGATTATCAACGGAATACATCCCGGAGAGCCTGAAGGAACAGATGCTTCAATCCAGTTTGCATGGGATATCCTCAGAAACAAGGATGAAATGCAAAAATATCTTGATAACAGTGTAATTGCCATTATTCCGGTATATAATATAGGAGGAGCCCTCGACCGAAGCAGGTATTACAGGATGAACCAGGACGGTCCAATCTATAAAGGAAGAAGAAGAAATGCCAAAAACATGGACCTTAACAGGGATTTTGCCAAGCAGGAGACAAAAAATGCACAAACTTTCGCAAAAACATTTACCTATCTTAATCCTGATGTCTTCATTGATACTCACACCACAAACGGATCTGATCACCAGTATACCATTACACTGATTGCAACTATGCACAATAAACTCGACAGGGAGATGGGTCTTTTCTTTAAAGAGAAAATGTTACCCGATCTTTACAAGGGTATGACTGACAACTCTGAGTATGATATGATCCCCTATGTCATGACATTTAACAGGGGGGATATAAAGAGCGGTCTGATCACATACAATGATCTGCCGCTTTATTCAACCGGTTATACATCACTGTTTAATTGCTACTCTTTTATGACAGAGAACCTTGTTTACAAATACTTCCCCGACAGAGTAAGATCAGTTGTCGATTTTTTTACCCAGGTGATAGATTTTACAAGCAATAACGCTGCAGAAATAAGGGCACTTAAAGAAAAAGCGGATGAAGCAGTTAAAAGCCAGGAGATTTTTCCGATTGAGTGGAAACTTGATGATTCACAAAATGAGTACCTGGTATTTAATGGTTATGAGTACTCATATATTGAAACCCCAATAACCGGCAGAAGAAAAGGTTTCTACGATCACGACAAACCCTGGACAGATACAATTCCATATTATACTACATATAAACCTGTTACAACTGTAGCCAGACCATACGCATATATTATACCTCAGGCATGGGAAGAGATTGCATTAAAGCTAATGAATAACGGAGTAATCGCATACCAGCTGAAGGAAGACGCAATGCTTGAGGTTGAAAGTTATTATATTGATGATGTTACCAGGTCACAGAGAGCCACACAGGGGCATTATTTAAATAATAGTATTAAAGTTCACAAAACGGTTCAGGCAATTCAATACTATAAGGGAGACTATATCATCAAAGTCAACCAACATTCCAACAGATTTATTGTAGAGATGCTCGAGCCTCATGCTCCCAGCTCATATTTTGCCTGGAACTTTTTTGATTCAATACTTGAGGCACATGATTTCTACTCGGTTTGGGGATTTGAAAGTCATTTTTTAGAATTGCTTGACCAGGACGAAAATCTTCGAACTGAATTCGATCAGAAAAAGATGGATGATCATGATTTTGCCAACGACCCTGTTGCTCAGCTTCAGTACCTCTACCAGAAAGCACCCGTATCTGAAATTGAGAAGTGGAACAGACTATATCCGGTATCACGATTGGCTAAAGAGATTGAACTGAGTCTTTACTGAAAGAAAATTGATATCCGTTACTTAACGTCAAAATCGAGAACTTTAATATCTTCAAGGTAGGCTGTCAGCCTGTCATTCCTCTTAACAGCCCCTACTCCGGCCGGTGTGCCCGTAAATATCAGGTCGCCGGTTTTTAATGTAAAATACTTTGATATATATGATATTATTATATCAAATCCGAATATCAGGTTGGAACTATTACCCTGTTGAACAGTTATCCCGTTTTTATCCAGAATAAATGACAAGTTATTCAGATCCCTGAATCTATCTTTCGGATAAAATTTGCCCAGTGGTGCAGCCCCGTCAAATGATTTTGAAATATCCCATGGCATTCCTGCCTTTGACTGTTTCGCTTGCAGATCCCTTGCAGTAAAGTCGATCCCGATCGTAACCTTATCATAATACCGGTGTGCAAATTTCGGGGCAATAGAACGCCCCACCTTGCATATCTGAAGGACTATTTCTGCTTCATAATGAATATTGGAACTAAATTCAGGAATAAAAAAGGATTTATTATTCTTGAGGATTGATGAATCAGACTTAAGAAAAACAACTGGCTCCACCGGTAATGGCCTACCCATCTCCTTCGCATGATCCTTATAGTTTAATCCGATACAAATAATTTTCATGCTCGGTTCATATGATCTTCCCTGAAAACTAAAATAGGGTAGTCTGGTTAAAAGCCCTCAGCCTTAATTCAGTTAATACTTTTTTTGTATGCCTTGGAAAATCGCCTTTCATCATCCACGAATAGTAGCTTGGCTCCTCTTTAAGTACCTGTTCAACCGGCTTTCCTTTATGCTTTCCGAAATTAAATACTTCAACCCCATCTTTGTTCATAACTATCCTTCCTGCAAGGTCTACAATCTTATTATGGGAACTGAATTGCGATAATTTATCTATATCATTCTCCAGATCATTGTACCTGTCGAGCTGGGCCTTTAGTATCTCATAGGTAGCTGCTGTGTCAGCTTTTGCACTATGAGCATCTTTAAGTTCCTTCCCGCAATAGAATTTATAAGCTGCGCTGAGTGTACGCTGCTCCTTTTTGTGAAAAATTACCTGTACATCAATATATTTTCTTTTCCTGACATCAAAATCAACATCAACTCTTAAGAACTCCTCAGCCAGGATCGGAATATCAAATTTTATTGCATTAAAACCTCCCAGGTCACATCCTTCAAGGAACACAACAAGCTCTCTTGCTATATCCTTAAAAAGGGGTGCATCCTTCACATCTTCATCTGTAATCCCATGGATCGCTATTGCCTGCGGGTTAATTGGCATTCCCGGATTTATTCTCTTAGTGTACCATTTCTCACTTCCACCGGGATCAATTCTCACTACGGATATCTCAACGATCCGGTCACTGGTAATATTAATACCTGTAGTTTCGAGGTCAAAAAATGCAATTGGTCTTCTCAGGGTAAGTTCCATTATCAAAATATCCTTTCCGGAATATAATATAGTGTTATGTTAAATATATTGTGATGCTTTTTGTCATTTCGAATCCGGCAGTTGCCGGAGATATCTCGACTTCACTTTGTTCCACCTTCACTCGCTGAAGCGAGTTTCGATGGACGCAGTCCGCTCGATATGACAATTGCAATAACACTAAGTATTGATCATCATCGGCATCAGAAGCATCAGCAGATCTTCTGAGTCGGTGTCATTCTCAGATGGCAGGAACAACCCTGCCCTGGTGGGGTCAGCAAGTTCCACTATCACATCGGGAGATGATATATTGGTTAATATTTCCAACATGAATACAGACTTAAATCCAATTTCCATCTCTTCGGCTTCATACTGGCAATTAATCCTCTCATAGGCTGAGATAGAAAAGTCAATATCCTGGGCAGAAACTTTGATCTGATTTCCAGTCAGCTCAAGTTTAACAAGATTGCTGGCCTGATTCGAGAATACAGAAACACGCTTCAGAGTATTTAAAAGCTCAACCCTGTCAACCCTGATTTTTCTTGAATTATTTGTTGGAATTACTGAGTTATAGTTAGGATAATTACCTTCAACGAGCCTGGACACAACCTTATAATTAGCAAGAGTGAAAAATGCATTTTTATCATCAAACTCTATAGCTACTACATTCTCCTCACGGGGTAAAATATTTTTGAGCAATGAGGCCGGTTTTTTTGGCAGAATAAATGATGCATTATCATCGGCTTTTGCATCACTTCTTTTGTACCTTACAAGTTTATGAGCATCGGAAGCAACAAAAGTCAAACCATCTGTTCCGGCTTCAATAAAAATACCACCCATTACCGGTCTTAGTTCATCATCGGCTGTAGCAAACAGGGTCTTGGTTATCCCTGATAATAAAACATCAGCACCAACACTAAAAGAAAATTTCTTGTCACTTTTAATTGCAGGAAGTGCAGGAAAATCTATTCCATTTTGTCCTACTATACTGAATTTACCCTTTTCTGAATTGATAACCACTGAAAGATTATCCATATTAATCTCGAAGGTAAGTGGTTGCTCTGAGAATTCTTTGAGTGTATCTAATAAAATGCGAGCAGGTATAGCAATACTTCCATCCTCATCAGTATTCTCTAAAGTCATACTGGTAATTAGCGTTGACTCCAGGTCAGAGGCAGTGATCTCAAGACTGTTTCCCTGGAGTTTAAACAGGAAATTATCTAAAATCGGAAGAGTATTTTTTGTACTGATTACCTTGCTTATACCTTGCAGGTGAGCCAGAAGTTCAGTGCTTGATACAACAAATTTCATATTAATATTTGGTTTTAGTTTAGTAATTCAGGTAAGAACAAAAAACAGATCTTATAACTTATTGATTAAGAGACAAGTTTCATTCTAATTACCGATTATCAATATTAGTAAAAAAAACTTTGATCCTCAAATAAAAATCATTCAGATTCATATATTTATAATTTATTTTCAATGGTCATATGCAGCTCACATAACAAAATTTAATTCCCGATAAATCGGGACAAGCTATACCACTGCGTGTCAAAATAGATGAAATTTTGTCATGTTCGGTTCATGTGATAAATTTGATGCGTACTTTCTCATTCTTATAAGCCTGTACAGAGTTGCAAAAATAAGAACTAATATAATGGGGCCCAGGGTATTTATTAATTGCCATACCAACCTGGTGTCTGCAACTTTCTCCATATCCAACCTCCTGATTTTCAACTCCCGTGATCTGAGTTCCATAATTCCTTTATCATCAACCAGGTAATTCAGGCAGTTAACCATAAAATCCTTATTCCCATATGTCAGCTTACGGTATCTGTCATACCCAAGAGGCAGAGGCATAAGTGATCCCTGCTCTCTGATAACATCATTTCTGGTAATATCTCCGTCAGCAATAACGATCATTTTATTGAAATCGCTCTTCTCTTTTAGTCCGGAGCCATTATAATCTCTGATCCTGTTGGTGTATAAAGAGGAAAATCCTCCCTCTAATAAAACTGCAACCGGAAGGAACTGCCTGTTAAATATCTCCTCCGGTGGCGGGTTTCTGAATTCATCAAGCGAAACAATCCGGGGTGGACTCACAAATCTGCTATTTGGGGATGTTGCAAGGAGGATCCTTTTACTAATATCATTATCCTCACCAACTGTATCAAGATAATTGACAAAATTTCCCCTTACCTTATTAATATTCCTTGTAATCGGACTTTTAACGGAAGGATATAGTAACGGTGAATATATCCAGGGAACCGGAATAGGTTGCTGCTGTTGATTCCCAAAGCTGGTACTTAAGGGGAGAGTTATACAATCGGTGTCTTGAATCAATACCGGGTTTATTCGTATTCCATATTTAAACAACTGGTCCTCAATATTCAATGGATAATACAATGCCATACTCCCCCCCATGGCCAGACTATCAGTATTAAGGTAAACTGCATCAACCAGCCATATTGTCTTCCCTCCATTCATAATATACTGGTCGATAATAAGTTTATCATCTTCATTAAACTGAGTCGAAGGTTTAGCAATTACAAGAGCAGCATAATCATCAAGTATCCCGGGTTGCCCGTCAATAACACCTCTGTCTATGGTAAAAAATTTGCCAAGCTCAAGTGTCAGGTCTGCTACATCTATTTCATCCAGTTCACCATGTCCCTCAAGAAAAGCGATCTTGTAAATAGTGTCAGCACTTATAGTTGATATTGATTGTATCAGTTCATATTCGAGTCCCTCGATAGAATTTATAAGGTTTTGCTCAGCTGAAAGAGATGGATTATTTTTTAGAAAATTTACCGGCATCTTAATGCCATTATAATTTACAATAAGTCCCGGAAAAATTGTTTTTGTTGATTGACCACCCTCCTTGTCTTCATCAAATATCTCAACAGGGTAAAGCCCTTTATTAATTAGTGATATCTGATAATTTATCCTCTCCTCTTTATCTTCAGAACCAGATGGGTTGATAAACGTGTAATCTACTCTCCTTCCTGAAACAATCCTGAACTCCTCTAACATAGCAGTCACCGAACGACGTAATCTTTTAAAACCTACAGGCATTTCACCATCAAGAAATACCTGGATATAAATATCATTATTTATGCTACTAAGAATGTTTTTGGCAGGATCAGACAAGCTATGTCTTTTATCTTCGGTAAGATCAATCCTGAATGAAATAAGTGATGTAATAAGAACTATAAAGATCAGGACTCCTGCAAGAGCCAGAAAATCAATAATATCTTTTAATCTGCGGCTTTTCATTATAACTTTTACCTCCTCATCCCTTTTTCCTCCAGTTACGCGATACTAAAACCAGCCTGGTAGCTTCTGCAAAAAAAGTTACCACTACAATAAAATAGACTATATCCTTCAGGTCGATAACTCCCCTGCTCATTGACCTGTAATGTTCATTAATCCCCAGGTTAATAACGATCTCATCGAGTTTCTTTAATCCGGGTAAGAGGGCAAACAGGTCAAACCCGATAAACAGGGTAATACTAATAACAACGGCAAGCAAAAATGCAACCACCTGATTATCTGACATTGAAGATGCAAAGAGACCTACAGAGGCATAAACAGATGCAAGAAAAAACAGGCCGATCAATGCTCCTAATGTAGCTCCTTTATCGAGGTTTCCCGGGACTTCACCCAGGATATAAACAGTGAAATAATAGATCACCCCGGGAAACAGAGAGATTAAAACAAGGACTATGGCAGCTAAATATTTGCCATACAAAATATTACGCTCTGTTAATGGGCGGGAATACAAAACCTCAAGTGTTCCCGACCTGTTTTCCTCTGCAAAAGACCTCATAGTAACGGCAGGTACAAGAAAAAGAAAGACCCATGGAGATATTATAAAGAGTGTATCGAGGCCAGCATACCCACTATCGAGAATATTCCACTCCCCCGGCAAGACCCACATAAACAAACTGTTTATTGTAAGATATACGATAATCACAATATAACCGGTTATCCCGTTGAAAAAACTGCCTATTTCCCTTTTAAATACTGATATCATTAATAATTATTTAAAGCATCAAGTTCCGGGGTTTATCAACCATAAATTAAAAAGTAACTTTTTCCCTTTTCGGTATTATAACATCATTAATATCAAATAGTTTCACTCCCGAATAATAATAATTAAGTATCTGCTTATGTGAAAAACCCCGTAAAGCCATCACCATAGCGCCTTCCTGGCATAAGCCTACACCATGACCATATCCTTTTCCTTTCATAATAAGTTTATCTCCCGATACAAACATAGAAAAAAAGGCTGATCTCAATCCCCAATCTTCCCTTATTGTAGTTAACGGAAGGGAAAAGTCACCTATAACAAAATCTGTCTTCCTCGTATCCTGCCTGAAATCAGATGAGGCTGCAGAAGCTCCCCCATTGTAACCTTTAGACTTCAGATAGACAAGCCATTCATCAAATCTTATCTCCTTGTCCCACCGGGCGTTTCTGGAATAACCACAATAAGGGTCTATAACACTTTTAAGGTATGGAGCTCCTGTCAGCCATACATTCTCAGAAGTCTCTGTTTCGCCACCGCAATTTGAATGGAAAGGTGTAAGGATAAGAACTGAATCATTATCAGCCAAAACAATATTTTCTGTTGCTGATACTGCCTCATTAATAGCTTTTGTAACCGACCTTCCATGATAAACCTGGCAATGAACTGCATCACATAGATTATATCCGTCCTCTGAGTGCCGGTCGAGATGCAGATATGCATATGTCCTTGCTATCACTGCCTGAGATTTAAAATATTCGGGATGTCCCTTATAACCGCCTTCAGCCTGTACCACACCGGCTAAATATTTTTCTATATCAATGTTATTAATAATCCTCAGACTCCCCAGTGAGTTAAAAACAGAGAAATCCCCTTCATACTCATATGACTCTTTGTCACCTGGAATTATTTTAATGCTTAGGATCGAACTATCAGTATTTGCGATAAGTCTGAGTTCATCAGAAATAAAACCCGGGCCGGACCGGAATGATATATATACCTTATCGCCGGATTTTGCAACAAAAACTATCTCTTCCTTAATTATTTCGCGATAACTTCCGGGAGATTCCTGTATCTTATAGCTTCCCGACAAAACACGCAATAATACAGAGTTAACCTCCATGCCATAAAACAGACGAACATTTACCTGGCTGAAGTTCAGCTGTATTGCAAAAATTAATAATGATAATATTAAGCCTGTTTTCCTAATTAACATTTCCGGTTAACAATATTGAATTGTAAATATCTTTAGCAACTTTCTCTGAAGCTCCCTCCCCTTTCAGGATTTCAATCAGTTGCTTATAATTCTGCATCATTATTCCACGCTTCCATCCACCTGGGAGAATTATTTCAATCTCATCCCTGATGTTTTTAACAGTCAGCTCATTCTGAATTAACTCCCTGACTACCTGTTTATCCATAATAAGGTTTACAAGCGAAATAAATCTGATACTCAGGATAATACTGGCAATTTTATAGGTAAGCCAGCTGGTACTGTAGCAAACAATCTGCGGAACTCCTGCAAGGGCAGTTTCCAGTGATGCCGTGCCTGAAGTAACCAATGCTGCGTCACAGTTTTTTAGTAACGAAAATGTCTGATCAACGACAATTCTGGCTCCGGTATTCTGAACGATTTCTTCATATACGTTCAAAGGTATTGAATTGATTGCTGCTATAACAAACTGATAATCTACATAATACCTCTCAAGGTCTGCCATTTGCGGAAGTATCTTTTTTATCTCCTGCAGCCTGCTGCCCGGAAGCAGGGCAATTATAGGTTTATCTTCAAGTCTGTTATCATCAATAAATTCTTTTCTCCCGGCAGCATTGTTTAATTCTCCTGAGACACTCTCCACCAAAGGGTTACCAAAATAGTAAACAGGATAATCGTAGCCCCTGAAGAAATCAACTTCAAAAGGAAAGATAACATACATTCTGTCGACAAATTTCCTGAGTGATTTGATTCTCGATCGTTTCCATGCCCACACCTTGGGCGAAATGTAATAATAGGACCTTGCCAGTCTGTTTTTTAAAAATTTAGCTATCCTGAGGTTGAACCCGGGGTAATCTATCATTATCACAACATCCGGCGAAAATTCTTCAATCTGGGCTTTACAATTATTCAGATTCCTGAAAACTGATCTTATGTTAATAAGCACCTCCCAAAATCCCATGAATGCAAGACTCCTGTAATGCTTCAAAAGCAATGCACCTGCTGCCTCCATTCGGTCTCCTCCCCAACAAACAATCTCAGCATTGTTATCGGCAAGTTTCAGATGTTTAATCAGATTAGAACCGTGCAAATCACCTGAAGCCTCTCCAGCTATCAGAAAATATTTCATTCTTTTATATCAATTTTATCAGGAAAACGACCAATGCCCAAATAATCGTCATCCCAAGAACTCCCTTTGAACTCCTGAGTTTATCAAACCTGTTAAACAGAAGAAATGCAAACACATTCGGGAATACACAAAGGCTTATAAAATGGGTTATCACATCCCTGTTTATGATCTTGTTAAAGTAGGCCTTAAGACCCATGTCGCCTGATGTCACCAGGAAAACAATAAAAAATATAAGAACCGGCAGGATCAAGCCGATAATTAATCCTGTAGCCAATCGATTGATAAAGCTGCTATTACTCTTCATGGAAGCGCTTTTTCAGGTCCGTAATATATCCATGTGCTGTCATATCGGCCGAAACCGGAACTACCGAAACATACTTATTCACAATCGCCCACTCATCTGTATCTTTTGCTTCCGGCTCATGATTCCGAAAAACACCTGTCAGCCAGTAATACGTCTTACCCATTGGATCTTTTCTCTTATCAAATTCTTCACGCCAGTTACCTTTTGCCTGCCGGCAAACCCTGATGCCCTTTATCTCATTCTCCTTACAGGATGGGATATTTACATTAAGACATATTCCTTTGGGAAGTTTCTCCTTCACCAGGGATGACATTACTTGCCTGATAATGTCTTTAGCGGGCCCGAAGTCCGCTTCTGACGAAAAGTCGTTTAGTGAAAAACCCACAGAATCAACCCCATAAAGAGAACCTTCTATCGCTGCAGCCATTGTGCCCGAATAGACAACGCTAACAGATGCATTGGCACCATGATTAATGCCTGAAACAACCCAATCGGGAAAACGGTCAAGTAACTGGTTCATGGCAATTTTTACACCATCGGTTGGAGTACCACTACAGGCATATACCCTTCGCTTCTCAGTCTCCTCAAGTAATTTAACTCTGATAGGCATCTTAACTGTAAGTGCCTGTGACATACCTGACCTGCTCTCAATGGTGGAAATTACAACAACTTTACCAAACTCTTCCATAACCTCTAACAGGGTTTTCAATCCCCTGGCATATAACCCATCATCATTGGTTAATAATATCAGCCTTTCTCCGTTTTCAATTTTCATTTTATTATTTTTTACCTTTCACTGCTGACAAAAATATCAGGGCTATTTTATATCCTTAATCTTTAAGAAAAGGTGAATTTAAGAATCTTTTTGTACATCAGACAAAGATAGACAAATACCTTTTCCCTGAATAAAGTAATTTATCTTACTTTTAATTTTTTTAAAATTCCTTACTTTTACAATTACATAAAAAAGAACAAAACTAGTTTTTTACTATTATGAAGATCTCTTATAACTGGCTCCGGCAATACCTTAATATTGATAAAGATCCAACGGAATTATCAGATATCCTCACCAATATCGGTCTTGAGGTTGAGGGAATGGAAGAATGGCTTTCGGTAGAAGGTGGCTTTAAAGGCATCGTGATCGGAGAGGTGGTTGAATGCAAGAAACACCCTAACGCCGACACTTTAAGTGTGACAAAGGTAGATATTGGAAGTGGCGATCTTTTAAGTATAGTTTGCGGAGCGCCTAATGTAGCTGCCGGCCAGAAGGTTCCTGTAGCAACCATAGGCACACCTGTCAAACATGGAGATAATGAGTTCATAATTAAGAAATCAAAAATCAGAGGTGAACTTTCAGAAGGTATGATCTGTGCCGAAGATGAACTGGGTATGGGCAACAAGCATGAAGTGATTATGGTGCTTTCGCCTGATGCAAAAACAGGAACACCAGGATCGGAATATTTCAATGTTGAAAAAGATACAGTTTATGAGATCGGACTGACTCCCAATCGTATAGACGGAGGTTCTCATTATGGAGTGGCCCGCGACCTGGCAGCATTTTGCAACCAGAAAGCACCCATAGTGGCTATAAAACCATCTGTTGATAGTTTTAAACCCGATAACAACAATAATTACATACCCGTTGTAATTGAGAACAGTAAGGATTGCCCCAGGTATACCGGACTAACTATAAGTAGTATAACGGTGAAGGAGTCGCCTGAGTGGCTGAAAAACAGGATCAGATCGATCGGACTCGAACCGATTAACAATATAGTGGATATCACAAATTATGTATTGCACGAAATCGGTCAGCCATTACATGCTTTTGATGCAGACATGATATTGGGTGATAGAATTATTGTTAAGAACTTACCGGATAAGACCAATTTTGTAACCCTTGACGAACAGGAAAAGAAACTCTCATCCGGCGATCTTATGATATGTAATGAGTCGGAAGGGATGTGTATCGGTGGTGTTTTCGGAGGTTTTACATCGGGTGTTACAGAAAAAACCAAAAATATATTTCTTGAAAGTGCCTATTTTAATCCTGTAGCAATAAGAAAAACATCGAGACGGCATGATCTGCATACCGATGCATCATTCAGGTTTGAAAGGGGAGTTGACCCTGAAAATACCATCTGGGCTCTGAAGAGGGCAGCTATACTTATTAAGGAAATTGCCGGAGGTGATGTATCATCTGAAATCGTGGATGTGTATCCTCAAAAGATCAGCCCATACCGGGTTAAAGTATCTTTCAGTAATATTTACCGGTTGATTGGAAAAGAGATTAAGGAAGAGAATATCAGGAAAATCCTGGTTTCCCTTGATATCAAAATATTAAACGAAAGTAATGGAATATTGAATCTTGAAGTCCCTGCTTACAGGGTCGATGTAACCCGTGAGGCAGATGTTATTGAGGAGATTCTGAGAATTTACGGTTACAATAATATTGAGACCACCAACCAGATAAGATCAACCATTACCTATCTTGATAAACCTGATAAGGAGAAAGTGATTAACACAATATCCGACATGTTATCCGGTTACGGGTTTATGGAGATAATGTCAAACTCCCTGACGCCTGCATCTTTATATAATAATAGTCCTGATTTCGATGCCGAAACACTTGTAATGCTTGCAAATCCCCTTAGCAGTGACCTCAATGCTATGAGGCAGACTTTGTTGTTTGGGGGTTTGAGTGCCGCTGCGCGAAACATTAACAGGCAAAATGCGAACCTGAAATTCTATGAGTTCGGAAATTGCTATTTTAAAAACCGACCCGTGGCGAAAGCAGTTGAAGATTTTTCCGAAGAATTAAGTCTGGATCTGTTTGTAACGGGGACTGTCAGACCCGAGAACTGGAATATTAAAAGTGAAAAAACTGATTTTTTCTTTATTAAATCGGCTGTTGAAATGGTTCTTGAGAAAACAGGTATTAATCCTGCTGATCTTAGTGAAACCTCAAGTGTCAGAAATTATTTTTCAGATGGAGCTGAGTATTCAATCAACAATAAATTCCTTTGTGAATTTGGTAAGCTAAGCCGTAAGACACTTAATAATCTTGATATAAAACAGGATATATACTATGGCCATATTAACTGGACCAGGTTAATGGACTTATTAAAATTACAAAAAACTATATATTCTGAGCTTCCTAAACTTCCTGCTGTACGAAGAGACCTGGCCCTGTTGCTTGATAACAGGGTTAAGTTCAGTTCAATAAGGGAGGCTGCATTCAGGTGTGAAAAAAATATACTAAGAAGAGTTGGATTATTCGATGTTTATGAGGACAAATCACTGGGTCAAAACAAAAAATCATACGCTGTTAGTTTCATATTGAGAGATGATAAGCAAACTCTCACTGATAGAATGATAGAAAAGGTGATGAACAATCTTATCAGGGTCTTTAAGAATGAGTTCAACGCAGAGGTCAGATAGATGCTTTTAAAAAGAGCTGTTTTTGTTCCGTTTACGGAAGAGAATTGCAGTTTATACAATAATTTTATTGAGAATGAAGGGACTAATCAATAGAATAGCCAAATATTTTTCTCTTGTAAAATTCAGTCATACGATCTTTGCAATGCCCTTTGCGATTCTCGGATTTTTCATTGCAGTTAATGAGGATGGTTTCACCTTCAGTATTAAAATATTTCTGCTTGTTATTCTATGTATGATCTTAGCCCGTAATACTGCAATGGCATTTAACCGTTATGCAGATAAAAAATTTGACAAGCTGAATAAACGTACCGCAATAAGGGAGATACCTGCAGGTATTATCAGTCCGGCTGCCGCACTGACCTTTGTAATCGTAAATGCCATTCTGTTTATTATTACTTCAGGGTTTATAAACATCCTGACACTGATATTATCACCCGTGGCCCTGCTGGTGATCCTTGGCTACAGCTATACTAAAAGATTTACCCCCCTCAGCCATCTTGTACTCGGACTTGGCTTAAGCTTTGCACCCGTTGGAGCATATATCTCAGTTACAGGAGAGTTTTCTCTTGTGCCGGTTCTGTATGGGTTAGTTGTATTAACCTGGGTGGGTGGTTTTGATATCATTTATTCGTTGCAGGATATAAACTTTGACAGGGATAACAGTCTCTTCTCCATTCCCGCCTCTGTAGGAGCAAAAATGGCAGCAATCATCTCTCTTATGCTGCACATGATCTCTATTGCCCTGATAATCATAATCGGGTTGATCACCGGCAGCTCCCTGGTTTATTATATAGGTTCACTGTTTTTTGGTGGATTGCTGATCTGGGAACATATTATCGTCAAACCTGATGATCTAAAGAATATCAATATGGCATTTGCCACCTTCAACAGTCTTGCCGGTATCATCTTTGTTGCATTTGCAATAGCAGATATCTATATTGCCTGAGGGGGGGGAGGTTTCAGGTTTCAGGTTCCGGGTCGAAGATCCTGACACCCGGCTGCGCCGGATCGTCAGGGTTTAACTCCTTGCAGTCGTTGAGCTCGCCACGCCAAGGCGTGGCTCGGTTCAGGTTTCAGGTTTCAGGTTTTATTCAGTACATTTCTTCTTAAATAATTAAAGTGAAATATGTATAACGTTGTGATAAAAGAGGTTAAGTCAATAAAGGATTTAAAAGAATTCATCTTTCTTCCTGAAAAGATTCATCGAAACAATAAAAACTGGCTTCCTCCCCTCTACTCTGACGAATGGATAATTTTTAATCCGAAAAAAAATAAATCATTTACCTATTGTGATCATATTCAACTCCTGGCCTACATAAACGATAAGCCGGTTGGCAGAATAATGGGACTGATAAACAACAGGTACAATGATATAAAGAATGAAAAAAATGGCCGGTTCTGCTTTATTGAAACAATAAATGATCCTGAAGTTTCACATGCATTAATAAAATCTGTTGAGAATTGGGCAAGAGATAAAGGAATGAAGAAGATAGTCGGACCAATTGCTTTTTCTGACAAAGATCCTCAGGGCGTTCAATTAACAGGTTTTGATTATTCAGGTGTACTGTCAGCACCCAATAATGCGCCCTATCTTGCCGGCCTGATTGAGAAAGAGGATTATACAAAAGAGGTTGATCTGGTTGAATATGTTGCAAAAATTCCCAAAGAGCTACCAGAGATTTATAAGAAAATATTTAAAAGAGTATCTGACAGAGAAGACATCAGTATTATTGAATTCAAAACAAAAAAGGAGATAAAACCATACATCCTGGATGTTCTGCAGGTTATGAATGATACCTATTCACATATCTACGGATTTGTACCACTTACAGACAGGGAGAAACAGGATTTTGCCAAAAGATACCTTCCGGTCCTTGATCCCAATTTCATTAAGGCGGTAAGTATAAATGGAGATATAGCAGGGTTTGTTATAGCTATGCCTGATATTGCTGACGGATTAAGAAGAGCAAAAGGCAGATTATTTCCTTTCGGTTTTATATCTATCCTTAGATCAGTAAGAAAAAGCACCAATCTTTTAATGCTGCTGGGCGCAATTAAAGAGGAGTACCGTGGCCAGGGGCTTGATGCCCTGATGGGAGGTAAGATACTTGAATCAGCTACTAACAGCCATATGATTACTCTCGATAGCCACCTAATATTGGAGCATAATAAAAGGATGCGTGCAGAGTATGAACGAATTAACGGAAAAATTGCAAAAACTTTCAGGATCTTTAAAAAAGAACTCTAGCCTGATTAGTTCATAAATTATTCTGGTTAAAATCTGAATATTACCGAAAGGCCTATTACTTCCTTGAACTGTATCATGGGAGACTTCTTCTGGTTACCATCAGGCCTGAGAACAGGTTCGCCATCATCATCAAACACAGGGATAAGGGTATCATCATCATAAATAAGATGAGTATTAAGCCTGATATCGGTAAACCAGTTCAATTTGGCAGTGGCAATCATCTCCCAGTCAATATCAACATTAAGAGGATTGTGGATATAGTTGGTAAATAGCCTTACCTCATTAACAACTTTAATAGTTTTCCATAAAGTGAGTTTATGATTAACCTGGACACTCATCCCAGGCTCATGCTTTGATCGCTGATCAGCCGAGAGACCATGTTTTGTCTGATCAATATTAACTGTATCAAGAACATAGGTTCCTTTATAGGATAGTGGTGCGAAGTTAATGGAAGTGTTTTTATTTGGTTTATAATCAAGACCAAGACCTATAGTAAGTGTTGCCGGGTTAAAGAATTTTGAAACAGGAATAGTATCAGGGTATTTATAACCTTTTGCAAGCTGGGTTTTAAATATCATTGTTGAACTGAAATCAAACTTTCCGAATGCCTTGTTGTTGAATTTTGATGAAATATCAATAAGGTCAATGTTTCTTCTAACTCCATACTCCGTAGTCATGATCAAGCCATGCTTCAGCCTTCCAATACTGCTCCATGTCATCTTTTTCTCCTTATTCGTATATTTGGCTCTTCCGGTAACATCAAGAAGTGTGGAGATATTGTTTTCACCCCCTTTTGACCAGTTCTTAATTATTGCCTGGTTAAAAACAAAATTGGCTTCTGACAAAAACTTCCAGTATTGTGGTTTAATATCAATTTTCTTCAGATCTGCCAGCTTTGAGTTGTCAACTGTTTGAATATTTATTTTTACATCCGAAATATTGGTCTCCTTACCTGGTCGTCTGAAGCGAATGCCTCTTTCGACAATTATACTCACAGAATCCCTTGACAGACTGCCAATCCAGATCGAGACATCCTCATCCCACTCATTTTTTAGCCATAACCTGTACATCCTGCCAGGCATATTACTTAACCATACAGGAACTGAATTCCCTGATCCTGCAAAGAATACAAGCGATGAATCTTTTAAAGCCACATGGTCACTAACTAAATCAAGAGCTGCCTTTATTGAATCACCTGTCATGGGATAATTATAATGTATGAAAGGAAAAGCGGGATTTGAGCTTATAACTTCCCTTAATGTATCTGAAATAACAAGGACAATACTGTCTCTGTAAGTACTGCTTATATCGATGCTTTTCCCGGATACTATTAATGAATCATTTATCTGTTGGGTAAACAGGGTATCTGAAGACATAACAATAGCCGAATCAGGAGTTGATATAAGTGAATCTGTTACAATACCCGGGGTTAAAGAATCCCTTTGGGGTAGATATATATGCAGTGTATCCCAGTTATAAAAACTGGTTTCCGGAATCTTAATCTGTTCATAGTCTAAACTATCAAGATACCATTCTGCTCTAAAGAGTGGGTCATTTGTTGCTTCAAACAACAACCTTCCCATTGTATGTCTCAGGGGATCATCCGGTCTGTTCCACAAATCGGATGAATACCAGTGAGATATATATTCTATAGCCTCCTGAATGTTAAACTCAATATTATGACCGTTAAAAACTAATATTGAATCAATAACCTCATGGCCTGTCAATGTATCATGTTTAACTTTCAGGCTATCAGTAAACAAATTTTCCTGGCCGGTTGTTGTAGAAATGGTAATGATAATCAGAGAAAAGATTAATATTATCCTTGTCAATATACACTTGTAACTAAACATCTTTATTTTTGGTCGGTTTAACTTGAAAATTAAAATAAACTGATATATTTTTGCAAAAGCAATGCCAAAATTAATGCATTTATTCTATATAACGTTATTTCGATTTAAAGATGTATGCCGGAACCTGAAAAACCGGGATTCATATCATTTCTAAGTCTGGTTAGATAGCATCTAACTATCTCATTATCTATTCTTCTATCTGTTTTTTCTATAATTAAAAAATATTATGACTTTACCATATGCAGAACCATTTAAGACAAAAATGGTTGAACCAATACACTTTAGTACACGGCCGGAGAGAGAAAAATGGATATCAGAAGCCGGGTACAATCTTTTTAACCTCAGATCTCAAGATGTATTTATTGACCTTCTAACTGACTCTGGCACAGGTGCTATGAGTAATGCACAATGGTCGGAGATGATGATGGGTGACGAAAGTTATGCCGGAGCATCATCATATTATAAACTAAAATCAGCGATAAATGAGATTACGGGGTTCGAATATTTCCTTCCTACTCACCAGGGAAGAGCAGCCGAGAATGTGCTTTTTTCAGTACTTGTTAAAAAGGGTGATATTATACCAGGCAATTCGCATTTTGATACAACCAAAGGGCATATTGAATACCGTAAGGCCACTGCCGTTGATTGCACCTGTGATATAGCAAGTGATACCAGGGCTGTAGTTCCCTTCAAAGGTAACGTTGATCTGGAAAAGCTGGAAAAGGTGCTTAACGATAATCCTGTAGAAAATATTCCTTTTATAATACTTACCCTGACAAACAACACAGCCGGTGGTCAGCCGGTTAGTATGGAAAACATACGAAAAACAGCTGATCTTGCAAACAGATATGGAACCAGGCTTATTCTCGATTCTGCCAGGTTTGCCGAAAATGCATACTTTATTAAAACCCGTGAGGAAGGTTATGCAGACAAATCGATCAGGGAGATTGTTAGGGAAGTATTCTCATATGCCGATGGTATGACTATGAGCTCAAAGAAGGATGCCATTGTTAATATGGGTGGTTTTATTGCTCTGAAAGACGAATCAATATACAAGGAGGCAACTACTTTCAACATAATATTTGAGGGTTTTATTACATATGGTGGAATGACAGGACGAGATATGAATGCCCTTGCCCAGGGACTTTATGACGGTACAGATTTCCACTATCTCGAGTCAAGGATCAGGCAGGTAGGGTACCTGGGGTCAAAGCTCCGGGAGTACGGCATACCTATTCAGGAACCGGTAGGAGGACATGCTGTTTTCGTTAACGCTCTTGAATTTTATCCCCACATTAACAGGGAAGAATTTCCAGCACAACTTTTGGCTGTTGAGCTCTACCTGGAGGCCGGTATCAGAGGAATTGAAATTGGAGCTATTATGGCCGACAGGGATCCTGTAACCAGGAAGAACAGGTTTCCATCCCTTGAGCTGGTAAGACTTGCAATTCCCCGCCGTGTCTATAGTGATAACCATATGGATTATGTTGCTGCAGCTCTCAGGAATGTTTATGAGAAGAGGGACAATATCAAAAGAGGTATTAAAATAGTTGAAGAAGCACCTATTCTAAGGCACTTCACTGCTATACTGGACCGGGTTTAATATTATTTTGTTTATACCCATTATTTCGCTTCATTTGCTGTTCGCATTTTAGACCTGCACTATGAAAGATATGACTGTCGGCAACGAAAGAAAACTGATTCTCCAGTTTGCATTACCAATGCTGGCAGGCAGTCTTTTTCAGCAGTTATATAATATTGTCGACAGTATTATTGTAGGTAATTTTCTTGGTAAGGAGGCTCTCGCAGCAGTTGGAGCATCATTCCCTGTTATTTTTGTGCTGATCTCAATGATCATAGGTCTCGTAATGGGAATAAATATCATTATATCCCAGTATTTCGGAGCCAAAGATTTCAAAAGTGTACGGAGGGCAATAGACACGATGTATATTACCCTGTTCTTCGCATCAATTTTCACAACAGTAGCAGGCATTATATTCAGTAAAAGCATATTCAGACTTCTCAATCTGCCTGATGAGATAATGCCACAGGCACTTACCTATCTTAATATTTACCTGCTTGGTATGATAGGGTTTTTTGGGTTTAACGGGACCAGTGGTATATTAAGAGGATTGGGTGATTCAAAAACGCCCTTATATTTTTTAATAATCTCTACTGTAACGAATATTATTCTAGACCTTCTGTTTGTCATTGTATTTAAGATGGGAGTAGACGGCGTGGCACTCGCCACTATCCTCTCTCAGGGAGGAGCATTCTTAACTGCAATAATATATCTCAACAAACGGCATGAACTGATTAATTTATCATTTACCAGGAGACTCACCTTCGACAGGCTCATCTTCAAACAGAGTTATAAGATAGGTCTGCCTACCGGTTTTCAGCATACATTTGTTGCCCTGGGAATTATGACCATTATGGGTATAGTTAACTCATTCGGAACTGATGTTATTGCAGCCTTTTCAGTTGCCAGCCGTCTTGATGCAATAGCCACTATCCCGGCAATGATACTGGCACAAGCCCTGGCAACATTTGTGGGTCAGAATCTGGGTGCAAACAAACCCGACAGGGTAAGATCAGGATTATTGGCAACTGTTACTATTACACTAATTATTACTCTTGCAACAACTGCCATAATTGTGTTTTTAGGACCATTTTTTATGCGTGCCTTTACAAATGATGATGCAGTAATCATGATCGGAAGTAAATATCTGACCATTGTGAGTCTGTTCTATATTCTGTTTGCCCTGATGTTTATTTTTACGGGGGTAATGAGAGGTGCTGGGGATACACTTGTTCCCATGTTTATTACCCTTTTGTCACTCTGGGTTGTAAGGATACCATTTGCCTGGTTTCTCTCAGAGAAGTTAGGCAGTGAAGAAGGTATATGGTGGTCGTTCCCACTTGGATGGGCTGTCGGGCTTATTCTTGCATGGATCTACTATTCAACCGGCAGGTGGAAAAGAAAGGTAATCGTTAAACCACAGTAAAGATGATTGTCTCCTTTTTTTATACATTTGTTCTATAATAAAATTTCATAATATGATTCGTTCAATGACCGGCTTCGGCAAGGCAATAGTTGAGACCTCCGGGAAAAATATCTCAGTCGAGATACGATCACTTAACAGCAAGCAGACAGATATTAATGCAAGGATACCATGGGTATATAAAGAAAAGGAGATAGAACTCCGTAATATTCTTAGCAGAGAGCTCGAACGGGGAAAGATTGACCTGTTTATCTTTGTAGATATTCTTGAGGACCAAAACGTCCCTGTAATTAATAAATCTGTTGTAAAAAATTATTACAGGCAACTAAATGACATAGCCGGTGAATTATATATCGACTCACCTGACCAGTTGCTTCCTGTTATTATGCGACTGCCAGATACTCTGCGAACAGAAAAAGAGAAATTATCTGAAAAGGAATGGAAAATTCTACAGGATCTTATAAAAGATGCTATCAGAATGATTGATGACTACAGAAAAGAAGAAGGGAAAGCCATGGAAACTGATATATTGACCAGAATTACAAATATTATGTCTTTTCTGGATGATATTGAACCACATGAGAAACAACGTATTGTAACCCTAAGGGAAAAATTGGTTAACAATCTTAACTCGATACCGAATCAGAACATAGATATGAATCGCTTTGAGCAGGAATTGATTTTCTATCTTGAAAAACTCGACCTTAATGAAGAAAAAGTACGTCTGAAAAAACATTGCGATTATTTTCTCGAGACCATCAATGCCGGTAACTCAAATGGTAAAAAACTGGGGTTTATATCACAGGAGATCGGACGGGAGATAAACACTATCGGATCTAAGGCAAATGATGCTACTATTCAAAAGATAGTTGTGAAAATGAAAGACGAATTAGAGAAGATAAAGGAACAGGTACTCAATATATTATAATCTTTGACCTTTATGCCAAAAGGAAAATTACTAATATTTTCAGCCCCGTCAGGTTCTGGTAAAAGCAGCATCGTAAACTATCTGCTTGAAAAAAACCTTTCTCTCGAATTCTCGATATCTGCTACCAGCAGAAAACAACGAGGTACAGAAATTAACGGGAAGGATTACTATTTTATTTCTGCAGGGGAGTTTAAACAAAGAATAGCCAATGACGAATTTGTTGAATGGGAGGAAGTTTATAAAGATCATTTTTACGGAACACTAAAAAGCGAACTCAATAGAATATGGGAAAAGGGAAATAATGTGGTTTTTGATGTGGATGTTGCAGGGGGATTAAATCTCAAGAAAATTTTTGAAGAGAGGGCAGCAGCCATTTTTATTATGTCACCTTCAATAAAGATATTGGAAGAGAGACTAATAAATCGAGGCACCGATAGCCCTGAAAGCATAAAAATGAGAGTTGCCAAAGCTACACATGAGCTTGAAGCAAAAAACCGGTTCGACTATATTATAATAAATGATGAACTTGATAAAGCCTGTAAACTGGCTGAAGATCATATAAAAGACTTTTTAGAAATCTGATTGATAATGAAAACAGGTCTTTACTTCGGATCATTCAATCCAATCCATGTCGGACATATGGCAATAGCTAACTATATTGTCGAATATTCCGACCTGGATGAGATATGGTTCGTAGTGAGTCCGCACAACCCGCTAAAGAAAAAAAAAACACTACTTAATGATCATCACCGGATAAGGCTGGTTGAAATAGCAATTGAGAAAGAAGACCGGTTTCGTATCTCAGATATCGAGACAAAACTTCCAAAACCCTCATATACTATTGACACCCTGACCTACCTTGTTGAGAAATTTCCTTCTTTTGATTTTTCCCTGATCATGGGTGGAGATAACCTTTTATCACTTCATAAATGGAAAAATGCAGTACAATTAGTAAAAAGATTCCCACTTTATGTTTATCCCAGAAAGGAAACTGATATTCAAAATATACCTGAACTTAATAAGATACTTTCACTTGCTGATATTACCGTAGTTAATGCACCCCTGATAGAAATTTCCGGGACCTTTATCAGGGAATCAATTAAGCTAAAGAAAGACATCAGACACTTTCTTCCTCCCGGAGTATGGCAGTATATTATTGAGATGCACTTCTTCGAATAACCCAGGTAAAATTGGGTACCGGGTGCCGCCTGCCGGCAGGGATATCAGGTACCGGGTACCGGGTACCAGGTTCCGGGTTCTGGGTATCAGGTTCAGGGACATTCGCCTTACGCCTTAAGCCCTACACCCTACAGCTTTTGACATTTGACATCTGACATTTGCCTTTCGCCCTACGCCTTAAGCCCTACGCCTCCCCAATAATCTCCATTCCCCTCAACAGGGCCTCCTCATTCATAGGAATCATATGGTGATATCTTTCAGGAAGCGATTTTTTTAGTCCGAGCAGTACATTTTCGAGCTTTACAATAGGTTTTACCTTAATGAAACTACCCAGAACGATCATATTGAAAGTCTTTGCGCTCTTCATTTTTGAAGCCTCTCCGGCTGCATCAATCTGATAAATTGTAATATCCTCCCTTTCAGGATGCCTGGTTATACCGTTACCATCATAGATAAGGGTTCCGCCCGGCTTAACAGATTGCTCAAATTTATCCATCGACTGCTGGTTAAGAATAATTGCCGTATCAAAAGTTCTGATAATCGGGCTTGATATCCTGTTTTCGCTAAGTATCACAATGACATTTGCCGTACCGCCTCTCATTTCCGGTCCGTATGAAGGCATCCAGCTTACTTCCATATCCTGCATAATACCGGAATAGGCCATTATTTTACCCATCGAAAGCACTCCCTGTCCTCCAAAACCTGCAATAATTATTTCTTCAGTCATTTTTTTATTTTTGAAAATTTTTATTTACTAATCCTCTTCGGGAACCTTAAAATCGCCAAGCGGATAATATGGAAACATAGTATCTTCCATCCATTTGTTGGATTCAACAGGTGTCATCTTCCATCCTGACGGACAATTAGATACAATCTCAATAAAACAGGTACCCCTATTCAGTTTCTGGTACTCGAGCGCTTTCCTGATAGCTTTTTTCGTCTTTCTGACATTTGCTGGTTTCTGAACGCTCTGCCTTGTTACATAGTAAGTTCCGGGCAATGTAGCTACAATATCCGTCATTTTAAGGGGGTTCCCCATCGTAGCCACATCACGGCCATAAGGAGATGTAGAAGATTTCATCCCTTCAAGAGTGGTAGGAGCCATCTGTCCTCCGGTCATACCGTAAATACCATTATTAATAAAAACAATCATGATATTTTCACCCCTGTTGCATGCATGAATTGTTTCAGCGGTACCTATTGCTGCCAGATCACCATCATCCTGATAAGTAAACACAAATTTTTCGGGCATTAACCTCTTAATAGCTGTAGCAACAGCAGGGGCTCGTCCGTGTGCAGCCTGTTGAATATCAAGGTCCAGAAAATCATACATCAGAACCGAACAGCCTACAGGTGCAACACCAATGATCTCCGACTGAATATCCATCTCCTCAATTACCTCGGCAATAATCCTGTGGGCAGTACCGTGACCACAACCGGGACAATAGCTGGTGACATTATCGGTCATAACCCTGGACTTGGTATATACGAGGTTCTCCGGTTTTATCATTTTTCCCTTTGTAATATTATCTGACATGATTTAGCCTCCTATAATTTTAGATTTCAAATTTTCAACTGCCTCCTCAGGAGTAGGAACGATACCTCCCATCCTGCCCCAGTGTTCTACAGGTATCTTTCCGTTAACCGCAAGCCTGACATCCTCTACCATCTGGCCGGCACTCATTTCAACTGTAAGGATACCTTTTACCTGGTCAGCCAGTCTGCTTATAATAACTGTCGGGAATGGAAAGAGTGTTATCGGCCTGAGTAAGCCAACTTTTATTCCCTCTTCACGTGCCAGTTCAATAGCTTTCTGACAAACCCTTGCACTTGTTCCGTAAGCAACGAACAGGTACTCGGCATCATCACACTGAAACTCCTCGTACAATACCTCATTCTTCTCAATTTCACGATATTTAGCCTGTAGCTTGTGGTTAAAATCCTCCTGCTTATTAGGATCCAGATTCAGTGATGTAATTATATTTCTTTCCCTGTCGGGAGTCTTGCCAGTGGTAGCCCACTCAGGAAATTCCCTTGACCTTTCCTTTTGGGGCTTAAGCCATACTTTCTCCATCATCTGACCAATAGCGCCATCTGAAAGTATCATGGCAGGGTTACGGTATTTAAAAGCGAGATCGAAAGCCAGTTCAACAAAATCAGCCATCTCCTGAACTGATGCCGGGGCAAGGACTATTAATTTATAATCTCCGTGACCGCCCCCTTTTGTAGCCTGGAAATAATCAGACTGTGCCGGCTGGATAGTTCCAAGTCCCGGACCTCCTCTTACAACATTTACTATTAAACAGGGTAACTCTGCTCCTGCTATATATGTGATCCCCTCCTGTTTTAAACTAATACCAGGTGAAGAGGAGGAGGTCATTACTTTTTTACCACATGCAGCTCCACCATAAACCATATTTATCGCGGCAACTTCACTCTCTGCCTGGAGAATGATCATTCCGGTACGCTCATGTGGTTTCTCCATTGTCAAATATTCCAGGACTTCACTCTGGGGTGTAATAGGATACCCAAAATAGCCATCTGCACCTGCCCTGATAGCTGCTTCGGCAATAGCTTCATTACCTTTCATTAATCTTAGTTCTCTTTCCATTATATTGTGCTATTTATTTTAAACTATACTTTCATCCTGTAAACTGTGATTACCCCATCGGGACAAACAACTGCGCAATTTGTACACCCGGTGCAGGCGTCAGGATTAACATCCTCAGCATAATGATAACCTTTCACGTTTACATCTGGTGACATGGCAATAACCTGAGTCGGACATGCATAAACACATAATTCACATCCCTTGCACTTTTCAATATCGACTACTATCGATCCTTTTACCTTAGCCATATTATTATTTATTAAATTTTAATATTATCAATAGTTATTCTTATGATCGCCATTAAACTTTTTCAAACGAATCTCCAGTTCAGGGAATATTTCCCTCGGGATTACCGACATGCATACTCTTAACCCCTCTGATCTGCTGCTGCCTGTAATGTCTAGACTGATTGTACTGATGCCATAACAGAGTAGTTCCTCCAGTAACTCTCCACCACTCATGCCAGGATAGCATATTGTAAAAAAGAAGCCATCTGCAATCGGCTTCTCCAGGTCCATGTCATACACGATATTAAAACCATTACTCAGGAACATCTGCTTTATCACCTTTGCTTTGCGGCCATACTCCTTTACGTCCTCAATGTAGTTGTAATCACCATCATTAACAGACTTCAGAAGAGCTGCCATGCCGGCCTGAACAGATTGAGCCACTCCTGCAGAAAGCGCATAAAGAGCACCAAAGATCATTGAATGACCAAACATGTCAGAATTATAATATCTTAACAAATCAGGGTACCTCCTGTGGAACAGAGAGTCAGACATAATAAGCATACCTATACGCTGACCGGCATAACTGAACACTTTGGAACTTGATATAAGAAGCAGGTAATCGTCACAATATTTTGCTACAGTAGGCTGGTATGGAGCTTCACCAGGTTTGGAATAATCCTTTCTGAAATCCATTCCAAAATATGCAAGGTCTTCTATTACAACCACATCATGCTTCTTAGCCAGTTCGCCTATTATCTGCAACTCCTCTTCGGTAAAACAGATCCATGAAGGGTTATTCGGATTAGAGTATAGAATACTCGAAACTTTTCCTGTTTCAAGGTATGATTCAAGCTTGGCCCGCAACTTCTTCCCACGATAATCATATACGTCAAAAGAGCGGTATTCATGACCCAGTATTCTTACCTGTTGCTTCTGCACAGGAAAACCGGGATCAATAAAAAGGGTGCCTTCTCGAGTGGCATCGTTTCTGTTCACTACAAGAAAACCGGCCATCCCTCCCATCATTGATCCAACTGTGGGAACACAACCCTCAGGACTCACATCAATATCCAAAAATAATTTTACAAACCTGGATGTTTCATCCTTAAGCTCTCTTACACCCTCAATATTAGGGTAGAGTGACGCAAGGCCACTATCCAGAGCACGTTTTTCGGCTTCTAACCCGATTGAGGGAGCCTTAAGTCCGGGTATCCCCATTTCCAGCCTGATAAATTTTGTTCCACTCTCCTTTTCTATCTGGTTTACCAGCTTTACAATCTCCCTTATACTGGCATTGGCAAGAGAACTTAAACCTGACTCTTTTATCCTGGTTTTGACAATATTCTGATCAACAGGCGTCTCTCTCATTTATCCGATTGTAATTAAATATAACAAAAAAGGGCAGCCGAATATGGCTACCCCTGTACTTTTTTTATACGTATAATATATCTTTGATTACAAGCACAATAAGCAACACGATACAATTACGGAATTGTATTATAGTCAGCCTTAAATTACCTCGCTTCCCAAGCATGATGTTACTCTGTAAGAAATTCATTTTATAAGGGCTTTTAAATATACTAAAATCTCTGATTATTATTAGTGTTAAATAGCATCTTTAGTCTTTGCCGCAAAAGCCAGAATCATCCCAAGAATTATTCCGTAAAAAGCAGCTATCAGGACCCTGAACTGTTCAGGCATTAGAAAATTGAATGTCTGAGCCGGGATCCAGAAAAAGGGAATAGTCTTCTTAATGACAAATCCCCACAAACTATTCCAGTCGGTTGATGATAGTATTTCCTTTACATCAATACGGGTAAAAAAACCACGAAAAGTCCCACCGGTAGTTATAATATGAGAATCAGTAATTTTATGGGTAATCATCAGAAGCGGTCCATAGAAAGTATTAAGGAATAAACTTATTGAAAAAGCTACTCCGGCTTTAGCTAATGTAAGGGGACCTGACATCGATTCACCGGCATTGCTAAATCCTGCAAACTCAAGCAAGAGCGGAACTCCTCTCGCAAATATTATGAATGCAGCCTGGATTGTTATCCCCAGAAAACCCCATACTATTGCCCTTGGAATCAAACCAAAACCGGTCTGATAATACTTTCCTGTTCGAATTCTGAGGCCGATCAATTCACCGGTTGTAGCAAGAATTGCAAACTTTATAAAACTGGAAATAAACGGATTATCTGAATAAAAGCTATTATAGAAGCTATAGAAACTTTCAAAGAGAATAAATGGCGCTAAAATCACTACCAAAAATATAACCAGGTATATATCGCTTTTTTTCAAAATTTCAAATAAATGTATTTTCGGAGTGGACTCAAGTGTTAAATCGTGTAATTGTTAAATCGTTAAATCATTGAAACTTGAAACTTGCAACTTGTAACTATTGACTCATCTTTTCAATCCTTATCCTTGCATCCACTGCAATTATGTTATCTGAGGTTCCCAGTAAAGGATTAAGATCCAACTCGCAGATATCGGGGGCAACCTCCAGCAAACGAGATAATCTTGTAATGGTATCGACATACTTTTCGATATTTACGCCCTTATCACCTCTTATTCCTTCAAGTATTTTATAACCCTTCAGGGTCTTAATCATCTCTGTTGCCTCTGCTTCCCCAACCGGAACCAGTGCAACGTTAACATCTTTAAGCACCTCAATAAAAATACCTCCCAATCCGCATAAAACAAGGTGCCCGAACTCACCTTCCTTCTTGGCTCCGGCAAACAGTTCTGTTCCAGCTAACATAGGTTGCAACATAACTGCCACAGCATCGGGAATTTTCATCAAACGGTTAAATTCTTCTCCCAATTGAATTTTGGAATTAACATTCAGGACAACACCACCGACATCTGATTTATGAACCGGTCCGACTACCTTCATAACCAGTGGGTACCCAATCTTTTCTGCAGCTTCAACTATCTTATCAACAGTAGTTGCCTCTGCCTCTTCAACCCTCTCAATCCCGGCAGCATCAAGTACTTCCCTGTTCTCAACAGGCGACAGATAACCATTCGATGCATGGTCAATAATCTCCCTGATTTTCTTTTCATCTATCATGGGACGGTCAAATAGCTCTCCGGCAAAAAAGGTCTTATTAACAACTTTTATCAGCGCTTTTGCAAAAACCACCTCATCCGGGAAATTAAGTCTCCCCTTCGCAAGAAAGTCATTTACCTCCCTGCCGGCTGTGATAAGGGATGGTAAAACCGGATATATTGGTTTACCGGAAGATCTCATCCTGCTATCAAGTACATTATATACCTCATCAACAGGAAACAGGCCAGGACTACCAAAAATGACCGCAACAGCATCGATATTGTCAAAATCATTTTCACAGGCATCGAGTATATGTCCCAGTTGGTCTGCATTACCCGTTGCAAGGAAATCAATTGGATTCGACACAGATGATCCTGGAAAAAGTTTCTCAAGTAATGCTTCTGCTTTATCTCCTTCAAGGTGAGGGATATTCATTCCACCATTCGACAGGGCATCTGTCATCATCACTGCCGGGCCGCCGGCATGAGTCACTATTGCTATATTCCTGCCTTTTGGTTCAGGATGCATCAATACTGAAGCCACGGCAGCAAGTTCCTGCCGGCTATAGCACCTTATTATACCTGCTTTTTTAAACAGGGCATCCACTGCAACATCAGGATTAGCAAGGGCGCCTGTATGAGACGAAGCTGCACGGCTTCCTGCTTCTGATGTTCCCGCTTTAATTGCCGCTATCCTGCATCCTTTGGAGATCAGTGAAGCAGCATGCTTTAATAGCAGATCAGGCTTACTTATACTTTCAATATAGATCAGTTTAACCTTTGAACTTTTATCAGGATCAAAAGTTTCATCATAATACTTCAAAACATCCTCAACCCCTGTCTGGGAACTGTTCCCGACAGAAAAGAGGCTCGAAAATGTAACACCATTGGGAATTGCCGATTCCATAATAAACACTGCCGTAGCTCCGGAGCCTGAAATAAAGTCAACCCCTCCGGGATCAAGCTTTGGTACAGGTTGCGTAAAGACACCATTATAGCTCCGGGTTAAAACACCTATACAGTTGGGACCAATAAGACTTGCCCCGGCCTGGTCTGCAAGGCTTACAATTTTCTGCTCAAATTCCTCTCCCTCTTTATTCTCTTCTCCAAAACCGGCAGAGAGGATAATAAATGCCTTTGTATTATTATTGGAAATTAGTTCTTCTATTACATCCGGACAATATTTTGCCGCTATTGCCAGAATTGCAAGATCAGCATCTGGCATTCCGACAGTTTCACTATAAGACTTTATTCCCTGTACCTTATCAGATTTAGGATTAATAACCAGAAGGTTGCCACTAAAACCTCCTTCAATGATATTCATTAAGACCTTACCTCCCGGTTTGGAAATATCCTCTGATCCACCAACAACAACAATACTGCCAGGGTTTATTAACTGACTATTTATCATAATGTTACTATTAATCAGATATCAAATTCAATAGGCTGCTAATGTATAAATTTCAATTCTATCTGGCAATGATTTTTTGCCTATTATTGATGCTGTTTACACTGGTGTGGATTTGCCTGCCGGCCCTTTCCTCGCAAATATCACTCAAACATCCCATAATTAAAAGCTTATTCTGGGTATATTTGTACTCTTATAATTACTATATGCCCAGATCAGTCACCGGAATACTAAAAAAGGAAAATCTCTCACGGGAAGACATTCTTTTTCTTCTTGGAACAGCAGGAGATGAAAAGCAACAACTCTTTCAAAAATCAGCAGAGACTAAACAAAAATATGTAGGTAATAAGGTTTTTTACCGTGGCTTAATTGAATTCTCAAATATTTGCAGCAAAAATTGCCTCTATTGTGGAATAAGGAAGGACAATAGCTAGGTAGACAGATACAACCTGTCAGACCGGGAGATTATTGATGCGGCCAAATTTGCACTTGATAATAATTATGCATCAATAGCTCTTCAGTCGGGAGAGCTTGAAAGCCCACAATTCACTGCAAGGATAACCAGTCTGCTTCGTAAGATCAGGAAAATGCCGGGCAAACAACTCGGAGTTACCATCTCGTTGGGTGAACAAAAAGATGATGTTTACCGTGAATGGTTTGATGCCGGAGCTCACAGGTATCTCCTCAGGATTGAGGCCTCCGATAATGAATTGTACCGTAAACTACATCCATCCGCTATGCATTCTTTTGAGCGAAGGTTAAAGTGTCTCCGATCATTACAGAGTATTGGTTACCAGACCGGCACAGGAGTAATGATAGGATTACCCTTCCAGACTCTTGAGAACCTGGCTGATGACCTGCTCTTTATGAAAGATTTTGATATTGATATGGTAGGTATGGGTCCCTATATCGAACATGCAAACACACCCCTTGCCGCACACTCATCAACACTCCTGCCCCTTTCAGAGCGATTTGATCTGTCACTTAAAATGATAGCAGTATTAAGGATCCTTATGAAGGATATTAATATTGCTGCTGCAACTGCCCTGCAGGCTATCGATCCGCTTGGACGGGAGAAAGCAATTAAAATCGGAGCAAACATAATAATGCCCAACATTACACCGGGAGTCTACCGTGACAACTATGCCCTGTACGAAAATAAACCATGCACCGACGATGCCGCGGAAGATTGTAAAAGCTGCCTGGAGGCAAGACTTCACCTTGCAGATGCAGACATTGGCTACAACGAATGGGGCGATTCAAAACATTATTTCAAGAGAACCGGGAACAGGGGAAGAAGTTAGGGAGTAGGAAGTAGGAAGTAAGTTCTCCATTCTTCCTATACTCCATTCTACATTCTCCATTCTACATTCTACATTCTCCATACTCCATACTCCCTACTCCTCTACTCCTCATACCATCTTCTGCCTGAACTCATAATCTGACCGAAAAACAGGCCATTCATGAATATCTTACTGGTACCAAACCATATAGCCCTGAAGTTTGTGTTATCGTATATTGAGATTATTCTACCCCTCCCTGCCGGAAAAACAGATACGAAAGCAGACCCGGCTACATTCTCAATATTCTGATCACTACTATAGCCGCTTAGTAATGGATTACCGGTATAGACAACAGGATTGGCAAACAGATCGCTACTCAATTCGTAGGCCGTGGAGTGGTTCTTAAAAACCGGCAGAGTGTTTCTGACATACCCGTAACAAAGCGGATGAGTCAGATCTAACCTGGTCTCAAATATAGTTCCGGGAATTCTGTGAACCGAAAAAAGTGCAGACCTGTCTGCATAACTGATATCACCTTTATTCTCTATTTCGGGTGATGGTTTGACTTTGACAGGTGCCATTTTATTCTTCGAAATAAATGAGTTCCCTCCCTTATAAGCGATAATAGTTCCACCACTTCTGTTCCATCTTTTTATTTCCTCCACTTTTGTTTCGCTCAAAGATGGAGAACCTGTCAGGATAAGAACACTGTATTTATCAAGGTTAAGCGACCTTGAACTTACAGGGTTTATCATTGTAACGGGAATATTGAAACGCTGATCCAGCATATGCCATATCTCCCCTGCATCACCACTCCGGATACTACCACCAATAAACATTGCAATCTCAGGTTTTTTAAGCGTAACAAAGCTGTTACTCCCGAGATCAATTCCTTCCGGTGTGTGTCCGGTTGAAACTCCATATACAGTTATCCCCGCCTCTGCGACAATATCCTTCATAAGTTCATACAAGCCATCCCTGTCGATTACCTGTCCGTATGCAGGGATCATAATTGTCCCGTTCCTGAAATTCCTTTTAAACTCTCCGTCATCATACAAAAACCCGGATGTTGCAACACGTACTTTAAGACCTCCATCCAGCAACCTGTACAGTGCCCTGGGAGAGTAATATTCACTCCATTCAAAAATATATGCATACACATCACGTGAAGCCCTCAGGTTTCCTGCGGCAAACGGGGGAACAAATACTTCAGGACCTTTCAAGGCTGTTAAACCTTTGATATTACCAATGCTGCTATATGGAATATTAAATGAATATGGAAGTACCCATGTTGATATATCATAAAATACATTCTCCTCAAATTTTGTAACTGTTTCAAACATACTTTTTATATACCTGTACTCAGGTTGGTTTAGTGGCACATAGTAGCTGGTCCCTGCTGAATAACTATTTCCACCTGTGGTAATATCCTTTCCAAGCCTGTAAACCTTTATCTGGTGATACAGAAGATTCTCAATAAAATGAGCAGCTCTTGCTTTATCACCCGGCTCACTGAAAACATAACCTTTAACCTGATCATTAGCAGCCAGATCGATTACCTCCCTGTAAAAATCTTTCTGATGCTGAAGCAATTTTTTCCGCATCTTCAAGCCTGCCTCAAGTGTAGAGAGCGATACAGTGAATTGATTTTTTATTGCAAAAGGAAATGAAATAGTCCCTGCTGAAGTCTCCCTGAGATGACCTTTGACACCAGCCTGCTCAAAAAGGATACCTGCTGAAGCGTGAATATCCGGATACGACGATCCCTTTCCAAGATAAAAATCATCAAATACCTCCTCTGAATAATAGAGTCTTCCAATGTTATTGAGATGTTTTATGTGATACTCTGCAATTTCTGTCACAAGGTTGTAGTTCTCATCAGGCGTTAGGGGATTCTCCCTTGATCTGACTCCGGGCTGGAAAAAGAAGGTTGAACTGGCACCCATCTCATGGTGATCGGTATTTATATTTGGCTTCCACCTGTGAAACGATGTAACCCTTCCAACTGATTCAGGATGTTGCAGCATAACATAGTCACGGTTCAGGTCAAACCAGTAATGATTTGTCCTGCCTCCCGGCCATGCCTCACTAAATTCAATTGATGCTTCATCAGGGTTTAGATTCTTGCTCTTATACATATTAACCCATGTTGAATGCCTTTGCAACCCATCGGGATTCAGGCTGGGATCAATCAGTATTACTGTGTTATCCAGCAAATTATCGATCTCATCACCCAATCCTGCAATAAGGTAATAAGCAACCAGCATTGAAGCATTTTGAGCACTTGATTCATTCCCATGAACACCATATCCAAGCTTAATAAATACCGGCATATCCGAAATATCAATATCACCCGAAACAGCCGGATCACTGAGACGAACATGCTCCATGCGCAGGTGATCAAGTTTGCTGATGTTTTCTGATGAACTGATTATCAGATTTCCAAGAGGTCTCTCTTCATGACTTCTTCCATACTCCTCCCACACAGCCCTGTCGGAGATTTCAGATAGTTTAAGCATATAATAGTACAGCTTATCGTGTGTAATATGCCACTCTCCCACCTGGTGCCCTGTAAACTCTTCAGGAGTAGGGATCTCGCTATTATATGAGATCTCTTTTGGAAGATAATAACTGAGTGAGACCTGCGATGATCCTGCTAATGTAATCAGAGCCAGAAATCCGGATAAAACAACTTTTTTTATCATAATTTTTTTTGATTTGGTATCACAATATTGTAAAAATAATTTTATGTTATTTTATTAAGTCATTGTTTTACAACATGAAAAAATACTAAATTTATAGTCGATCTGAAAGGTTAGAATGTAATTTCTCAAAATTCTTAAGCATGAAGAAGAAAATAATTGTTTTAGGAACCGGATTGGTTGGTTCAGCAATAGTGAAAGATCTTGCAGGCAGCTACGAAGTAACAGCTATTGATCTTTCTGCCGAAAATCTAAGTAGTCTCTACGGGCTGGATAGTGTAAAAGCGATAACAGCCGATCTCTCTAATCCTGAAATATTGAAAGATCTCGTAAGAGATAAGGATCTTGTTATTGGAGCACTTCCCGGGTTTATGGGATACAATTCGGTAAAACATACTATTGAAGCCGGAAAAGATATGGTTGATATCTCATTTTTCCCGGAAGATCCTTTTGGTCTTGACAGGCTCGCCAAATCAAAAGGTGTAACAATAGTCACTGATTGTGGTGTAGCACCCGGTATGAGTAATATTATACTTGGCCACCATCACGATAAAATGAATGTGACCAGCTTTGAATGCCTTGTAGGAGGTTTGCCATTTAAGCGTGAATGGCCATGGCAGTACAAAGCAGTATTTTCGCCAATTGATGTAATCGAAGAATACACAAGACCAGCCAGATATATTCTTAATGGTGAGAAAGTTACACGTGATGCCCTGTCTGACCCCGAACTGGTTGAGTTTGATGAGATAGGGACTCTTGAGTCGTGGAATTCTGATGGACTAAGGAGTCTTCTGTTTACAATCCCCGTACTCAACATGATAGAAAAAACACTCCGCTATCCCGGAACAATTGATTATCTGAGAATGTTGCGTGAAACCGGTTTCTTTAGCAAAAAAGAGATTGCAGTAAAAGGGACGCTTATCAAACCAATTGATCTGACAGCCAACCTGCTTTTCCCGGCATGGGAACTTAAATCCGGGGAGGAAGAGTTTACTATAATGAGAATTACAATTGAGGGTATAGATGCTGGTGAAAAAGTCAGGTATGTCTATAATCTTTTCGATAAGTTTGATAAAGAAACAGGCATTACCTCAATGGCACGAACAACAGGATATACCTGCACTGCAGTTGCTAACCTTATAATGGAAGATATGTTTGAGCAACCGGGCATAAACCCACCGGAGTTCATTGGTAAAACAGAAGGTCATCTTCAGTTTATACTTGAATATCTTAAAGAAAGAAATCTTATTTACAAAATATCAGGGTAGTGCCTGAATAAAGAACTATTCAAACCAGGTTAGTCCGAGACAAACACCAGGAAGATCATAAAGTCGTTCTGCCAACATGTTTATTTCGTTATTATCGCCTATAAGATCGAGCAGGATCACACCTGAATCAATATTTTCTGAGCTTATATTAACACCCATCCGGGTACGGATTGAACAACCAAACAGAGTCAAAACATTCTGTACATCGAGTATTACTTCCTTCCTGTTATCAACCCTGACTCCTGCCAGGGAGACCTTTGCCTCTTCAGGTATTCTGCCAGGCATATCAGATCCGGCACACAAAATTATCTCTTTGGTTTCAATTCCGTAAATCGTCTTAAGGTCAGTGATAAACTCCTCATATCCATTGATATCATCTTTCAAAAGAAGGGCAATATAACCTTCCCTGCTACAAATCTGTTCGTTAAGCTCGTGAAAACCCAACCTTGCCTGTATCACATGTGAATGAGTTGTTAAAACTTCCTGGGTATGTCCCGACTCTTTAATTCTGTCAACAACCCTTATTACTAATAATCTGATCATAAACAGTTAATTTAAAAATACATATCTCTTTGACCGTTTTTTATCTTATCCAGTCGTTCTCTTACTTTTACAACAACACTCTCATCAAGTTCCCTAATATTCTTTTCAATAGCAATCCATCCCTTTTCTGCCAACTCCTCACTGGCATAATCTTCAAGATATTCAGCTAGAGTAAGAATAGCATTTGGAGAACAAAACCTCTTTATAAACCCGGGAACCGAAAACTCCATAAAATGTTCTCCCGTTCTTCCCAGTCTGTAACAAGCTGTACAAAAAGAAGGAAGATAATTGTCATCAATAAGTTCATCAATTACTTCGGAAAGTGACCTGGCATCAGCAATTTTAAACTGTTCCTTATTCAGGTTCTGGTCTTCATTATGTGTATCAGAATATGAGCCCAACTCAATCTTAGTGCCACCATCAATCTGTGAAACGCCATACTGAAGAACCTCTTTTCTTACATCATGATCTTCTCTTGCTGTAAGTATTAGTCCGGTATATGGAACTGCCAGTCGAAGAATTGCCACCAGTTTTTTGAAATCGTCATCAGATACCATATACTTATCATCAATATTAAGACTGGCTGCATCTTTTATCCTGGGAAATGATATTGTATGCGGACCAACCTTATAGCAGGCTTCAAGGTGATTGGTATGCCGTACTAATCCCAATACTTCGAACCGCCAGTCGTACAAACCAAAAAGAGCTCCTATACCAACATCATCCAGGCCTGCCTCCTGTGCCCGGTCAAGTGATGTAAGCCTCCAGTTATAATCCGCTTTTTTACCACTCAGGTGGTACCATTTATATGCCTCCGGATGATATGTTTCCTGAAATATCTGGTATGTTCCGATACCGGCCTCAGCAACTGTTCTGAAGCCTTCAATATCGAGCGGAGCAGCATTAATATTGGCTCGCCTTATCTCTCCGTTGGCTTTCTTTACACTATATACCAGTCTGGTAGTATCAGCCATAAACTCAGGGGTATATGTTCTGTGCTCACCGAAAACCAAAATTAATCTTTTCTGACCATTATCTTCGAGAGCCTCCACCTCATGAACAATCTCATGATGATTAAGTGTCTTCCTTTCTGCTTCACTATTACTTGTTCTGAATCCACAATACAGGCAATTATTACTGCAGAAATTACCAATATACAGTGGAGCAAAGAGTACGATCCTGTTACCATATACTTTCTCTTTTAACTCACGTGCACCAGCTTTGATCTCTTCAATGAGATCGGGATCAGTGGTATTTACAAGTACTGCAGTCTCCTCAAGTGTAAGCCTCTTTTTATCAAGTGACTTTGCTATAACCTCCTTAACTCTTGATCTTTCAGAAACAGTATTATTTATAATATCCCATATCTCATCCGCATCAATAAACGGCTGCATCCTCTCATCTTTTATCTTCAGTATTTCCGGATTAAACTTCATTACTTCTCCTTCTTTTTTAAATCAGCCTGAATAATTCAAGAACTTATAAATTAATCAGGCTAGTACAACATTACAAAATTAGCATGATAATTGGTAATAATTCCATGAATAATATCATGTCTTGAAATGATATCTATCATCTAACCTGATTAATTACCTTCGGGTTGGTTTATCAAATATCCGGTAACAGATAAAATGGTTGAGATACTACTATGTCTCCTTAATAAAATAGGCTACCTTTTCGAGGGAAGTTACCATATCATATTCTTCGAGGTAAACATTCGGAGGCATATTCAAAGACATCGTTGTAAAATTTAGTATACCCTTAATACCACAGTCAATCGACTTCAGAGCAACTACTCTTGCTACAACAGGAGGAACAGTTATGATGACTATTGAGATACTCTTCTCTCTGACTACTTGTTCCATCTCTTCCATGGCGTAACAGGTAACATCATAAAAAGTCCTGCTTACTTTTTTAGGATCATTATCAAATGCAGCCACAATATTGAGTTTGGATCTTTTTCCCTTGAAATACCCTGTAATAGCCCTTCCGAAATTCCCCAACCCAACAATTGCAACATTCTGTCCCTCTTCTGAATCAATAATAACACCTATTGTTCTTACAAGTTTTTTAACATCATACCCTTTCTTTAAGACACTCGTATAACCGATAAGCATAAGGTCACGACGAACCTGGACAGCTGTAATATGTAAAAGTGCTGCTAAATCATGTGAGAAAATATAATCATCAACTGCATCAAGGTAGGCGAGCAGAATTCGCCTGTATTCGCTGAGTCTTTCAACTGTTTTACCCGGTAATTTCTCCATATTGTAATATTTCTGCTAATTTATTCACAAATTTACAAAACTAATTTAGATATAAACCTATTGGCCGTAATTACTTATAGCCGGTTAAAAACAGATTTAATTACTGCGTTGTTGTATTTTGTATATAAATGATGTACCGTAAAATCCATCGTATCTAAAAGTATACTCTTTGTTGTATTCTTTAAAGTCCAATTTGTAATAGTCTGATGAAACTATCTCCGATCTATCGAATATTGCAGGCTTATCAATTATATCAGTGTAAATAATGGCATTATTTTGTTCAAATAATTCTTCGAGTTCAGCTGCTGAATGAATTTTGTGATACAAGACTATGTTTTTATAATTATCGATACCCGTTTTGTAATAATATCTATTCAGAACATCTGCATTTTTAACGATAAAAATATCATCAGGATGTTTTATGATAAAATCTACTAAAACTTCATCATTATAGTAATTAAACCGGTGATTTGGGTATATACCATAGCTGAAATTCCAAACAAAAAGTGTCAATGACAATAAAGATAATATGTGCAAATTTATTTTGTAGATTAAGAAGAAACTTAAGAATAACAAAAATGGGATCATAACCATAAATTCCACATTACCTGCAGAATAAAAAGCAAACAAAAATTGTAAAATGAATATCAATAAATGTGTTTTGGCAAAACCAGAAACAAAATTTGAACGCATCATTATTAACTCTTTTCTTTTCAGGAATTTTAGTAGTGTATAAAAAAAATAGAGTGACAATACTATAGGGATGCTATAAACAAAACTTCTTTGTATCAGAAACCAGATATTCGGATGAAATTGAAAAAAAGTTCTAAAACTACTCACAGCCGTAAAAAAGAAATTTTCCCAACCAAATTCAGATCTGGCACTCCCCATATAAAAATCATGAAAAACGAAGTGAGTTAAGTTGTGAAAAGATAATACCTGATTTTCATAATAAATCAAAACCAAAATATAGACTAATGGAACTAATAATGCGGTTGCACTATATAAAGCAACAGCTTTAAACTTTTGTCTATTATAAAGGACACCAAACAATAAACCTAACCACCAAAAAAAATGAATCTGATGAAATAAGCAGGCTATAGAGGCGAAAACGCTACTAAAAAAAACATGTCTTAACTTATTGGTATTTAAGTAATTAAGAAATTGCAAACTGGCCAATAAGGAAAAGGCAATAGGAATAATGTATGTTTCATTCTCTGTACCATAACGCCATAGACTAAAACTAAAACCTACTATAAGAGTGAAAATAATCTTTTCTTTCTTAACTAAACTCAGTTTTGATAAGATCAGATAGAATATCAAAAGATTTAAAACAAGAAAAAATGAGTTTATATATTTACTAATCAGAAGTATATCTAAATTATGAACTACCAATTTAACCGGATGAATTATTGAAAACAGAAATACATTATAAAGCAAATGATGTGGTGCAAATAAGCTTTCTCCAGAATCTATATACCCTGCATAAGCATAAGCATCCAAACTCGAATTATTTGTCGGAAAAATGAAGTAAAAAATGGAAATAAAAATCAAAAGATAAATAATACCTGTTTTATTAATTTTCTCTATCATACCTGGTAACTTCTTGAAACCAATTATCATGGTAAATTGGAACAAATATTAAGTTGACTCGACACTAGACTATAGTAAAATTTTTACTCCGTTTTCCGGGATATTCACATAATCTTGTAAAAAGGGCTGTCTGAACTTCAGGAAAAGTCAGGTTTTCAGGCATCTGTTCAGAAAAGATAACCTCCTCTATCTCAATCTTATCTGCGATCTCACCCATATCATGAATCTCAGCAAAAAATAGTTTTCCCCAACCTGTTTCAGAACCCTCCGTTACAGAATATGTATTAACACACTTAATCGAAAATCTAATGGCTCCTGTCTCCTCCCTGAGTTCCCTTACTGCTGCATCTTCAGGAAGTTCCTCCATATTTATATGTCCGGCCGGCAGTTCATAGCTGCCTCTCTTCCGGCTTTTAACAAACACCCAATTGTCTCTGTATCGAGCCCCTATAATAACATAAGTCAGATCAAC